>NZ_JBFRYB010000001.1:1597450-1916940 GCF_040892595.1 Zhongshania sp. R06B22 | reverse complement strand
ATATCTGGATCATCACCGGTCACATGATGGAGGTAGACATTAAACAGACGATTACGCGGCATCACATACCAGCGGGTCAGGTAATCGGTACCAATGATTTTACTGGGTATACGATGGGTAATTTGTTCAGCTTTGGCCTGTAAGCGGCGCAATAGAAAAGCGGGCAAACGCATAAATAGCTATTCTCAATATCGACGGTGGCGTCTGCAACGCGCACTAAAAACATTATTTCAGTCGCATAGTACCATTCCTCGGCGTATAGACAATACGATTAGCGGACATCAAGAACGCCAAAGATAAGGCCTGATAAAACACGCTATTAGGGTATAGTTACTGACAAAGAGAAGGCTCAACGGCATATTAAGTATCAGTCGAATACTAGCGACGTAACCCTAAGTCCTGAGGCTTTATATCCACGCTACTCACCACCTTACTAAAGTCTTACTACATGAGCGATTCACTCTCTGTTCAACAAGCCAGAAAACTGATTTTACATTCTCAGCAACTAGCGACGACCGGACCGAGCCGCAGCGGTAGCGCAATCTCAGCCACATTGTCGGCCATCGAACATCTTGGCTACATTCAGATCGACACTATTTCTGCCGTTCAACGTGCCCATCACCACACACTATGGAACCGCAACCCCCACTACGATGCGACTCACCTCGATCAGCTGCTCGCCAGCAAGCAGGTCTTTGAATACTGGTCTCATGCGGCCGCATACCTGCCCATGCGGGACTATCGCTACAGCTTGCCGCGTAAGCACGCCATCGCAAGTGGCGAGCAAGGCCATTGGTACGAACCTGACAAGCCACTGATGAAAGCGGTCTTAAAACGTATTGCTAGCGAGGGCCCACTCATGGCAAAAGACTTCGAATATCGCGGCGAGAAGCTCGGTGAGTGGCGCAGCAAACCCGCCAAACGGGCGCTCGAGTGCCTTTATATGCGCGGTGATCTGATGATCTCAGAGCGGCGAAATTTTCATAAAGTATACGAGCTCACCGAACGCGTACTAGGCCCCACCGTTAACACCACGGCGCCCACTACAGAAGAATATGGCCGCTTTCTGATTAAGCGATATCTAGAGGCTAATGGCGTGGGCCAGCCTGCCGAAATAAGCTACCTAAGAAAAAACACTAAGCCACTTATCGCCACCACCTTGCGGAGTATGCTGGCGGACGGTGAGTTGGTGCAGCTCGACGTCGGCGGCAATCAATACGTCGCTCTACCCCGCTCCCTCGCGCTACTAAACACACCCCTAGCACGCAACAAACTAGCTATATTGTCACCCTTCGATAATTTGCTTATTCAACGCAAACGTATGCAGGCACTATTCAATTTTGACTACTTAATAGAATGCTATGTGCCGCAGCATAAACGGCAGTACGGTTACTTCTCACTGCCGATATTATGGAATGGAAAACTTGTGGCGCGAATGGACTGCAAGGCGGATAGGCGCGAGTCGCACTTACATATCCTTCATCTCGCCGTAGAACCGTCACTGGAAAATATCGACGGACTCGCGCACGCACTGTGCAAAAAACTACCTAGCTTTATGCAATTCAATCGCTGTACGCAGCTCAGCTTGCACAAAGCCAGTCCTAATAACTACCTAGCCATACTAAGGACGGCTTTCGCAAAAATTACACCGTAAAAATCTTAATAAAAAAGCATATGATAAAAGGGCGGCAATGTAGAGGTACTGCACAAGACTGCTATCTCTGTCCGAATCTGTCTAATCACATCATTTTTCTGCCGGAGTTAAACCATGCGCCTAATCACTATTCCCATGAGCCACTACTGCGAGAAAGCGCGATGGGGTTTAGAGCTGGCTGGGATTACCTATTCTGAAGAGGCCCACCTACAAGTTTTTCACTACTGGGCAGTGCGCGGTCTCAAATCAAAGGGCATGGTTCCGGTATTAGTCGATGGCTCCCAAGCTATCGCTGACTCCACCGACATTCTTAAATACCTAGATCAGAGGCTTGCCCCAGAGCAAAAACTATATCCGCCAGAAATCATTGCAGAGGTTGAAGCCTTAGAACATTTTTTTGACGAGGGTCTGGGCATTGAGTCTAGAAGATGGGTGTACTTCCACTGGCTAAAAGTACCTAGCAAGGAGGTCTTACGCACTGCGGCCCAAATGACTCCCTATTGGCAGCGTGCACTGGCACCCTTTATTTTTCCGGTATTCCGCATCTATTTGAGCAGGCATCTAAAAATCTCTAAGCAAAATATAGTTGCCGGTCGCGCGATCATTGAGCAGGCCTTCGACAGGGTCGAAAAATTACTCAGTGATGGCCGGCCATTTTTATGCGGCGCGCAATTCACCGCCGCTGATCTTGCCTTTGCGAGTATGGCTGCCGCAATATTGCTCCCCCCAGAATATGGCATACGCTTGCCTACCCTCGAAGAAGCGCCTGCCGACGCTAGGGCTGATGTAGAAAAATTCAGAGCACATAGCGCCGGCCAGTATGCTTTGCGATTATTTAAAGATAGAGTGCAGTGATCCCAATATTTTAAACTTTATTGCCGTGGACTTTTAATGCCCCGACTAATTTCAGCAAGATAAACGCCGGTCATATATAACAACGCTACAATAAGGTGTTCTCCGTTTGCGACAGAATAAAGGAGCCTAAGGTGAAATTTCGAAAATCTGGCATAGCCGTATTGGCCATCACAATAGCAATTTGCATCGCACCAGCGCCAAGCTTCGCTGGCGACAAAGAAAAATCAGCCGTTGATCTATCACCCGAGCTGATGACTTTACTAAAGGCAGAGATGGGCGAGCTAGGGAATGGCATTCAAAGCGTCGCGCTCTCTATCGCCACGGCAGACTGGAAGGCGGTTAATGAAACGGCTAAGAAGATGCATGCAAGCTACATTATGAAAAAGTCACTCACGCCAGCGCAAAGCCTTGAGCTAAGGCAAAAACTGCCCAGCAAGTTCAAACGCCTCGATATGGAGTTCCACGCGAGAGCAAAACAGCTTGCACAGGCGGCCGAATCACAAGACCCAGAACTTGTCGCCTTTCGCTACTCTCGCCTAGTCGAAGGCTGTGCGAACTGCCATTCAGTATTTGCCAATAAACGTTTTCCAGGTTTTGAGCATCAGCCGCAAAAACATCAACACTAGAAAAAGCAGTATCCGTGTGTGTCTGGGGGGCGAAATCGCCAGCAATCATCTGAAAAAGTTGATCCGCGGGCATTGAAAAACCCAGTTAATGCTTGAAGAATAAAGCCAGCAAATGAATTAAACATGAAGACCCACGACGTTTTACTGTGGATAATTAGGCAGCGCCTACACCGTATTGAAAACTAATCGGTGGTGGCAATAAGTTAAAGACAAGGGAGGTAGTACATGCCAGAAAACCAATATGCTTGTCAGTGCTCGTGCGGGGAAACTACTTTTTCGGTTCAAGGCTCGCCGCTACTGCGTTGTTACTGCCACTGCACTATTTGCCAAGAGTTCAATCAAGCCGCCTTCGCAGACATTAGTATTTACATGGCTAAAAATGTGGTTCTACCCAGCCCCGAGTCTTTAGAGTACAAAGCCTATCGGCCGCCACCAGCGGTACAGCGAGGTAAGTGCAAATCCTGCGGCAGCCCGGCGGTAGAATCCCTACAAATACCCCTGCTAGCTAAGTTAATTATTATCCCAAGCAATAATCTTCACCAAGACTGTGTGATCGATCCGGCCCTGCATATGTTCTACCACAGTCGCGTGTCCGACATTGACGATGGTTTAGCAAAGTTTAATGGCTACTGGAAAAGCCAAGCTGCCTTTGGACACAAATTAATCGTATCGCTGCTAAGCGGCCGCGCAAGCCCAAAATAAGCCGCAGCGACTAAGGCCACCGACACTGAGCATCTGTATAGGTGAATTGTGTCGGTGGCGCTTGGCTCACATCACGCCCGATGAGAAAAACCGTCATCTAATCTCTCCCCTTAAGCAATAGCCCAGCATCGTCGCAAACACTCACCACACAGAATTGGTATCGCAGCCATCCAATTTTAGGACGCTCCTAGCGCGCAAACAGAGCCGCGGAGTGCTGCGGAACACATTATTAGTAATGTTGAAGGCCGTACTGGCAGTTGACAAAAGGAGGCTACAGGGCGGACAACTAAAAGATTTCCCGATAGAGACACCGAAAAAAGCGTATACTGTGGCAGCGAAGTATGGCAAGGGCAGCGTTAATACACGCCAGATATACCACTGCATCTTCTATCGGCAGTATAAACGACACGCGAAATGACATCGGCCTAAGCGGATATCACTACATTCGAGATAGCTGTCAAATCAGTTTCACCCAGTATTTTCGCAATGGTGACAGCGGGAATAGAATTTCATTATTCACTACAACGAGATTTGCCCCAATTCAGATAGTAGCGATTATCAAAGCGGGCGAACAAGCCAATATTTAACAAGGAATATAGAATGAGTAAGACACCCGCAAAAGATATCGTCACTACAGCCACTATTGAAGAACAAACGGCTGCCTTTTTAAAGTCTGGTGGCGCGGTTCAATATGTCGTCAAAGGCGTCAGTGGCCAAATCGTTCCTCCCCCGACTAAACAGCCTGAAGCAAAAAAGGCCTAATGGTCTAGATCCTTGGTGCTAAGGCCTAGCATCAAGACCTAGGGTAGATAAAAATAAGTAACACCCCCAGCAAGTTACAGCGCCGCCACCTTGATCCATACTTTTTGATAACTCAGAAGGTGGCAAAGTGCTCATGCATACCACAAGTCAAATCAACTCGTTTCCTCAATCTGCCTTGAATAGCCCTAATCTCTTTAAAGCCATCACACCTTGATACGGCGCTCAGCCGAATGTGCTATTTTTTTAAGCCAAGAACGCTATCAAGTATCCATTGAAGCTCTTTGTCATCGGAGCCAGCTTTGGGTAAATGGGCAAGCATGGGCTCGGCAATCCCAATAGCCATCATCAATCTTGCACGGCGATGTGCCTCTTCCTCACTATAAGCAAGGGTTTTAATATTGCTCTTTAAGAAATTAAGTAGCAGCTCATCAGCCTGGCATACCGCCTTATAAACACCTTCATCGTGTTGCGCCCAATGGCGCATCACTTGATCGAGCCTAGACATATTGCTGCTTAGCCAATAATGGCTAATTTCCTCGATAACTGTGCGCCCATTGTCGGCGGTCTGCGCCTCAATCGCACGGTGAATGGCAACGTGAAAATTACCGGCCCATGCGTTGACCAAGGCGTCAATTAGCGGACCGCGGCCTTTAAAGTGCCAGTAAAAACTACCCTTAGAAACGCCCAAGCGCGAACATAAGCTGTCTATTGTTAAGGCGTCCGCCGTCCCCGCCTCTGCAAGAAGCTCAAAGGCCTCGCTGACAAAATCCTGTATCGATTTACGTCTATTCGACGGCTTTGTGACACCCATGTTCATGCAGACCCCAAAATTGTCAATACTCTTGACTATAATACATACCATACCGTATGGTATTGTCTTAGAGATTAACAGTAATTACCATAACAATAAAAACCAAGAAGCTAATATGAGCATGGATACCCTGAGCCAATGGCTGGCTAGCCACTATATACATATCAAATTTATCCATATCAGCTTTGCGACACTCTGGCTGTGGAGCACCTCGGTCGCCTATTTAAATTATTTAGTGCCGGTACTGCGCGCATGGCAGGCGGACCCCGACGATATAGATAGTATAAAGAAGCGAAATTGGGCAATGGAACGTTTCGATGACGGCGTGATACTGGAGCACACCGCCTTCCCTGCGGTCCTCATTTCAGGTTTAGCGCTACTGCTCATTAGCGGCTGGGGGCCACAATCTTATTGGCTCGCTATGAAGCTCACTATTGTCGTTCTGGTTTTTCTACCCATTGAATGCCTTGACTATTGGCTCTCTCACTTTGGCGGCAATAAAGCCAAGATACGCCGCAGCCTTCCCGACGGCGACAGTTTTAATTCACCGCACTATGAGCTGGCCATCCACCGCCACTGGTGGTTCCTGATTGTCACTACACCAGTCATCGCCATTGGCGGTATGACCGTGCTGTATCTCGCCATTGTTAAACCTATGTAGATGAGACCTAAGATGACTAATGACAAACAAGCCGCATCCCGTCACTTTGCAGTAAGCTCACATCAAATTCGTCTTATTGCCATCGCGATGGGCTTATATATTTTGCTAATTATGTGGCCCGTCTTTGATCTCTGCCGCCTGTTATTGGCGTCCGACCCATTGGCGTTTTCGCTACAAAGAGGAATATACGTTGCCGCCACCGCCATTGTGTTTTCGCTTTACGCCTACTGGCAAATGGGGCGACTGTGTTTACCAACATCCAGTTTAAAAAAGTCCAGCGTGGGAAAATAGAATTACCGAAAACCTGAGCACTTACAGAATAAAACCAATAGCACGGACAATAATAATGAAAATAATTCTACTGTTAGCTATTCTGATCGCGTCCGGCAATGCCTGGACAGACATCAAAGAAAAAAAACGCAGAGACTATATTGAAGAAGTCATTGTCACTGCGCAAAAACGTGCTGAATCGGCACAAGATGTTCCACTCTCGGTATCGGTAATGAGCGCGGAGCGCATGCAGGCCTCCGCTATAAAGTCCTTTGAAGACGTCGCCCTTGCCAGCCCCAACACCGATATCAATATGACCCCAGGCTACGTACAAGTGGGCATGCGCGGCCTGAATTCGCCGATAAATGATGGCATGGAGCAATCCGTTGGTTTCTATGTAGATGGCATTTACTACGGCAAGCTCGCCTTTCTACAAGACGCCTTTCTTGACCTCTCACGCGTCGAATTATTAAAGGGCCCGCAGGGCACATTGTTCGGCAAAAACACCGTGGCAGGCGCAATAAGCGTGACGAGTGCCAATCCGCAGCACGAGTGGCAGGCCGGCGCGACAATCAACGGCGGCGACTTTGGCAATCAGGAAATTAGCGCCACCGTGAATGCCCCCCTCATCGAAGAAAAACTCGCGCTGCGCTTAGCCGCCACTAGCCATAGCAAAGACGGCTATGTTTATAATTCAGTCCGCAATGTCGATGAGAAGCAAGTCGATAAACAGGGGCTTCGCGGCAAACTGCTATTCGACGCCAGCGACGATCTTAATTTTGTTCTAACCCTGTATCGCGGTGAAGCTAAAGACAACGGCCAAGGTTGGGAACCCTTTGTATTGCAGCCAGACGCGGCCACCGTCCACGGCCTGTTCGACGCCACCCTAGAAGATCGCTTTGATTATGTTGGCCACAGCAATAGCGACAACGCCAGTAGCAGCGAATCGACGGTTGTTAACCTAGATACTAACTGGGATTTCGGTGAGCAATTACTGACGATTATCGCCAGCCATGCACAAATGACCGAATCCTTATACGTTGACGCAGATACCGGCCCCGCCCCCATTGCCGACTGGGATAGGCAAACCGAATACGATCAACAAATGCTGGAAATTCGCTTCACCTCAGCACCGGGAAAACTTGAATACATAGTGGGCGCTTTTGGCTTTCGTTCAGACAATCACCTAGATGGTGATCTGCGCATGCTACCCGATCCCGCTGTCAGCGCTGTGCTGTTAAATGCGCTATCGTCGGCACTGGCTGATCAGCTTTCGCCCATCACCGGCCCACTGGGCAATATTCTTGACCCCTTACTTTATAGCGCTTCCACCGACGCCTTAATCCAAACCTTTCAGCAAGACACCAGCACACTCGCCCTATTCACCCAACTAAGCTGGAATATCAGTGATCGTCTCAGTGCCATTGCCGGACTGCGCGCCTCAAAAGAAACCAAGAAGGTTGACCTGGTACAAGACTACGAGCAAACCGGCCTGCTACTACAGAGCGCCTTTGGCGTCACCGAGTACACCTTGCGAGACAAGCGAAATGAATCCAATGTCGCCCCCAAGTTGTCGCTAAAGTACGCCTGGGACGATCAGATGCTCTATGCGTCTTACTCCGAAGGCTTTAAAGCCGGCGGTTATAATCCTTTGGCCCGCACCGCCGACGAATCCGGTTTCGATCAAGAAACCGCCATCGCCTATGAGCTTGGCTATAAGCTCACCGCCCTAGATGGCGCGCTAACTGCCAATGCGGCTGCCTTTCAAACCCAGTTTAGCGACATGCAGATTCAAGCGTTTATTGGCAATGGCTTTCTAGTCAGCAACGCGGCCAAAGCAACTACCGAGGGGCTGGAGTTCGACATAAACTTCCAACCTTGGCGCGGCACCATGATCTACGCCAGTGCCGGCTATACCAATGCCTTATTTGATGAATATATCGATGGCCCCTGTCAGGCTGGATCATCAGATGACACCTGCGACCTCACCGGCAAGCAACTACCCAGAGCGCCAAAATACAGCGCCAATTTTGGCTTCCACACTGCAGTACCGCTTATAGATAATAAATTAGCGCTGGTCTTGGGCGCCGATTACAGCTGGCGTGACGATATTTTCTTTGACCTAGACCTCGACCCCATCGATACCCAAACCGCCTACTCGCTAGTGAATTTACATATTGGCCTAGTCGACCCCCAGGAACGCTGGCGCTTTATGGTTCATATTAAAAACCTAGAAAATAAACTCATTCGCCAATTCACCGCCGACCTACCCATCTTTGAAGGTTCACATATGGGATTTTTAATGCCGCCCAGAATGATCACGGCAGAGCTCAGTGTCAGTCTTTAATATCGCTTCAAAATAATAATAAAGGGCAGCATTTATGCTAAAGAAGATATCACCGACGCCCACTCCAGTGATGCCTAGCTTTTCACTGGAATTTTCATCGCCACCTCACTTGACGGCCACAGGCATATTGGCGCGGTTAATATATTTAAATAGAACTTGGGCTCAAACTCACGAGCGCTCGCTTAGCAAAACAGCCCCTAAGGGTGCGGTCCAATGAATATCGCAGTGAGCATCTTGCAGATCGTATTTATTGTTTTTTTTAGTATTGCTGGCGCAATGAAAGTATTGGGCCACACTCACATGCGCGACGAATTCGATAACTTTGGTTACCCGCACTGGCTTATGCGTGTTGCCGGCACACTGGAGCTGATTGCCACCCCACTATTAATCGTCGGATTCTGGCAGCCAATCTACGCTGCATTCGGTGCAAGTCTACTTACCGCCGTAATGATTGGCGCCTGCTACACCAATTTCACCCAGCGTCCTGCGGCCTATGGCTGGGGCACAATGGTCTTGGCTTTACTCTGCGCAGCACTGGCCGCCCATTTCTCAATGCTTGCTGACTTTTGATTTCATCAGGGCCCTGCGTAAATGCAGGCCGATCAGCGCTGCAACCAGGTATTCAACTGCGTTGCGACACGCTGGTCATGCAACATCGCTAAATGGCCTAAGCCATAAAAAATACGGCAGTTATCTTCCGAGAGTTGCAGATTAAATTCAGGCTTAGGGTGTTTACCCCAGCTACTGTTGGGGTGAACCAGACCATCACTTCGCAGGCGCGACATGTCTGTGCTTGCACACTTAGACAAGCTTGCACCTATGGCATAGTGCTGTATGCCCGCCGCCAACGGTACGGAGCTGCGGTGATCGGAATTGTCTTCATGCTCGTCATGGAGCTGCCAGTCGTCATCTAATATATTACCGTGACGCAGATCGGTAATGCCGGCACTACGAATTCTGCCGAGTGCGGCCAGAGGGGCGGTGTAGGGGCTGTAAGTCATGGATTTTTGCAACCAATAACCACCGCGCTCAAGCGCCGAACCGTGGTGTGGCGTACCCACATAAACGACTTTGTCGACTTTCTCCAACCACGAGCTTTGCTGCTGCTGCGCCAAATGCAAGGCACTGCGTGTCAATAAACCACCCATACTAAAACCAACGATGCTTACCGATTCTACCGGCACAGGCCAAGCGTCGATCAAGCCGCTGATCTGCTCACCAAATTCGCGACCATTTTCTGAGATGTGTCGGCCAGAATTATAGTGTGCATAGACCGGCGTATAGCCGTGTGCATCTGCCAGCATACGACCGTGATTATGGTTCTTCGAGGTCCACTCCATATCATTCATACAAAGGCCGTGCGCCAAAATCAGAATCCGACCACTGGGGCTAAAATCGGCCTCTGCGAAAGCACATGGCTGTGGATATACCTCAACCGCCCGCAAGGAGGTTTCAAATAAGCTCGCAAACGCTATTTTTGGCTCGATTTGGTCGCCGTCTACACTGGGGCTTTCGGACCTGTCTAGCGGCAGATACACCCGCATCCGCATAGGTATCGCTAGTGGGTTAGCAGTTTTTAGCAGGTGGTCTCCACAAACGCCGTTTAGTGCCGCGATAGCTGCGGCCCGATGCGGGCCCGGTGGATAAAATTTGTCGAAATAATCCGATGCTGGCGTGAGTACGACGTCAGTCGCACTGCGGACTCCCCTGTTCACCTGCCGCACTACCTCATGAACCAGACCGGCAATACCCCGCGCTCGACCCTGCGGCGCTTTACCTAGTGGCAGCGGCACAGCCGCAATATTGCGATACATGCCCTCGACAATATCAGTGACATTTTCTACTGCATCAAAGGCTAAGCGGGCCGCGCCGTGCAGGCTTTTTCCAGTTTCCATAGATCATCTCGGTGGTCATTCTCTCGCGCTAGCTTGCATTTTCGGGGAGCAAAGCGCTGTTCAATAAATATACAAGCTGCAATATACCTAGCTTGAGCGCGAGTTAGTACACTTATGTATACATATATTCACAAACCCACTACTGAGATCATTTGGTGCCTCGTGGTCCCGTGTATCAGTCGCCCACCCTAAACGCTGCCTGCATGCGCTGAGAGCAGTGGCGTTTCAAAGAAGCAGCGCTTGAGATCGCCCTAACAACGATTGATAGACTTTTAGAGCTAAAATGTAAACCGGAACTGACTGGGCCGCGTACACACCACTATTAAACGACTTTCAGGTGTTTGCCATGTTCTCATTTCTTAAGAAAGACCCTATTAAAAAACTAAACAAGCTCTATTTACAAAAACTAGAAGAAGCCATGTATGCGCAGCGCAATGGCGATATACGGTCTTACTCCACCATCACTAGTGAAGCAGAAGACATTAGAATTAAGATGGACGCCCTGCGCGAATCTACCGCAAGTCTGTAGCGAGTCCCATTACCTCAACTTTCCAGACGCTCTTTTATTACACTTGTTCAGTGCTCTTGGCACTCAACTGCGAATAACGGAGCAACAAGTAAAGTGCGAAACCCACTGCCACACCCGGAACCACACCCAAAACTAGGCAGACCCAGCCGTGCTTTATTCCGTCATTTGAAGCTTCAAACCATACCCAGACCGCCAACACAAACCAGCAAAAAAATACGTCGGTGGAATATCCGGCTGCAAATGGGTTAACAAAACCCGCCCCAAACGCCGCAATAATATCGGGATTTTGAATCAGTGCCGGAATCATCAAAACACAGAAAATGATTGTGAATAGCAGCGCCGCCAATATAAGGCAGGCTTTGAACACAGTACGACTCATAATTTAACTCTCGCTAGATAGCGCCAAGAAAATACTTAAAGTGATAAAACCAGGGCGACAGACGTACCCGTGACCGCTAGGGAAGCGCCGCCAAAATTTGAACACACATGGCGAACGTACAACCGACTCCGACAAAATAGGCCAATGTCCGCCAGGGCTGAAGTCCTATCAGGTAACACAATGTGTGCACATAGCGGGCCGCAGTAAATATCATAAATAACCACACTGCCGAATCTGGAGAAGCATCCACCAAAATATAGGCAAGGCCAAGGCATAAAAAAATTGGAATATTCTCAAGATCGTTTAGCCAAGCACGGGCCGACCTTTGAATTTGAGGAAGCTCTTCCATAACCGGCTCTTTTCCTAGGAAGGCAGCATCTTCAGGCGTCTTAAACGTCATTTTACCGATGCGATGAAAACCCTGATAGGCAGAGATAGCAAACATCTTTAAGAACAGTAGCACTGCAGCTACCGCGTACCAATAAACTGCTTCCTCCATAGTTTCTCCTTAATTCTCTGGCGGGCTGTAAAGAACGTGTTCAAATTTCAAGATACTAGCCTAGCCAAACTCTTCAGTAAATTTAATATCTACTCACAAACATCATCGCCACAGCCGTAACCGCAGCGCTGCAAAACCTCATCAAATAATTAAGATCCTGGATTTTTTGGAAACCAAGGAAAAAACCTGTTTGTTGTTTCTTGATACCTTTTATATTCAGTGCGTTTTTGAACTGAATAGTATTCCGAAGGAATGGCACCAGTGAGATAGTTGAGGGTAATGTACAACATCACCGACGCGCCAATCGCGCCCACCCCCAATACGATCCAAATAGCCAGGATTTCAAACTCTTGCAATGCCAGCCACGAAGGAACTGAGGCTATCACCAAGCCCGTCCACACCAGCCATTCAGAAAAATAGTTGGGGTGACGGCTGTAGCGCCACAAACCAATATCACAAACTCCCCGCTTGTTTTTCGAGATAAACAGCATCTTCTGCGCATCCGCTATCGATTCCAGAATATACGCCAAGAGCCAAATACCTACGCCCGCAATTTCCCATACTGAAAACACATCGCTACCGTTGATGGCCAGCATAAAGCCGGGCAAGGCCAAAACCGACATATTCGCAAAGCCCTGGGCCATAATTTCGGCCAGAGAATGAAATTTAACCCGCGCCCCGTCAGACTCTTCCAAAATCATGCGACGATAGACGTAGCGAGGAAATTCGGTTTTAAAAATAACACCCGTGGCCTTAGCCATAGTCAACGCGCCTAGGCCCATGCGCAAACCAATGAGCAGATAGACACCGCCAACCACAAACTTACGGATGGCATTGCCATCGCCCATCAATAGAATCAGAACACCAATAAGGGCAACACCAAACGGCCAAGCGATATCAACATATGACATACGGCCCGTTATTAGAAATGGAATACATGCGACCAAGATAAAGAGCACCACCTGAACAGCCGCGTTCACCAACATCATGGAAACCAATGTTTCATTCGCGGCAAACATTACCACCGACCAGATAGCCAAAAACACCACACTTAACGCGCCACCGAAATTCATCCCCTGCCCCTAGATTGATTGTTTTAAATGAATAAGATACCGGCTAGGAAATACCCCCATACCCTTAAACTCACGACCATGATTATGCACGCCAGCCATCACCTATTAGATTTACTGCTGCTCAAGCCCACACAGCCGCCACCATGTTAAAGGTCACAGCAGCGATCACTTGTATTTAGCAGAGGTAATAAACTCGCCGAAAGTCTCACACCAAACGACAACACTTGTGTAACGCGACGGGTCGACACCTGCGGGAAGCTTAATCAAGAAGTTGGCAAAGGTCTTAATGTCGCCAACGAGCGCCATTCGCGACTTCAGCCGATTGAACTCGGCTTCGGTCTCGACAAACTCAGGCGAGAGGTAGAGCTTGTAGTCCGGCCCTGGCGCTAGACTACCCATGAGCGAGATTGAGTCACGCCCTATCGATACTTTGCCCTCTCCCCAGTGAAAAGCGTCGCTGCCCTCAAGGTCGCGATGAAACTCTGCCGAGTACATAGCCCCGTCAGCACCCGCAGATATATCAGCCAGCGATGGCGGTGGCGGAGCGATAAGAATAGGCAGAGCATAAATTCCCCCAGCAAAGCCAATTGCGACAGCAAGCCCGTGGGACACAAGGAGTAAGAAGGCGTACTTAATCTTCACGAATAGATCTCCGCTTATTTTTTATGGCCTTGCAAACGCTTAAGAAGGCCTTTGTATCCAGCGAGCGACCTTATCAAGGCCGGTCTATAGTGGGTTCATTTCAGAACTTTTAATATTACACAAAATATCCCAGCGCGGACATTGTGTATTAAGGCCGGGCTTGTCTACAGCAGACAATCACGTCGCCGCTGACCTGTTTAGCAATACGGTTTCAGCACCTTTAGCCTAAAGCGGCCGCCAAGCCCTGTGTCAGTGCCCGCAAGCCCCGGCCTTTATTACTTATTTTCCAAGCGATAAAATTTTCAAGGACAGGTACTACGGCTAACCCCAGCGGGATTAATTCACCGCTATCAAGTTGCGCTTGAATACGCTGGCGTGGCAGATGACCTATACCAATGCCGGCCCGTATCGCCGCCACTTTTTGATCAATGTTTTGTACATAGAATATTTTGCCATCGCTGCTCAAGCCCGCGCTGCGAGTGACACTCGTCATCGACGTGTCGTGGGTAATGATCCGCCTGACCTTAGAGAGCAAAACCTCCAAAGTCTCTGGCTTCGCCGCAAAAACGGCCAGCTCGTGACAAGACGCTATTACTGGCAGCAAATCAAGCCTCTTCATAGGTATCGCGCGGTAGCCTTTCTGGAGCGGAACCGGCCCCGGCGAACCCACAATCAAATCAACCTGACCCTGCTCTAGCGCCTCCCAGCCGCCATTTAAGACCGATTCACGCACATCTATTTCAATAGTTGGATGCTCGCGGAGAAACTCAGACAGCACCGCAAAAAAACTGGAATAGGATTGCAATGACTCAACAGCAATATTGATATGGGTCTCCCAGCCCGTGGCAAGCTCCTTTGCCTTATTTGCCAGATGCGCCGTGGTTTGCAATATCTCCCGGCCCTCGACCAGTATTAGCCTGCCCGCTGGCGTTAATACTGAGCGCCGGCCCTGGCGCTGAAACAAAGTGATATCTAACTGTTCCTCTAGCTTTTGCACGGCGTAAGAAACCGCCGAGGTGGCTTTATTCATCTCTTCCGCCGCTTTTGCAAAGCTGCCGCGTCGCTCGATCGCGTCGAGTGTTTCCAAGACATCAATTGTTATTGGATTTCTCGCCATTTCAGCACCCTAAAATAGTTCTAATAATTAGAACATTCTAAACAAATAACACCTCTTATTACCACATCCAGAATCATTACAATGAGCACATCAGTTAAGCAAACCTCATAACAAACGCATGGAGAAATATAATGAAAGCAATCATAAACACCATCACTTCAACACACAGCGGTCTAGACACACTAGCCATTCGCCTAGCTGCGGGCGCCATTTTTGCTGCCCACGGCGCTCAAAAACTATTCGGCTGGTTCGGTGGTTACGGTCTTGAAGGCACCGCTGGCTGGATGGCATCGATTGGAATCGAGCCCGGAATGTTAATGGCAATCTTAGCCGGCAGCGCGGAATTCTTTGGCGGTCTATTCCTCATCGCCGGCGTGCTAACACGCCCCACAGCCTTGGTTCTTGCCTTCACCATGATCGTTGCTATCGTTACCGTTCACTTGGATAACGGCTTCTTTATGGCAAATAATGGTTACGAATTTGCCCTAGCTTTGCTCGCAATCAGTGTCGGCCTAGTATTCAGAGGTGCGGGCAGCCTAAGTGTCGATCGCCTGATTAATATTCAACTGCCAAAGTAGACTATTCACTGAACAAACATCGTATAAGTGATATCAACAAGAACATATTAGCCATCAATAGCAGCGCAGGATTTAGCCCTTAGGCCGACCGTATTACCGGATAAGAATTACAGGTCGGCCGCTTTATCGGGCAACACACTTTATAGGAGCAACATAATGGGTTTATTACAGCAGGGTAAATGGGTTGACCAGTGGTATGAAACAGACAATAGCGGCGGTGAATTTCGCCGTCAGGACAGCGGCTTCCGGCACTGGTTAACGCCAAACGGAGAAGCTGGCCCCGAGGGTCAACAGGGTTTTAAGGCAGAGAAAGGTCGCTACCATCTCTATGTATCACTGGCCTGCCCTTGGGCACACCGCACACTGATTTTTCGCGAGCTAAAGCAATTGCAAGACTATATAGATGTCACCGTAGTCGAGCCAGTCATGCTGGAAAACGGCTGGGAAATGAAAGACCCGCTTTACGGCCTGGACTTTCTCTACCAATTGTATCTGAAAGCCGATGGCGATTATGAGGGTAGAGTTACCGTTCCAGTACTGTGGGACAAGCAAACCGAGACCATTGTGAGCAATGAATCCTCAGAGATTATTCGCATGTTTAATAGCGCGTTTAATCATTTAAGCGGCAACACCAGCGACTATTACCCAGAACCTTTACAGGCAAGTATCGATACTCTGAACGACCGCATTTACAACACCGTTAATAACGGCGTCTACCGAGCGGGCTTTGCAAGCACCCAAGAAGCCTATGAAGCCGCATTTCATCAATTATTTGAATCGCTAGATTGGCTTGAAGACCTGCTATCCCAGCAGCGCTACCTGACAGGCGGCCAAATAACCGAAGCGGACTGGCGTTTATTCACCACCTTGATTCGCTTCGACGCGGTGTACTTTGGCCATTTCAAAACTAACCGCCAATTACTGGCCGACTATCCCGCCATTAGCGGCTATGTACGCGAGCTGTATCAAGTCCCCGGCATAGCGCAAACGGTCAGCTTTGAACACATTAAAACCCACTATTACGCCAGCCACCTGATGATCAACCCCACCGGGATCATCCCCTTAGGACCAAACCAAGACTTTTCTATCGCTCATGGGCGAGAAAAACTGTAAATCCGGCAAGTACCGGCCTGCTAGCAAACTTGTCGCCGCAGTCAGCATTTCTACATATGCAATTGACTGCGCTCGCCACGGAGCAGGTTCCAAATACAGAAAACACTGCTATCTTGAATATACAAAGACGTGAAGGATTTGATATAGCCGCGCTAACTATGCCGCCATTACATAAGAATGGAGCGGATATTCCGTCTATACTCACAGAACCCGCAGCGGAAAACCGGAGCGCACCCAGGCTGACGTAAATATAACCTCAACACCCCGTTGCTAGCTGTTTTTTCAATGTACTTGGTGCTGCCGAGCTACCTAAATCTAGGAATTTGTGCATTATGATAAGCGCCGCCTTGCACCCAGATGAAACACAACGTATCGAAGAACTGCTGCGTTACGAAGTATTGGATACTGAAGACGAACAAGCCCTAGATGAACTGACTGAGTTGGCAAGTTCCATTTGCGGTACATCAATCTCACTTATCTCGCTTATCGACAAAGATCGCCAATGGTTTAAATCCCGCGTCGGCCTTGACGCACCGGAGACACCTAGAGATATCGCCTTTTGTTCCCACGCTATCTTGCAAGACCAAGTATTTGAAGTAGCAAATGCATTAAAAGATGAGCGCTTTGTGGACAACCCACTGGTAACCGCTGGGCCGGACATTCGCTTCTACGCGGGAGCACCACTGGTAACTAAAAACGGCCTACCCATTGGCACCCTATGCGTCATTGATACCGAGCCTAAAATGTTGGATGAAAATCAGAAGCTCGCCTTAAACATCTTAGCCAAACAGGTGGTTAGTCAATTAGAGCTGAGACTTCATAACCGTCGTCTAGAGCGCATGCAGAAAGATCAGCAAGAAATTTTTGCCGTTATGGCTCACGATTTACGCTCCCCTTTCACCGGCATTCTGGGTTTATCAAACATTCTGCGCGAAAAGGCAGACACCTTAAAACCAGAGCGCCTTGCACAAATGGCAGATGGCATTTTGGCGTCATCATTAAAATTTTATCAATTACTAGACGAAATTTTGCAGTGGTCGCGCAATCAATTGGGCGCTGTTCACGTTGACTTAACATCTACGCCATTGGCTCCACTAGTCATAGAAAGCATGGATTTCATGAAAGAAAGCTTTGCCTTAAAAAAAATAAATATCACCTATGATAGAAATGATAATACTGCCGCTATGGCTGACGTCAATTTAACGAAAACTATCATTCGCAACTTGTTGGCAAACGCCGTCAAATACACACCAGAGAATGGCAGTATATACATTGAAACCAACACCGTTGACGGCGAGGTGCAGCTGGTCATAAGAGATAGCGGACCAGGAGTACCCGCAGAGATAAAAGATCTGCTATTTGGTGACAGCGTCACTAGTCAGCATGGCAGCGAGGGAGAAAAGGGTTCTGGCTTGGGTTTAAGCTTATGCGGTAATTTTGCACGTAAGCAAAAAGGCTACTTATCCCTAGATAGCGATTATAAAGACGGCGCCAAATTGATACTCCACCTTCCTAGCGCAGCTTAATAGCATATAGGATGTAACGCTATAATGAGTAATATCTCAGCCGCACATTGCTGAGCCCCATTTAAATGCTGTCATAAACAACGGATTAAAAAAGTAGGGCAATCTAATTCAGCCCCTCATAAGATCCATAGTATAAATAACATTGCACTGCAGAATATCCTTATCTTTGATTGTCGACGGGCTGTTAATTATGATCCCGTTTAGCTAAATATTCGCAACACAGATTGAAGCCAAACTTCCGCAATACGTGCTTATTACCAACCTTTCGGTGCATTTCCATACGATAGGTGACAGCCGATCTTATAACGATTCGTGCAGATATTCGCTGCGTCATGGTTTATACAGATGAGCCACTCTAGCCGAGCCTGATTGATAGTAGCCGCCTTCCCGTCTCCGCTGAGACGGATTGGAACAGGGGTATTGTCTGACGCAGTCTGATCATCTTTTCAAGTATTATTAGATTGTCTAAGTTCCAATTATTCGATTAAACTTAAGATTACCAAGTTTTCTGCTTGCTAAATTTAGCCAGTCTTTTCACTTGGTATATTTCCAGCCTGACACCTGCATGAGTAGTGAAAGCGTGATTATTAGGCTGGGAAAATGAAAATATTTTATGGATAAATATGAAATGGAGCTTCTATGATCAGAATAACTATCAGTACGAAACGCAGTCTCACTTATGTTGCAATCATGACCTTAGCCCTTTCTGCATGCGGCGGAGGAAGTAGTGGCGGCAATAACGCTTCCGGTTCAGAAACAGATGGGAATGACGGCGGGACGGCCAGCACATTGAAAGGAGTCTTTGTTGACTCGCCAGTCCAGGGCTTAACCTATGAAACAAACACTGGCGGAGGTGTGACCAATGCTAACGGGGAATTCACCTACAAGACTGGTGAGTATATAAGCTTCACACTCTATGGCAATGTGATTGGTACTGTCGCCGCGGGGGACATCATCACCCCAATGGATCTGCAGAACGAAACCCATAGTCAGGATTATTTCCTTAACATCGCACGCCTTCTTTTGACACTTGATGCAGACGGAGATACCACAACACTTCAACTTCCTAGTGCTTCGGATTCAATCATCGATTTCGATCAGCAAACCGAAGACTTTGAAAATGACCCATCCGTTGCCAGCTTCGTGCAAGCCAACGCCAACACATCTCTGGTTGGTGTTGCCGATGCACGTGCGCATTTGGCATTATCGATCAACAATAATGCCGGCGACTACAAAGTAAATTTCAATGGACTAAATGCTTTCAGCTTAATGAGAAACAGTGAATGCCGACACTCGGTCGGCGGTCTCTCCTATGAATTTGGCGCGACAACTGTCTCCGGGGAAATTGCCGACTCATGGAACGAATCTTGTGGACTGTCCGCCACACCCGAACCGTTTTCTGAAGCATACGACAACCGGGCAGACGCTTGGTATAACTGCGAGAATGCGCCGATCTGCACTTATGATGAGTTAAACCGCACGTATAGCGGTCTAGACGCAGATAATCGCGACGTTGAAGTCACCATTTCACATAGAAAGGGATCAAATGGCATTCTCGTCGTAAAGCAATTTGTAGCAAGTGGTCGGGAAATCAGAGAGCTAATCGCCTTTTCTGATGAGCGAGTTACGGATTTTAATGGCTTGACGGCTAAAAGCGTCATCACATCATCCTATTGCAACCCTGAAATCACACAAGGTGGTTACAACTATCAGGTTAAAAGTACTACCGTTGACTTCACCGGTACTGACGGCTTTAACTCATTTGGTGGGTATAATAACTGCACCTTGAGCCCGTCTGAAACTGGAACCATAAACCTTAGTGACATCGGCGATAGCCATAGTTTCCCGTTTGACTGCGATGATAACACTAGCTGTACTTTTGCTAATCTCAACAAGGTTGTGACGGGGGTGGATCCGGATGAGCGACCGTTCATTATCCGGCGCCTTCACGTTACTGGCAGCAACCACATCACTCAGATAAAAGAAGTAAAGGAGTCTGGGAAGCAGCAATTCTTTGAGGAAATCATCTCTCTGCACTAAGTACGCATAGCACTTCATTAAGCTAGACGCTGCTCTGATTTCTCTTTTCTGGAATCAGAGTATGCAACCTCACGACTATAAACCAAAGGCACTAGCCTTAACATTACTTTGACAATGCTCATCAAAAGTCAGTACCGAACCCGCCGCAAGGTCCGGAGGGCAGACCATTGAATCAGTTTTAATTATGATTCAGTTTAGCTAAATATTTGCAAAACAGGTTGGCCCAGAACTTTCTCAAGAAATACTTAAGTTTAAATCGAAAGCACTACGTCAACGGAATAAGCTCCACATTAAAATGTAATATCAATTTAATGTGGAGCTCAACAGGCAGCCTATTTCTTGCGCTTCGGCAAGGTGCCCATGGTTTTACAAATAATGCTCAGCATCACCTCATCGGCACCACCGCCAATCGAGGTTAAACGGGTATCGCGAAAGGCGCGCGCTATTGGGTTATCCCACATATAGCCCATACCGCCCCAATATTGCATGCAGCTATCGGTGACTTCACGCAGCAAACGACCGGCCTTTAGCTTTGCCATAGACGCTTTACGGGTAACATCGGTGCCATTGAGGTATTCCTCTACGGCATTAAAAGTCAGTGCACGCAGCGCTTCGACTTCGGTTTGTAGTTCGGCCAAACGAAAATGCACTACTTGATTATCTAACACTGACTGCCCAAATATTTGCCGCTCGCGGGTGTAGTCAATGGTTTTACTAATACAATCTTCCATCGCTTTTAAACTGCCAGCGGCAGCAAACAAACGCTCTTCTTGAAACTGCAGCATTTGGTAAATAAAGCCATGACCTTCTTCGCCAATCAGATTTCTCTGCGGCACTCGCACATCGTCAAAGAATACCTGCGCAGTATCGGATGAGCGCATCCCCAATTTATTTAATTTTTCAGAGAATGAAATACCCGGTGTATTGGTGGGCACCACGATAAGTGACTTATTCAAATGAGGCTTGTCATCACTGGTATTGGCCAGCAGACACAAATAATCTGCCTGAGTGGAGTTGGTAATCCACATTTTAGAACCATTAATAATGTAATCATCGCCGTCTTTTTTGGCGGTAGTTTTAATGGCCGCCACATCTGAGCCCGCGTGCGGTTCACTCACAGCAATAGAAAATACCGCGTCACCAGCAATCGCCGGTGCTAAAAACTCCTTGCGCAAAGCATCACTACCAAAACGTGCCAGTGCCGGTGTTGCCATGTCGGTCTGCACACCAATCGCCATCGACACACCACCGGTTGCGATACGGCCCAACTCTTCAGAAAAAACAATCTGGTAGCTATAGTCTAAGCCCATACCGCCATATTCTACGGGCTTACAGATACCCAAAAGACCCAGATCACCCATCTTTTTAAACAATTCATGAGCCGGAAATATTCCGTCCGCTTCCCACTGGTCGGCATGGGGATTAATCTCGGTATCAATAAATTTTGCTATGGTTTGGCGAATCGCCTCGTGCTCTTCTGTGAATATCATTTTCTACTCCACAATAATATTTATGAGAGATATATCTCTTAAGCAAACAAATCTGGGATGTTCTCAAACGGGTAAGGAGCCGGCGAAAATAGCGACTTATCTTTACCCATTGGTTCGACTTTTTGAAAGGCTGGCCGCGCCATCATGCGCTGCATGTAATCGAGCACCTGAGGCTCATAAAACTGCGACAGCCCCAGTCCATGACCAAGATACAGCGCATAGACAATGGCAATATCAGCCACGGTAAAACGGCCGTCACATAGAAATTCGCGATCAGCAATATGGGTATTGAGACGCTTAAGACGCGCTAAAAACCACTTGTAGTAGTCTTTTACTACCTGCGGTTGGCGGCGATCCATAGGTTCTAATTGCGAATACCGCAGCACCAGCGTTTGCGGGAATGTTAGGGTCGCATCGCTGTGGAATAACCAGTTCAGGTAGTCACCGTACTCAGGGTGATCCGCCTTTAAACCAAAGTCATAGCGCTGATAACGTTCAACCAAATACAAGCCAATAGCTGAGGACTCTGTCATATGAGTCTCGCCATCGACAAAATACGGCACTGTCCCCAGCGAGTTCACTTCTAGAAATTCGCGCTGAAACATCCGTGGCGGAAACGCTAAAACCTCAAGGTCATACTCTATGCCCATTTCTTCCAGAGCCCACAAGGCCCGCAATGATCGAGCGGTATAACAATGCCAAAGCTTAGGTAGATTATTCGAAGTCATATTGAGTCCTGTTATAACTGGTATTGACGCGCCGCAAGGTCGCGCATTATTTCTTCTGAACCGCCGCCAATCGCATTAACGCGAACTTCGCGATAAAAACGTTCCACTCGGTTGCCACGCAAATAACTAGCACCACCCAATATTTGACTGGCCTCGCGTGCGCAGTATTCCATGGTTTCACTGGCCTGCACCTTGGCCATCGCCAAGTCACCGGGGTCACAACGGCCATCGATATAAGCTTGGGTTAGATACTGAAGATAGGCTTGAGTAGCATTGAGTTTTTGCTTCATAGTGGCAATTTTGTGACGAATCACTTGATGATCCGCCAAGCGCTTGCCAAAGGTTTTACGCTGCTGCGCCCATACGACTGCGTCTTCTAGGCAAGCCCGCGCCGCCGCCTCCATGGTCACCGCCAAACTGAGCCGCTCAGGGTTAAAGTTGGTCATAATGACCCAAAAACCCTTGCCCTCTTCACCTAACAAATTCTCGACCGGCACCCGCACATTATCGAAGTAAATCGTGCCGGTATCTGCGCACCACCAACCCTGCTTGCGGTCCAGCGGCGTTCTCGCCACACCCGGCAAATCAGTGGGAATCAATAGCATGGACACGCCACGGCCACCCTCACCACCGGTTCGCACTGCGGTAGATACCCAGTCGGCATTCATCACACCAGAAATAAAGGTCTTACTACCGTTAACAATATAATGATCACCATCGCGCACGGCGGTCGTGGTGAGATTGGCCACGTCGGAACCACCAGAGGGCTCGGTAATGCCAAGTGAAATACGCTTTTCACCAGCCAATACCTTGGGCGCAACCATCTCTTTAATCGCGTCGCTGCCGTAATTGATCACCGGCGGCAGACCAATGCCGTGAATAAGCAGATTACTGATTAAGCCCCCGGCAGATCCAGCCCGGGTAAACTCTTCATTGCAGATATTAATATGCCACTGGTCAATGCCTTCAGAGATACCGCCGTAAACCTCAGGGTAGCCCATTTGCATAACACCAATTTCGGCAGCTTTGCGCCACAGATCGTCAGGTATTTTGCCGGCCTCTTCCCAATCATCTAAAAATGGCACCACTTCTTTTTCCAGCCACTTGCGAAGCTGTGTGCGCCACTCTTCGTGCTCGGGTCGCAAATACGGATTGAACATCCTTGCGCTATCAAAACTGAGAGACATTGATCTTCCTTATTAGATTAGAGCGGTCAGCTTAGTCTATACATATGGACGATAATGGCTTGGGAATTGGTGCCAGCGAAATCGGGAATTGGTGCCACTAGCAGGGGTTTATTTCTTGCGGAAGTCTCTGGGAGAGACGCCATACCAGCCGCGAAAAGCCGCCGAAAAAGAGCTTTGATCCATATACCCCAGCAAAAAGGCAATATCAGTAATACTCAAGCGCTCATCGGCCAAATACTGCTGAGCAAGGTCCGCGCGCAACTCCTGCAGTATTTGTAAAAACTGGGTGCCCTGCTCAGCTAGACGCCGCTGTAAGGTGCGCCTGGAAATATTGAGGGCCGCCGCGACCTTATCCACGCCCATATCGCCACTCGGCAATAGTCGTAATAAGGTTTTGCGCAAGGCGATAATAAAGTCGCTGCTCGCACTATCTTCTTCAAATAAGTGCCGGATTGGCTGTGCTAAAACCTGCCCCCAGCCGGCATTTAAACCGATAAGGGGATAACCTAAACAAGCGAGATCCAGATACAAACTGCTTACCGGCTGATCAAATTTTAAATTGTCGCCAAACTGCTGCCGTAACAAAGTCAGGTCCTGTGGCCGCGCATAAGTAAAATGCGCCGCGCGTACCGGAATGGGCTGAACACACACTGAATTGACAATGGCGGCGGCGACCCCCAGCGAGGAGTCTGACAAATAACGCTGAGAGTTGGTTTCTTCTTCTAAGGGCTGCCAGTCTAAGCGGATAAACTGATCCTCGCGCCGCACTTTCACCTCACCGATATCACCAAAAATACGCAGCACACTAGGCATCACATTCAAATATTCTTTAAAGGTGCGACAACCAGAACAGGCATACAGCTGTAGATTTAGAAGGTTGATGTAATCGATACGGCCAACATACAGACCAATGTCAGGCTTATTGGTGGCTCGGGCCACGCAGTCGTATAAGTTAAACAGGTCTGCTACCGGAACTCGTTGATCGCTATCTACCTCCGCAGGCTGAACACCCACTTCGTTAATAAGCTGATCAATGTCTGCACCCAAGGTCTTTGCGGCTTGAAACAGCGTGTTCAAGGCAGAACTATTCACCGTCCAAGACCGCTTCAGCTCCGCGCTGAAGCGCGGCACAGAACTTAACTTGTTTGATGCTTCATTGCTAAGCGACATTCGTATTCTAAATAGCCTTTAATGCCTGAGTGTAAGAGTTCTATTTGGCGATCAGAATATGAGCTTCTGAGCACAAGAATCGAGTTTAGCCAGATTATACCGCGAACTTGAGTAACAAGCGGGGTAAAAGCCGGGGCCGGTCGCCTCAGTGGGTATCGAGTAAGCGTGATGCTCCGCTATCCTGTTTGGCATGCTAACATTGCACGCACTAAGCGCGCCTTAAATTTGCATATGTGTTTTACAAGATAACAACGAGAAAGGGACACGAGGATATGAAGGCCTTTGAGTTTCACACCACCAAATCCATTATTGTTGAACGCGGCGCCGCCGCACAGCTAGCCGATCGCATCCGCGACATGGCCTGCCAGTCAGTCATGATTGTCAGTGATCCCGGCGTTGTAAAGGCAGGACTGCTAGACGCCACGCTGGCCAATTTCAAAGACTTAAACATTCGCGCTTCGGTATTTGCCGATGTGGTCGCAGACCCGCCTGAAGCGGTCATTCTAAGCGGCATCGAGGCCGCCCAACAGCAGAGTGCCGATTGCATTATCGGTTTTGGCGGCGGCAGTTCTATGGATGTTGCCAAGCTGATAGCCCTACTAGCCAACAACGAACAAAAGCTAGCCGAGGTCTACGGCGTGAATGCCGCCAAAGGCCAGCGACTGCCGCTGGTGTTAATACCCACAACCGCCGGCACCGGATCCGAAGTCACCGCCATCGCCATTGTGACAACCGGTGAAAACGAGAAAAAGGGTGTGGTGTCGCCACTATTGCTACCCGATATTGCCCTGCTCGATGCCGAGCTAACACTCGGCCTACCCAGTCATGTGACCGCTGCCACCGGCATAGATGCGATGGTACACGCCATAGAGGCCTTCACCAGTAAACGCCTTAAGAACCCTATTTCAGATAGCCTCGCCAAAGATGCGCTGCGCTTACTGTCTGCCAATATTCATACCGCCTGCCAGCACGGCGACAATATTCAAGCACGTGAAAACATGCTACTCGGCTCTTGCTTAGCCGGCATGGCCTTTGCGAATGCCCCGGTGGGCGGCGTACATGCCCTAGCCTATCCCGTGGGCGCGCGCTTTCATGTGCCCCATGGCCTGTCTAACTCATTAATGCTCAATGCCGTGCTGCGCTTTAATTTACGCGATGCCGAACATCTGTATGCAGAGCTTGCCGACGTGGTATTTCCCGCCGCCGCAGGCACGCCGCATACCCGCGCGCTGTCACTACTTAATTACCTGAGTGACTTGGCCAGTGAACTCGGCATTCCTAAATCGCTGCGCGACGTTGGTATCAGCGAAGACGACATCGCCCTGCTTGCAGAAGACGCAATGAAGCAGAGTCGCCTACTAATCAACAACCCCCGCGAGATCCATTTAGCGGATGCCATCGCACTCTATAAGGAGGCCCTGTGAGCGATAAAGCAACGATTCCCTGCCGCGCCGATTTCCCGCATTTTTCAGAAATACAAACCCGCTGGCATGACAACGACGTTTATCAGCACGTTAATAATGTGGTGTATTATTCCTTTTTCGACACCGCCGTAAATCAGCATTTGATTAATAGCGGCGCACTCGACATCGCCAACAGCCCAGCCATCGGCTTAGTGATTGAAACCCAGTGCCGGTATTTTTCTGCGGTCAGCTTTCCCGACTTAATCGTGGTTGGCATAAAAGTGGAACACCTTGGCAATAGCAGCGTTCGCTATCAAACCGCCATCTTTCGCAATGACGAAGACAGCGCATCGGCGGTAGGCAACTTTGCTCATGTATACGTTGATCGCAACACCAATAAGCCGGTCAGCATTCCAGATAAAGTGAGATCGGTATTAGCCGCGCTCATCTGCGAATAGCTAATCGCAAGAAACTAAATTTGAGTGCCACAAGCCCATTGGAGTAACTATGTCAGACGGACTCAAGAGCCTACTTGACCTGCTCACACTTGAAAAAATTGACGAGAATATCTATCGCGGCCAATCCGAAGCTACCGACTGGGGCCGGGTTTACGGTGGCCAAGTAATCGCCCAGGCGCTGTCAGCCGCAGCGCAGCAGGTTGCACCCGACCGTCATATTCATTCATTCCACAGCTACTTTTTAAGGCCTGGCAACCCCGACTATCCCATCATCTTTGAGGTGGAAAGCAATCTAGACGCCGGCACCATCTCTAACCGCAGAGTAAAGGCAGTACAGCGCGGCCAAACTATCTTTTTTATGACCAGTTCATTTCAGCTCAACATCGATAGTTTCGATCACCAAAGTGACATGCCTATAGTGCCGCCGCCAGATGACTTACCCCCTGAATTAGAACTGCGTGAAGAAGACCTGCGCTTTGCACCACAAGAGTGGCTACCTAAATTTAACGCCGTGCGCGCCATCGATTTTCGCGCCGTCAACTACTACGACCTCAAGCAGCCCCACAAGAGTCCGCCCATAAAACAAACCTGGATGCGCCCTAACGGTCGCTTGCCAGACGACCCCTGCATCCACAATTACGTGCTTGCCTACGCCTCAGACTTTTTCTTTTTAGCCACCGCCAGCCAACCCCATGAAGTCTCGTTCTTAACTGAAGACATGCGTATGGCAACCATCGACCACAGCATGTGGTTTCATCGCCCTTTCGATTTTAATGACTGGCTGTTATACGATATGGAGAGCCCCAGCGCCTCCAATGGTCGCGGCTTTGTGCGCGGTAAAATTTATGACCGTGCAGGAAGGCTAGTGGCAAGCAGCGCCCAAGAAGGCATAATGCGTAAGAAGCGGGGAAGTTAAACCCGCAGCATGACGCAAACCAAGTGTCCAAAGGCTAGCAGCCAGCTTGTCGGAAAGTATTATTTTCAGCACTAAACAGGAGTAATAGTGAGAAAGTTACACATCGCCATTTCTACAAATAAAATTGAAGAAACCATCAAGGACTATAGCGTCCGCCTTGGACTTGAACCATGCTCATTTGTAGAAAATGAATACGCCCTGTGGAGAACAGACTCACTAAATCTATCGATCCGACAAGATCCAAGCTGCACACAGGGAGAGCTTAGACATCTAGGCTGGGAAGATGATTCAGCGCCAAACTTCAGCGCAGAAAAGGATGTCAATGGCATTACCTGGGAGCGATTCAGCGCTCAACAGCAGGCCGATGAAATAAATGAATTATGGCCACAAGCAAACTACCAAGCGAAGTAAAGTCCCTATCAACAAAATGCAGACTGACGCATAAAAACAGTGCGCCTGCCTTAAACGCTAAAAGAGAAATAAAATAATGTCAGATCTATGGTGGGAAAAAACAGTTATCTATCAAATCTACCCGCGCTCGTTTATGGATACCACGGGATCGGGTACAGGGGATATTGCCGGCATTATCTCTAAGCTAGATTATTTGAAAGAACTCGGAATAGAGACTATTTGGCTTTCGCCTATGTATCCGTCACCAACGGATAAACCCTATCACCTACATGACTGTGGCTACGATATCTCCAATTATCGGGACATCAATACTGAATATGGTGACCTTGAACAGTTTGACCAGTTGGTTGCAGAAATTCACCAACGTGGACTGCGTATTGTGATGGACTTAGTCCTGAACCACACCTCCGCTGAACATCCGTGGTTTGTTGAATCTAGATCCAGCCGCGACAATCCAAAACGCGATTGGTATATCTGGAAAGACGGCAGGGGTAAAAATGGCAAGAAGCCGCCGAATAATTGGACTGCCATGATTACCGGTGACGCATGGAAATATGATGAGCACACCCAGCAATTTTTTTACCACGAGTTTTTAGATTTTCAACCTGATCTCAATTATAGAAACCCCGAGGTTCAGGAAGAGATGCTTAACACCATTCGGTTTTGGCTCAACAGAGGCGTCGATGGTTTCCGACTTGATATTATTCACGCCCTATTTGAGGATGAGCAATGTCGGGATGAGCCTTTTGCGATCCCACTGCCATTCACCTCAAAATACGGACTGATTAAAAAAACCGAAAGACAACTACACTTACCGGAGACAATCGATTTCTGTAAACGGATCCGTGAAACCGTAGACGAATTCGGCGGCAAATTTTTAGTGGGCGAAGTGCACGGGCCAGCCGAAGACCAGCGCAAATATTTTGGTGACGTAGCAAATGGTAAGAGCGACGGCCTTAACCTAGTCTTTTATTTCAACTCATTAAATACGCTGTTAAACGTCAAAAAAGTAAAGTCGCTGATTAAAACCGCAGAGAGCTCCTTTGCAGATCCCCTACTACCCACCTGGGTCTTTAGTAATCACGACTTTCCGCGCCGGATTTTCAGACTAAAAAACGACATTAAAAAAGCCAAACTCAATGCGGCATTACAATTGAGCTTGCGCGGAGTGCCATGCATTTACTACGGTGAAGAAATTGGCATGAGCAACCCAACGCTTGATCCCAAAACCAGCAAAGACGCCCTTTCACACCATTTGCGCTTGCTGCCGGCGGTGAGTAGAAATCTAATACGTCATTTTGGACTTTTACTTAACCGCGATGAGGCTCGAACGCCTATGCAATGGAGTAGCACTGAAAACGCAGGATTTTCCCCGCCGGAAGGTCTGCCTTGGCTGCCCGTGAATGATAATTTTAAACGCTGCAATGTGGAGCAGCAGGAAAAAAATCCTGGTTCATTACTGCATTGCTATAAGCGGTTTTTAAAGCTTCGCAATAACTCTCCCGTTTTACAAAGCGGTGCCTTGAAGATAATAGAGCACCCTAACTTCCCGAGCTCTGTGTTAGCGTATGAGAGATACCTGGTAGATGCGCCGGCGAAATGCCTCGTGCTATTGAATCTTTCCAATCGAGCGGAGCATTTTTCAGTTCCGTATCAAAATGGTGAGATTCTGGCCTCAACCCTAAGCCAATCTAAAGTAATGGTGGCAAACAAAATAGCACTTGAGGCTTGGGAAGCGGTGATTATAGAAGTAGAGGGAATAGCTAGCTGAACCATGCTCATGCAATAAGCTTTAGCATAGGACGCGGCTACGCTGCGCCTATGCTAAAACCCTTAGCGGCCTAGCTGACTGAATAACGAAGCCGGGCTTGAAGTGCTTAAAAACCCCCTTCAGCTAAACAAGGCCTCAGTCCTTAAAATTTATCGAAGCGCTGCCATCTCGTGCCTGCTCCTGGTCTAGATTGATGGCGCGAATCGGATAAGGAATTCGTATACCTTCCTGTGCATACCGCTTATGCAGCGCTTTCACAAAAGCAGACTTCACCCAAAAGCGGTTAAAATATTCCTTGGCTCGCAACATCACCGTCAGGTTAATACTGGAATTATCGAAGGTGTGGAACAGCACAAAGGTCTTGTAGTCAGATACGCCCCATTCATGACTCTCAAGAATCTCTCGGGCCACTTCCAAAGTCACCCGCTCCACATGATCCAAGTCTGAATCGTAGTGCACTCCCACTTCAACAGGCACTGATAGCTCTTTTTCTGGATAGTAATAATTAATGATTTTTGAGCCCGACAGCATACTGTTTGGCATGATCACCATATTATTGGGGAGCATGCGAACCCAGGTCGAGCGCCAGCCTATCCTATCTACAAAGCCCTGCTCTCCAGAGTCGAGTTCAATAAAATCACCCACCCTTATGGGTTTATCAATAACTAACTGCACCCCAGAGAAGAAATTTTCCAGTGTTGGCTGCAGGGCCAGAGCCACGGCCAAAGAGGTGATACCCAGAGAAGCGATCACTGGCGTGATAGATATGCCCAGCGTGCCCATCAATATTAGGAGGCCTAAACCCCAAACGATGCCACGCGTCATCCCTTGCAAGATGCTCCTGCTGCTTCGCATGGTCTCGGACTGCTCGGAGTAGCTACCAATAGCACCGCTGCACAGGCGATCCACAAACACCACCACAGCGAGAATGATTAAAAAATACTGGACCGGCCTAATATACCCATCAAGATAATCCAGCTTAAGACCAAGGTAGGCACAGACTATCTTGAACACCGCGACCGACAAACAAAGGATGACGAAAGTAATTGGCAGGGGCAGTGCCGCCACAATAAGCGAGTCCATAGTGAAGCGACTGCGGTCAATAATGCCGCCAACACACCCCAAAATGATGCGCTTCAACACTAAAAGAAGCAACATCGTCGCCAATGATGTCACGGCGGCAATGGCCCAGGGGTTAAGTAATAGATTAGCGGAACTGTACATATCCATATAGGCGACCCAAGAGTGACCGAGTTAATAGAATACAAAGCAAATACCATACCCTTGAGCTAAATTCTCGCCCGCTTCATAAAGCCAAGCCTTTAGCGAGCCTTTGCCGAGCCTTAAGTAAGGCTTAACAATTGAGGTATAGCTTGGCTAACTCAAGGATAATGAATAGGTAGTCCAGATCATGCTTCATCGCGCTCGGCTGGTCGTTTTCATTGGGCTTGTGGGCTTTGGCATCTGCCCGGCCATATATGCTCAGTCTAGCAATAAGGCTAGTTCAGAAACTGAGTGTGATCTCAAAGTCGATTTAAACGATAAAGACATCAGCAAACCCAGAAATACAGAACCAATATCTAGCCCAGAAGAAAATGTCCGCCAAGTAAATCAACAGGCCACTATTAACGCCATTAATATAAATGTTAATCAAATTTTTGACGAAAGCGACCCCAAAGAAAACAACTGGCTATTTCGCTTAGCCAACCGCCTACATATTACAACCAGGCCAGAAGTCATTCGAGATGACTTACTATTCGAAGAGAACACCCCCTTAAACCAAACCTTAGTAGATACCAGCGAACGAACCTTGAACACTCGCCGCTATCTTAATCAGGCTAGCATCGATACCGTGTATTCACCGTGTTCAAATCAGGCTGACATTGACGTTTCTGTTCGCGATGTGTGGACGTTAAAACCCAAAATCGGCTTCTCCCGCTCGGGTGGCAATAGCAATTCTAGCTACGGCTTTGAAGATAGTAATTTCTTGGGAACAGGTAAGGCCGTGTCGCTAATGCACTTTAGCAACGAACTCCGCTCTGGCAGTGTGCTCGACTACCACGACCCCAACACCGGCGCCTATAACAGCCAACTGCGTTTACGATACTCAGACAACGACGACGGCATTGAAAAGCGCATTACCCTTAACCGCCCCTTTCTAGATTTAAGTACCAAATGGACGGGAGAAATAAATCACGATGACACCATCATGTCGGAGTCCAACTATATTGCCGGCGAAGAAGTGGCCAGCTTTGACCACCAAAAAACCCTTAACTCAATATATTATGGGCGACGAATAGAGGAGCTATCGGAAGACAATCAATTTGCTCGCCGTCTAATACTCGGTATCAGCAAGGAAGAAGACGAGTTCAGTGAAAATAACGATAGCCTCAGCGCCGTAGCGCTACCTGAAAATCGCTCTGACGATAGTCTATGGATTGAATATCAGAACATTCACGACGGCTTCATCAAGACCACTAATGTTCAACAAATAAACAGGGCAGAATATTTCAACCTCGGGAACCAATTTCGTGCTCGCTTCGGTTACGCCGCGTCGAATATAGATGGTCCAGATGACGGCTATATTATTCAAGCCGAAAACTCAGTAGGAACCATGCTGGGCGACAAGCACATGATCTTACATAATATTTCATTTAACGGCCGCTACACCGATCACGGCTTGGTAGATAGCGTATTTGAAACTGCCGTGTCTTGGTATTGGAAAAACATCAGCAATGGCCAATTTCTAACCCAGTTGTCCGGCATGAAAGGCTACAATCTTTATGAAGATCATAATATTGTTTTAGGTGGCGACACCGGCCTCAGAGGCTATCCCAGTCACTTTCAAAGCGGGGATCGTAAAATCCTCTTCACCATGGAACAGCACTTTTTTGGCGAGCGGGAATGGTTCTCTCTATTTCACGCTGGCGCTGCGGTCTTCTTTGATGCGGGCCGCGCCTGGGGCGACAATCTTAACGACCCCAGCCTAGCAGTCTCAGAGAAAGATCGAGGCTGGATTAAAGACGTCGGTCTAGGGCTGCGCTTCTCCCCTACCCGAACAGGCAATAAAGAAGAAGGCTCACACGGCATACTTCATGTCGATTTGGTAAAACCACTGGATCGCAGCGACGGTATCTCTAACTACCAGTGGCGGATCACAACTGAGAAGCGGTTTTAGGATTTGGTCTTAGTTATTGGTGTATTTAATGGCTGGAACTAGAAAAAGCGGACATTAATATCGGCAATTATGGCATCTAATTTATCATCATATGGTCAGCTCGCTACTTCCAAATACCGTTATGGCAATACCAGCAAAGATATCACCTATTATGAAATCATTCAGGTGTCATTCAAATCGATCAGGGAGACAGCCAACTGATTACTCGGTGGTAGTGGTTAGGCAATAGACGCGAAAGCCAAAAAAGCGTGCTAGACATGTGGCCAGTCAAAATCCTACGTTTTCCACGGCGTATACCATTAAGGATATCCTCCGCACACTTTTCTGGAGGCGTTACCAACAACGCGTCAGCCGCTTTTGTAAATTCAGCCTCCTGTGGGCCAGCGTTACGCGTTCTCCTGCCACCTTTTTCGATATTAGTTTTAATACCACCCGGATGAACGCAGACGGTATTTATGCCGCTTCCTTCCAGCTCTCGCCAAAGACACTCTGTCAATGCGCGCACCCCAAATTTAGAAATATTATAGGCTCCCTGAGCTGGATAACTGACCAGACCAAATACACTACTAATGTTCACTAAGCTGCCCTCCCCCTGACGACGCATTATGGGCAAGAAAGCTTTACAACCATAAATAACGCCCCAGAGATTAACATTCAGCTGCCACTCGATTTCATCAATCTCCATATTCTCGATCGTTCCGATCATATCGACACCTGCGTTATTGAATACGTAGTGAGCGGCACCAAAATCTTGTTCAACTTCAACTGCATGGGCATACACAGCTTCACGAGATGACACATCAAGTACGTAGGAGCGAAATTCGCAGCCGTCAGGCAAAGAATGACAGGTTTTCTCAAGCTCCACTGCGTTGATATCCGACAGCGCTAAACGAGCGTTCTCAGCTGCAAGCTGCTTTGCCAATGCCCGTCCAATGCCAGAGCCTGCACCAGTGATTACGGCCACCTTGCTCGTAAATTTATTCATCGATTTCCTTTTAATCTATATACAGGACATGGTACGAACTCAAATACCTATACACTTCCTAGCCTCTTAAAATACTATCTTGCAGTCTCTGCTGGATTAGTAATAGCTAGCCGTTCCCATGAATCTCCGTAATCACCCCGATCAAATCTCGCTGAATCTGATGATTAGCTAACGGGCCTCGTAAACGCTTCAAAATATCGTAGGGAGATTCAACTGAGAGGGTATTTATCAGCCAAGATGGTAACGGTCCGGCTGGATCAATATGAGCACTAAATTCTACCGCAACACCTCCTCCAGATAATGGTGTTAACGTCCAAGTACTCCAAGACTGCACCACACGAACACGATCTTTCTTTCTAGGAAGAAAACCTTTCGTAGCAACCGCACGCATAGTTACTACCAAGGTATCAGGTGCCTGTTCCCAAGTAACACTGTTGACCATATCTCGATCTCTCACTGGCCAAGGTAATTCAGTATGCACGTACACAAACTTCTCTCTGGCGGATCGAGACTCTAAAGTATAAGTTTCACCACAGTATTTATCCCAGGTAGGCCTAACCGTCGGGTCCCAAAGTAAATTTACTATGCGTATAAGTGATGAATCAATCCAAGTCACCCCACGCACGGCTCGAATAGAAGAGCCCTCAACCGCACGACTGTAAACTTGGACAGCACCCTCGTCCCGCTCTAGCCGCCAATCATTAGCTAAAGAGGAATCGACTAAAAGAAACAATGACAAGCATGTCAAAATAAATCTATTCAAAAACAACATACACTCTACCTTGACTCACAATACTGCCTAATAGCGGAGCTAAAAGAATGCCAAGACTCTTAAAACCAGCTCCTTTTATCCAAATAATTCTTTAATATCGTCACGAGTAACGACCAACTGAATCCACCAAACGTAATCGTTCATATAGGTGCAACATAAAAGTATTATCCACAGAATAACCAACTAAAATAAACGGGGAGCTAGCATCCCTGTAAGCCTAATTGAATGTATATCTTAACGTCGCAAAAAAGTACTTCGGCGAATTGGTAAGCGCTGCATGTGAGCCTGGCTGCAAAATTGCGTCACCGCTGAATGTCTTTATCAGTTCATCGCTTAGGTTCTTACCATGAATATCGAACCTCCACCTATCGTCTAAAGATTTGATCCCAACTCGTGCATTGTAAAGCCAGTAGGCCCCTTGGGAATCCAGCGGGTCGAGATCAGAATCCATATATTCGAAATCTTTGAATGTCGCATCGACGCCGACGCCAATACTGAATGGCAGATCAAATGGAGTGAAGCTATAGTCAATCCTGATACTCCCAGTTAGCTCGGGAGCTCTGTGGATCGGACGACCACTAAGATCGCAAACCTCTTCGGGTAAAACAGCCAAGCCAGTAGGAGTAGGGTCCTCTGACAAAGGCCGAGTCTGACAACCACCATTCTTAAAATCCTCAAACTCCGCTTCGTTGTACCCAGCACTAGCGACTATCAACAAATTTTCAATTGGCATCGTGGTGATATCACTTTCGAATCCTTTTGATACGACCTCAGCCGCATTTGCCGTCGCATAGCCAAAACCTGTAAACGTTGCTAGCTGGTAGTCATAATAGCGAGTATGGAATGCACCTAAGTTAAAGCGAGTAGAACCATCAAACAGCTCGGTTTTAATCCCCGCCTCCACCGTGACGGAAGTTTCGGCATCGAATGTAACCTCATCTGCCGACAATGCGGCAATATTAAAGCTACCGGAGCGAAACCCTTCCGCGTAAGTAAAATACATTGAAACGCTTTCAAGAGGATCCCATATCACGGAAAATTTTGGCGATACGTCACGATCAATTATGCTTTTATTTAACACGGAATATTCTGGCCCAGCCAATAGTTCAAATAATGGCAATGGGGAACCGTGGTTTGAATAGCTCGACCCGAGCTTCTCGTCTTCCGAATAGCGCAGGCCAAAAATAAGTGCGAAATAATCCGACACATTCCATTTTGCTTGCCCAAACAAGCCTATCGAGGTGGTTTCAATATCAGTAAAACCATAGAATGTATCTAGCGGACCCGTAACTAGGTCAAGATCAGGAATTCCCCCAAATACCGGTGCAAGAACAGGGTCTAATACGCCCCCAGTTTGATTGCTCAACAAGGCGTCAGTTATCCCGGTTACTCCAGTTATAAAAGCAGGCATAGTCAACTCAGTCTCGATACTTGACTTAAAGTAGTAAAGCCCAGTCACATACTCAAACACACCTGGAGGCGACGTTAATCGAAGCTCCTCACTCCACTGCTTGGACTTCGCACTACCGCTTAATGCTATATAGTCCGCATTTGTTGCATCAATGTCACCACCTTGGCTATCGTTAAGTTCTGTAATCGCCGACACCAATGTGATCACGTACTCACCAACATCCCAGTTTAGTTCCAATGGAACTATCCGACCTTTACCCTTACTCTGATTACCTTTTTTGAGACTAGAATTCCGATCCATATTACTTTCATAGTCTGCATCCAGCAGTGACGTTATTTGATCGTTTGGCGCATAGGAAATCTCACTTCCAAGCCACACGCCAATATCATAGTCCAGTTTCGTGTAAGACAGTTTGGCACTCAACGAATCAGTGATATCCCACACCACAGTTGCACGAGCCTGACTGAGCGCTTTATCACCAAGCGTATCATCACTAGTTGTGCTATACCCAGAACCATCTTCATCCCGTTGCTTACCTGCAAGCCTAAATCTCAATGACTCAGTAATAGGGCCAGAAATAATGCCCTCTACTTCTTCTATATTCCTATCACCCTTTGTTACGCTCGCCAGCCCATACCAGTCTTCTGTCGGGGTTCCGTTTGTGATATTTATTACACCGCCCGTAGCATTTCGCCCAAACAATGTACCTTGTGGTCCCTTGAGGATTTCTATCCTTTCCAAATCCATAAACCCAGGCTTGAGATAATCTAAACGCGAAACGTAAACGCCATCAATAATATATGCAACGGACTGTTCACCAATGACATTCAACTCAGAAGTACCAATCCCTCGGAGATAGAGTGCATTAAAATCGGTATTGATTGAAACATTTGGCAAAAATAACGCAAGATCATTGAAGTTTGAGATCGCCGCATCGCGCATATCGTCGCCAGAAATAACAGAGATGGCGATTGGTACATCACGCACGTCTTCAGATCGTTTCTGCGCAGTGACCAAAACTTCCTCTAGCTTGGCCGCATGAGAACTTGAGATACACAACAGAGACGCCAGCCCTACAATTTTCCAATCCATAAAACCGTTCCTTTTTAAATTATTATTATCTTTCACTAAGTACTACTTGAGCTCCTTTAGATGGCACCAAAGTTATACTGCGACGAGCGATTCGCTCAGAGGGCTTATTTGTTGTTTCAAAATGTAGGTTTCGGCAAATCGTCGTAATAATTACGTGCATCTCGGAAACAGCAAAGGGCGCCCCCAAACAGCGTCGCAAACCGCCACCAAATGTAATCATTTCATAAGGGCTAACTTTCTTTTCAAGAAAACGTTCAGGCCTAAATTCTTCTGCATTGGGATAAACGTCTTCCCGATGGTGCAACAAAGTCATCATAGTAAATACAAGCATCCCGGGTTCTAGCACCAAGCCAGCACCAAGATCGACCGGTTTAACAACCAAACGTCCAGTGAAGGGCAAGACCGGACGAGATCTCAGCGCTTCAGAACAAACTGCTTCTACATAGGTATAATCGTCATCTTCGATAGATCTTTCGATCTCGGTTACTACACGCGGATTACGCGATATTCTTTCTCCCAACCATCCAAGCGTTGACGCTGTTGTTTCATATCCTGCAATTAACATCGTGCGCAGTGCTTCAAATATGTATTCATCAGTCACTTTCTCGGGATTATCGCTCTGCATCTGTAAAAAAACCGCCAACACATCCTCCCGCTGCTCGTCCCCTGATGCACGACGCTCATTCATTTCTTCCAGTAGAATATTATCGCCGTCAGCAATTGCGGCACGAAGCTTCTTATATTTTCCATCCCAGCGGCCACCTTTTGAAACGGCAACGATCGTCGAGAAAAGGAAACCAATGCTGCCTACTTCGGACACCATATCTAACACTGCCCTGCGAAGACGTCTTGCTCTAGTTGGCTGCGTGACCCCCATTACGACGTCAACAATTATGTCTAATGTTAGGTCCATCATTGCCTGATGAAAAGAGAACGACTTGCCGCGCGGCCAGCGCGCCATGTGCTCCTCAGTTTTTTTAGCAAAAATGTATTCGTATTTTTTTGCTGCGCCGCGGCTAAAATGAGGCAACATCAATTTTCGATCTTCGAGGTGTGGCTCATCATCTTTAAAACTAATGGAATTTTCACCAAGCAAGACAGGATGCGGCGAAACTTTTCCCAGTGCCTCACCGAAGTGAAGCGCCGTTTGATCACCAGCAAAAATTTTTCGTACGTCTTCCGGTGAAGTCAGACCAACAGACGTTGGAAATCCCGGTAACGGCATCAAAAACCTATCACCAAGCGACTCTAGTCGACTCATGAATACTTCGGGACGAAACCAGTACTCGAGCCCCAAACGCAGGCCTGATACAGAAGGCGCCGGTAAATCTAATTTCGCCTGATTTGAATTATTACTACTCGCACTCACAGAGCTCATTGGCTTCCTCAGCATTCAATAGAATTCGTCGAGCAGATAGATTAAAAGCATCGAACCATTGACTCTATGTTCCAAACCGCCGTAAAGTTGTTGAAACTGACAATTTGTACGTTTTTAAGTCATTTTTATGTCAATCTCAACGAACAAGACAAAGCGATACTTACGACTAGCCCATTCACATACAAAGACTTGGTATCTGGTATGAAATCGACCCTCTATAGTCAAATAGCCGAACGACTTGCTATAGCAGCTAATGCAGAAGGAGTAGTAATACCCTTCGAGGTGCTCAAACACCTATCAAGCCATTCGGAACACTCGAAGGTGGATGACGCTAGCATCATTCCAGTGATAGCCGAGGCAGTTGCTACACTTCCCCGTTATGAATACCTTGTGCTTGCGCTCGCAAGTGCCCTCCCAGTTTCATCTACAGGCTACCTGAGTCTTGGCGTAAAGGTCGCACCTTCTGCGTTCGAAGCAGTTAAGTTTCTGATTGAGCTTGCAGAACTCATAGTACCGGTAGTTAGCATATCGTTATCTGAATCCAGCATTGTCGACCAGGGCTTCGTAACATTCTCCCCCAATGTCGCCATTTCACCGGCTGCGGAAAGTGTCCTGACAATAATTTGTTTAATCGCTTCTAACAAAGAGCTCTCACTAATCACTGGTAGAACACGAAATTTATCTGACGTTGAATTACGCGAAGGCATTAGCTGGCCTATAGACGAACTGAGCAAGGCTTTGGGCACGACCGTAAAGATTGGTGATAAAAAAACGGTTATACGCTTTACAATCTCAGCGCTGAATTCTCCAAATCCCTCAGCTGACATTGCGACGTTTAAACAATTACAGGAAGAACTGCACGCAAAAAAAGATTTAGCCCTAGGCTCGATTAGTATTAAGGAGCGAGTCACTCAGCTTGTCATGGAAAATATCAGGTTCCCTAAGTCAAAAGAGGAAATTGCCCGCCAACTTAAGATGTCGGAACGTCAACTCAGGTACTCACTAAATAAGACAGGCGCCACCTATCAGCAAATTCTAAAGCAGTGTAGAACTGAATATGCTACGAAATTATTAGTGACAACATCTCACCCACGTATTTCGGAAATTGCAGATCAACTTAACTATTCAGATACGGCCGCTTTTTCACAAGCCTTCAAGCAATGGACCGGTTTGAGCCCGAAAGAATATCGCGAGGAGTATTCAAAGTGAATGCTAGTTTGGCAAGGAAAACTTTCATTTCCCTTGTCGTCACCTACACCTTAACTACTCATATTTTCGCAATTCTGAGCATCACATTTGAGCTAATCGTATAGAGCTCCACCCCTAAAACGTACCAACTGCAAGCTCATACTGCCTCCATCCACTTCCGAGCTAACGTATGAGATAGGACATACCGAAAAGTCATTTCAAATACACGTCGTAGGCAGTATAGCGGTCAACAAGGTCTAGTCAGCTGAATGGAATGTCCAATACTGTAGAGCTGAAGCCCCTCACACCGGGTATGTAAGGGGTATTTCCATAGCTGCTACTTTCTAAATTGTTTAAAATTGGCGGGACGCTTTTCCATAATAGCCACTACCCCTTCAATATTTTCTGGGGTGCCCGCTAGCCGTGACATGCCTTCGGCTTCACCGCCCATTGCAGAATGAATAGCGGCGCGGTGCACATTGCGCATTAATTTTTTGGTTTCTACCAAGGACGAAATCGACCAATGTGCAATTTCACGGGCCTTAGCCATGGCTTTTTCTAAGAGTTCTTCGTCATCAAAGCATGCGGTGGCAATACCCACTTCAACCGCTTTCTCAGCGTTTATCCACTCAGAGGTATACATAAGTTCTGCCGCTTTGCGGGCGCCAATAATGGCCTGTAGCTGGTAGCTACTTCCCCATTCAGGCACTAGGCCCAGGGCGGTAAAGGGAAAGCGCAAACGTAAACTGCTACCCACGTATACTACATCTGTATGCAGTAATAGGGTGGCACCACCACCCACAGCCACACCGCGGGCGGCGCTGACAACGGGCTTGTCAAAATCTACCAAGGCCTTAGCTGAAGACTCAAAGGGGTGCTCACCATCTGCATCTGCGAAATCATTGAGATCAACTCCAGATGAGAAATCTGTACCGGCGCCGGTGATTACCACACAGGCAACACGGGGGTCAGTATTTGCTGCTGTAAGAGCATCTCTGAAAGCCAGCCATTGCTCATTATTAAAGGCATTCTTTTTGCGCGGGCGATTTAGGGTTAGTAGTAATACACCGTCGTCATCCAGCTGCTGTAATAGCGTGTCGCTCATAGTCTTCTCTTTATTATTTAATCTAGGGAGAGCTGGTTCGCTCCGCTTAACTGTAAAATTTTACTGTGTCTGACAGTTCGGCTCTGTCGGTGCGACAGGCATTTACTGCGTGTTTAGTGTCTTCAAAACCAAAAGACAATCCGAAAAGTAATTTATTGGCGGGGTCTATATTGAGTTCCTGCCTGACCAAATCACAGTTAAAGCTCAGCGCCGTCTGCGGGCAGCTGGCCAAGCCGTGCGCAGCAATACTTAACATTAGCGTTTGCGCGTACATGCCTAAATCTGCCGCTTCGCGAAGACCAAAGGGCTCGGGCAAAAACAGAAAAGCGACATGCGGCGCGCCAAAGAACTCGTAGTTCTTCATAAACTGTTCATTGCGCGCTACTTTATTTTCGCGGGTAATGCCCATGGCATCGTATAGATCTGCCGCTGCCTTATATTGACGCTCTTTATAGACGCCCTGATATTTGCCATCGTAGGGAAAATCCATTGTCCATTCACCGGCGCTGAATGCCGGCAAAATTTTACTGCGCAAATTCTCAATACTTTCACCGCTGGCCACCGCCACTTGCCAAGGTTGGGTATTACAGTTTGATGGCGCGCGCTGAGCAAGCCCAAAAATAGACTCTAACTCAGACTGGGCGACGGGTTTTGGTAAGAAAGCCCGCACCGAACGCCGTTCATTCACTAAGTCGCTAAAGACCTTTACAACATCAGTCATTTTGTTAATCCGCTTGTTTGATCACGCCCCCAGCTAAGAGCTGGTCTATGTGACTTTGTTCTAACCCCAGAGACGCCAGGATTGACGCAGAATTTGCGCCTTCAGCGACGGGAGCATGTTGGATTTGCCCTGGCGTACGAGAGAAACGTGGTGCGGGCGCCGATTGCAAAACATTGTCGCGACGAACAAGGTTTTGCCTTGCAGCATTATGCGGGAAACTCTCAGCTTCTTCCAAGTCCAGTATCGGCGCAACGCAGGCATCGCTGCCGTCAAACAAGACAGCCCACTCGTCACGGGTTTTCTCTAAGAACTTGGCCGCCATTTGCGCTCTGCGCGCCGGCCATGCGGTCTTATCCATTTGGGAAAAATAATCACTGCCGCCAAAATCCAAATCCAGAATCGCTAGCATTTGCGCATAGAACTGGGGCTCTATGGCGCCAACCGACATGGAGCGGCCGTCTTTGCACAAATAGCTTCGATAAAATGGCGCGCCGCCATCTAGCATATTTTGCTCGCGTTCCAACTCCCAGAATTGAATACCTCTGAGGCCGTGAATGGTGCTCAGTAGCGATACCGTGCCATCGCAGATGGCGGCATCAATAACCTGACCAACACCCGACTGTTTTCTTTCTAACAATGCCGCCAGCACGCCCAGCAATAAAAACATGGAGCCACCACCAAGATCACCTATCACATTCAAGGGTGTCGGTGGCGCCTCGCCAGCGTTGCCAAAACTGTCTAGTAAACCGGTAATCGCGATGTAGTTGAGATCATGCCCTGCCCGCTTTGCCAGCGGCCCATCTTGCCCCCAGCCGGTCATGCGACCATAAATTAAGCCCGCATTACGTTTGGCGCAGTCATCCGGCCCCAGTCCTAGCTTTTCCATCACGCCGGGCCGGAAGCACTCTATTAATACATCGGCGGTTTCTACTAGCTGCAGAACCACCTCAATACCGGCGGTTTTTTTAAGATCTACCGCAATCGATTTTCGGCCACGCGCAGTAATATCACCGGGATGCGCGCCCAAGCCACCGCCAGAGGTGCGGTCTATGCGAATGACTTCTGCCCCAAGGTCTGACAACAACATACAGGCATACGGCGCAGGACCTATGCCGGCCATTTCAATAATACGAAAACCTGTGAGTGGCCCGGACATTTATTTTCTCGCTGTGTAAGAAGGGTGTAACTGGAAGGGAGCATCACAGCGCGGCAGCGATTCAAGACCTTGAATCGCTGCCGCGCTGTAAAAGAGCTTAGCTGCCGGTGAAGACTGCAGGACGTTTTTCTTTAAAGGCGCGCATACCTTCTTTGGCGTCTTTAGAACCAAAGACCGGACCAGCCAATTCATCGGATTTCTGCATGGCGTCGTCTTCAGCTAAATGTTCGGTGTGCTCACGCAGTGAACGCACCACGGCCTTAACCGCAAGCGGGCCATTGGCACATATTCTTTCTGCCAACTTCTTCGCTTCGTTCAAGGTTTCGCCCTTGGGAACAATACGGTTAATCAGGCCAAAATCTAGGGCCTGTTGCGCGGTGATATGTTCGCCCAAGAGCAAAATTTCAGCGGCCAAACAGTAGGGAATTTGCTTGCGCAAGCGAATGGTAGATCCCGACATTGGGTACAAGCCGCGCGCCACTTCAGTTACACCGAAAATAGCATCTTCTGCCGCAACACGAATATCGGTGCCCTGCAGCATCTCGGTGCCACCGGCCAGTGCGTAGCCCTCTACAGCAAGCAGCAGTGGCTTGCAGGGGCGGTTTTCACGCAGCAGTGCCTGCCAATGAATATTGGGGACGGTGCCCATTAAATCCATAAATTCTTGGGTGGTGCCTTGGTCGCCATCGGGGCCGACTTTTAAGTCCATACCGGCGCAAAACGTATCGCCATTGGCGGTAAGAATGGCGCAATATAAACTGTCATCTTCGTCTAGTAGACGCCACGCTTTATACAAACCCAGCAGCATTTCTGGATTAAAGGCATTCTTAGCCTCGGGTCTGTTTAGGGTGACAATTAGAACATTGCCTTCCTGTTCGATAAGACAGGTTTTAGTACTGATGGCTAATTCAGTGGCCATATTTGAGCTCCGTAAAATTTATTATTACTGCGCGGTAAGCAGGGGCAGCGAAGCGGCACACAGCTTGGCCGCCATGATGCTCTGCCCCGCTACCAGAACGTATTTAGGCAACAGCGCCTTTACCACTGTCGGCATAGGCCTTGGCGGTTTTATAATCTGGTTTACCACTTGGCGCGCGGGGCAGTTCGTCTATCAAATGGATTTCTCTGGGCACTTTGTAGCCAGCAATATGCTTGCGGCAGTGCTCTTGAATATTTTCTAGGCTTAACTCCGTTCCCTCGCGGGCCTGAATAACAGCGCTCACTCGACTGCCCCAGCGCTCATCATCAACGCCGACAACCAGAGCATCAAATATTCCGGTGTGGGCTTTGAGTGCGACTTCCACTTCTTCAGGGAAGATTTTTTCGCCGCCACTATTGATGCAATTAGAACCCCGCCCAAATACAGTGATTGAACCGTCATCTTCGAGCTTGGCAGCATCACCAGTTAGCAACCACGTCTTACCATCTACTTGAATAAAGGTTTTTGCGGTTTTCACAGGGTCGTTGTAATAACCATTTGGGATATACCCAGCGCGGGCAAAAATACCGGTTTCACCTAGCTCCGCATGACGCCAAGTGTCGCCCTCAAGATTTATGAGCACGTCCATAAAATCTGTGCGGCTTACATTGCCAAGGCCAGATGCGGTCTTTTTGCTGCCGTTATCCATACCCATTTGACCACCTTCGGACGAGCCGAAGCTGTTGGTGATAAAGACATTGGGGAAATGCTTTTTAAAGGCTTCTTGCTTAGCTTCAGAGAAGATCGCACCGCCGGAACCAACATTAAATACCGCGCTTAAATCCCAGCGATCAACATTTGCGTCTAGGGCATCCAGCAGCGGAATAGCCATGGCGTCGCCAACGATTTGCACCGCGTTCACTTTCTCGTCTTGAACAACCTGCCAAATCGCTTCGCCATTAAAAGAGCGCTGATGATTAAGGATTAAGGCGTTGCCCGCCAATAGCTGAATACAGGCGTACCACCATGACGCGCCGTGCATCAGTGGCGCCAGCGCAATACCGCGCAAGGCGTGCTCAGTAACGCGGCTGGCCATGTCTTCTGGCTTCTCACAGGCACCTAGGGGTGAAAAGTGCCCACCGCCGCCCATGGCTGCAAAAAATACATTCTTATGCGGCCACATCACGCCTTTAGGCATGCCAGTGGTGCCACCGGTGTAGAGAATGAAATAGTCATCCCCTGAGCGCTCACCGAAGTTGCGCTCTTTAGACTGGGTTTCCCGCACGGTGTGGTAATCCACAGCGTCAATTGTCGCCAGCGGCTCTTCAGTATGGTCAGCAACGGCAATACATAATTTTAGGGTCTTGGCGGCACTGCGAACCTCAGCGATGGCCGGAATAAATTCACGGTGATGAATACAGGCGACCATGTCTGCATTATCAAAAATATATAACAACTCATCTTTTACATAGCGATAGTTGACGTTGATTGGCACAGCGCGAATTTTGAAACAGGCGAGCATCGCTTCCAGATACTCATTGCAGTTATACATATACAGGCCGACGTGATCGCCCGCTTTAACACCCTTAGATGCCATATAGTGGGCCATTTGATTGGCGCCAGCATCCAATTCTGCATAGCTACAACGGCTCGCTCCGCAGACTAGCGCCTCGCGCTCCGGCACCTTGTCAGCAACGGCTTCAAATAAATCTGCGAGGTTAAATTGCATAGTCATATTCTCAATCCCTTATTATTTTCTGTGCGATATTCGCAAACTATTCTGAAAAAATTTGATACTGCTGGCAACAATAGCATTGTTCACCGCAGTACAAAGTATTCACAAATATAACAACCGCCACCTAGCGCCACCATCCTCCCAAGAGACGAGCCTAGGTGAATAGCACTAAATGGCGGCTTAGCGAATTACGGCTTCTCTGAGCTCACGACCCACATTGAGAAGAACTGCGCGCCGCCACCATAGGCATGCCCAAGCGCTGTTTTGGCGCCGTCTACCTGATGACCACCCGCTTCACCACGCACCTGCTGGGCAGCTTCTGCAAAGCGAATCATACCTGATGCGCCAATGGGGTTAGAACACAAGACGCCGCCTGAGCAGTTCCAGGGAATGTCACCGCCCTCGATCAGGGAGGTCGCACCAGCCATGGTCAATTCCCAGCCCTTGCCGGGATCGGCAAAGCCAAGGTTTTCAAGCCACATTGGCTCGTACCAAGAGAATGGCACATAGACTTCAGCACAGTCGAAATCCTTGCGTGGATTATGAATACCGGCCTGCGCGTAAACATCCTTGGCGCAATCGATACCCGCCTGTGGATTCACCTGGTTGCGACCCGCATACATTGTAGGTTCTGAACGCATTGCCGCGCCGCGAATCCACGCCGGTTTACGGGGTGACTTAGCCGCCAGCTCTTCGTTGGCGATAACCATGGCACAGGCACCGTCAGATGAGGGGCAGGCTTCCAAGAATCTCAGCGGTTCCCACAGCATTGGGCTGTCTTCAACTTCCTTGAGGGTAATATTTGGCAGCTGTAAATGCGCCAATGGGTTTTTAGAACCGTGCAAACGATCCTTAACCGCCACCTTGATACCGGCGTCGTAGGGTGCGCCTGAACGATGCATATACTCGCGAATAATCGGCGCGAAATAACCGCCTGCACCGGCATTTAAATGCGGTGAGAAAGGCTGTGGATTTGACAGCGCCCACATCGCATTCGACTCTGACTGCTTCTCATAAGACACAGTCAAAATACGTTTAAACACCCCGCTTTGCACATACGATGCAGCAACAATGGCGGTAGAACCACCCACCGAACCCGCTGTGTGTACCCGCAACATTGGCTTGCCATTACAGCCCAGCGCGTCGGTTAGATACAGTTCAGGCATAATTACGCCTTCAAACATATCCGGCGCCTTACCAATAATGACCGCGTCGATGTCATCCCAGGTTAAACCTGCATCTTCGAGGGCATTGACCGCGGCTTCGCGCACCATGCCCGCAATAGAAACATCTTTGCGTTTGGTTTTATATTTTGTTTGGCCTACGCCAACAACAGCAGCTAACTGAGCCATTATTTTGCCTCCAGTACGGTAATCAGGTTTTGTTGCAAGCACGGACCTGATGTCGCGTGGGCAACACCGCGTTTTGCTTCGCCACGAATAATGCGCATGGCAACTTCACCAATACGCGACAAACCTGATGCCATCATCACGTTACCCGCCAACACGCCACCAGATGGATTAACCACGGTGTCGTCACCCAGGCCCAAGGCCTTTTTCAGAATAATTTCTTGATGACTAAAGGGCGCGTACAGTTCGGCAACATCAACCGGACCATTTGCCACACCCGCTGCCTTAGCGGCGATTTCAGTTGATACCGAGCGGCTTAAATCACGCGAGCCAATGTGGTGAGTCTCAATGCGGTGATCTATGCCTTTTATCACTGCGTAGGGCTTGCCCCATTCTTTCGCTTTCTCGATGGTGCAGATAATCATGGCGCAGGCGCCATCTGAGATTGGGCAGCAATCATGACGACGCAGCGGCGACACATAGGTCGCTTCTTTCAATAAGTCGGCAGCGGTCTGATCGCCTTTTAACTGCGCGTGGGGATTATTCGCCAAGGCATTATTTCTAGAGCGCGCCACGACCTCAGCCATATCGTTCTCAGTAATTTCGCCTGAATCCAACATCGTTCTCGCCTGCATAGCGGCAAAGGCGATACTGTCTACCCACAGCGGTGCGAGGTAATAGGGATCAAGTTGTTGAGACAACACGATGGGTAGCTCACCCGGAGAAGATTTGCCAAAACCGTATAACAGCGCTGACTCAGCTTGTCCCATTTGGATTTTCAGCCACGCTTCGTAAAGTGCCCAAGCTGCATCCATTTCCACATGCGATTCTTTAATTGGCGGCACTGCGCCCAAGGCATCAACACCGGCAACAAAGGCAAACGCTGCGCCCTGCTGATAATCGCAGCTGCCAGAACAGGTGAAGTCAACGTCTTGGGCGTTGTTAATCCCCGCTTGCTTAAACACTTCACTGAGCACTGGCATGATCAGTTCTACTTCATTTTGCGCGCCGGCATCTCGCTGGCAATTCGATTGCGCAAAGGCAACTATCGCAACATCACGCATTTTATCGGCCCTCATCAATTAATTTGCCAATCTGATCCACCGGCATGTCCGGCTCGTCTATAGGCTTAAAGTACTGGATATTTTCCATGGCAAAGCCCCACTCTTCCTCGGGCCGCCAAAGCGCTTCTACTCGCATACCAATCCGCACGTCTTCGTTTTTACATTCGCTAAGCAAATGCAAGAAGCTCAAGTTCGCGCCGTCTAACACCAAGTTGGCAATAACATAGGGCGGCTTGATTGGGTTACCCGGAATGGGGATGTAAACAATGGTGAAGGACTCAACCGTGGCCTTGTTGCTTAAGGTCACTTGCTCTTCGGTAGGTACACCACACGCCGCGCAAGAACCACGGGGTGGGATATAAACATTGCGGCATTTTGGACAGCGCTGACCGACCAATTTACCTTCTTTCATTGAACGTAAGTAAAGTGAGGTCGCTTTACCTGCGGTGAAGTTATAGGTCAGGTAGCTTGGCGATTCGACACCGATAATAGGCTCATCAGAAGCCGCCGGTTTAAGCTCAGTCAGGAGCGCAACGGACTCGGGAACAAAGCCGTTAAGGTCGTCCATGACGCCCTTAGTCTCTGCGGCCCAACGCACTTTGACACGCATGCCGGTAGACATTGCCGCTTCGTCACCGGCGTCTATCCAATGCAGCATTGGGGTATCGGCACCGTCCAGCAAAATCATTGCCCAAGCGAATGGCTTATCACTGGGATGGGCTTTGCGAGGTTCTTTAACCCAGCACCAAGTCTTGACCACACCGCTGTCAGCAACATCGACAAATTCAGTTAATGCGGCAGCGCTCACCGGATCAAATTCCACCGGCGGCATTAGCACTTTGCCATCGCTGGCTTTAATGCCAACCATTTTGCGTGCGCGCAAGGAGGTCAAAAACTGACCCACAATAGGCCCAGTGGACCGTGTATAGGTATAGCCCAGCGTAAAGGCTTGGCTAAGAGTTTCAGCCGATGACGACATTAGGTCTCTCCTTCGTATTTAAAATCGGTCAGCGCTACACTCAGGTGTGTCGCCAACCAGCCTGGCAGGAAGTATCTCTGTGGCCCCGAAACCAGACAATGTCGCAGCTGATCAAGTACATGACAAAAACGATCAAGTACTGTCGGTATCTGCAATGAGGGAGACGGCTCTGCTATGAACCGAAGTAAGGATGGGATGATTTAAATTGTAAGACTAGAGGGTTGCGCAAAGACGGTCAGCGAGCAGTGGCCCACGATAGCCATTGCGCTAGCGGCAAAACACACTCTTCCGTGAGTGAGCGCCGGCGGCTCATGCTGTGAAGCCATAACACAGTATAAACACCGCCGACTGCTTAAGCCTTAATAAAGCTAGGGCTGAACCTGATCTACCGGGCAACTATCTGCGGGGATATTGGGATCAACAATACACTCAAAATAAGGGACGGTTTCGTTATAGCTGCCATCGAGCATTTTGCGCATATTTTCAAACGCGACCCGCATGACGGGATGGTAGGCCTGCGCTTCTGAGCCGTGGCCAGCCAGATTAAGGTAGGCGTCAGCATCACCCGCACCTGCTGTGCCGGTACCCGTTGAACCCGGATCCTGCCCCTCCGGAATACCAATAATGGTGAAGAACTGAGTGGGGATACCAGAGGTGGTTAAAGTGGATGCCATCACTCGGCCCTGATTATGGGGAACCAGACCGTCATTTACGGCGTGTATTACCGTGGCCGCACGCACACCAGCGAGTTTCATTTCAGCGGCATGATAGGCGGGAGAGCGACGCGCAAACGCCAGTGGACAGGTGACCGGGTTACCACCGGTATCGCGCTCAATACCGGCCTGGGCCTGCGCCGCGGTTTCCGATATTGATGCGGCGGCAGCTGCCTCTGCATAGGTTTCAGCTAGCTGGCTAACACCTTCTACATCCAGCCAATAATCATAGAGCGAGGAACCGTCTTCGGTAACAGCGGTAGATTCTGTAATCGCGGTACCCGAGATAGAGCCACCCATCGATACACCAAACATATAGACGGTGGTGATGCTGGGGAATTTCTCCATGGCATAGAGTGTGGCGCTTATTGTGTCATGGGCGCCGCGCAGGGTGGGAAAACCGAGGTTGTCACGGTAGTCCGTGCTAACAAATGCCACATCGCTAGGCTGGTTCTCGAAGTCCTTGGCCAAACGGATTTCGCGTCTCATATGGGGCAACCAACTTTCGCGGACGTTGTGGCCTATGCCGTGGGCAAATACCACTAGTCGGGTGGGCGCCTCACCTTCTTTATAAACCAGTATGCCTTCTGGCAATGGCAGGTTTGAGTCGGTGTCGGGAAGGCAGCCGGGATTAACATCCTGCGGTCCCGCAATATTAAAGCTGGCTAAGTCAGTGGCGGAGTCGGTGGTAAAGGTCTCGGTCACATAAGTGGCACTACCCGGGCCAGAAACACTAGAGCTACTACTGCCACCACAGGCAGTAACAGTCACGGCCATAATGGCGCCAAGAATAAGGTTTTTTTTCATATTATTACCACTGAAAATAAGGAGTTAACGAGCTATGAATCAGTCTCAGAGGCAGACACTGATACACAAAAGTTATTATTTGTGACGTATCCTCACCCAGAACAGCCATGACCGTCAAATATTCAATCGTCCTAGACTGCGGTATTATTGCCGTTAAGCCACAATCGACACCGCGCAAATGATAAACACTATTGGCCGCGAAGATGTCGATAACAACGTCTCTTTAGAACGAGTAATAATGAAAACGCCCTACCAGCATCGCAATCCCGTCATACGCTACATACTGTTTACTACCGGGTGGATCTCCTTCGTTTTGGGCATGATCGGCATATTATTACCGGTAGTACCGACAACCCCTTTTTTACTCCTTAGCGCCGCCTGCTTTTTACGCAGCTCACCACGTTTCTATACTTGGCTGACGGAACACCGCTGGTGGGGGAAATATATTCGCTACTATTTAAACGGCGAAGGTATACCGCGGCGCATCAAAATCTTAATTATTGCCATGCTGTGGATTACCATTCTTACCAGCGCACTGCTCATTGTGAAAATACATTGGCTGAGCGCAATGATGATTTCGGTCGCCGCGATTATAAGCATTTATATTTTTAGACAGCCCGAGCCTGTACCCGAAGAGATGGCCAAAGACATGGCCAAAGCCACAGAAACTAGCGAAACCCCGACAGATCAGCAGACATAGCCGACCACCCCTTCAATATCCGCAGAGCTCCTCTTAGCCGGCCCCAGAAAACAATCCCGTTTAAGGCTTGTTAAGGGCACTCGCCCGTTCCCCTGCACCACCCCTAGCCGACACATAATTCGAGGCACCTCACTCGTAATAGCGAATTTAAGAAACGCCATTTCGAGAACTAATCGACATCATCTGAATGAAATTAACTTGACGAAACACCAAAGCTGACTCAATATTAAACACCTGTTTAATATTGAGTCAGCTTTGCAGTGAATCCCAGTACCGCACCCAGACGCCGAGGCCGGCCAAAGAAGAACGAAGCGCCCGCCCTGTCTATCGAGCAATTACTCGAAGCCTCGGCGGATATCTTCGCTCGCGACGGCTACGACGGTGTTTCCCTGCGCAAACTGCAAGATGAATTAAACGTCAGCTACACCTTTTTCCACCACTACTTCAGCTCCAAAGAGCAGCTCTGGCAGGCTGTGGTAGACCGGCTCTGCGGCCACACTACGGCCAAAATTTTAGAAGCCCTGCAAAACATTGATGAAGGCCAGAACGAGCTAGATGCGCTTAAAGAAGGTATTGCCGTATATATTCGCAGCGCCTTTGAATACCCCGCGCTCTACCATATCTGTCAGCAAGAATCCCTGCGTGAAGGCCCGCGTCTGAGCTACCTTCACACACACTATTTTGAACCCGCGTGGCAGTTAATAAGCGATATGGTTGCCAAAGTAGAAGACCTGGGCCTGATTAAAGACATCCCCATTGTGACCCTGTTCTTTATGGTTCAATCGGCGACCGCACCTGTTGTGCAGCTGCCCTTTTATCAACGGCTCACCGGCAAGCCAGAGTTAGCCTCTGAATTAATAGAAACCCATATTCAACAATCTATAGACCTGCTGTTTCACGGCTGGCGCAGATAATAAAACGGAGCCCCCTAATGAAAACACCAACTGATTACTTAGCCTTACCCCGCAAGTCCACCGACGATATTATGCACGTGCCGGGTGACAAGGGCGCACTGCCAATCCTCGGTGATACGGTAGAATTTTTGACCGATTATTTAGGTTTAGTAACTCGCAAGCACAAGCTTTATGGACCCATCTTCCGCAACAACGCGCTACTGCAGCGCTCGGTTGCTTTACTAGGGCCAGAGGCTAATGAACTGGTTCTTAAAGATAGCGGCAAGATTTTTTCCAGCAAGAAAGCCTGGGACCCTATTCTGGATAGATTATTCCCAGACGGTCTGATGCTGCGCGATTTTGATGAGCACCGCTTCCATCGCCGTATTCTGCAAGCAGCATTTAAAAAGGATGCACTGCAGGGCTATCTCGACGAGATGAACCCGCGCATGCGTGAAGGCGTCGCTGCCTTCCCCAAGCAAGTCGAGTTCGGGTTTAAAGACAGCATTAAATCACTATTGCTAGACGTTGCCGCGCAAGTGTTTATGGGCGTAAAAATGGGCAACGAGGCCGACGCCATTAACAAAGGCTTTTTGCACGCGATGGAAGCATCACTAGCGGTCGTGAAACTACCGATACCGGGCACCACTTGGCAGAAGGGTTTGAATGGTCGTAAAACTCTCAAAAACTTTATTGAAAAACATATCGAAGCAAAACGCGCCACCGAGAGCAGTGATTTCTTCTCACAGTTTTGTCACGCCAAAGACGAAGATGGCAACACCCTTAGCGATGAGGCCGTGCGCGACCACACTATTTTCTTGCTGTTTGCCGCTCATGACACCACCACTAGCACGCTGTGTTCGATCATTTACGCACTAGCTAAAAACCCAGAGTGGCAAGATATTCTCTACCAGGAATGTCAGCAAATTGAAGGCGACAATCTAGGCTACGACGACCTGCCAAAACTGGAAAAAGCCGCGCTGGTAATGAAAGAAGCTTTGCGGATGTACCCCCCAGTTCCCGCTATTCCGCGTCGCTTAATTAAAGAAACTGAAATTATGGGTTATACCCTGCCGGCCAACACTGGCATCGGTATTTCACCGCTCTTCACCCACTATATGGAAGAGTGGTGGACAGAGCCTAAGAAGTTTGACCCCGAGCGTTTTTCTGCTGAGCGCGCCGAACACAAGCGCCACCTGTATCAGTGGATTCCCTTCGGTGGTGGCGGCCACAAGTGTATCGGTCTTAACTTTGCTGAAATGCAGGTGAAATTATTTATGTTTCATTTGCTGCGCAACTACACCATTAGCGTTAAGCCCGGCTATGAAATGAAGTACAACGCCGTGCCTATCTCCTTCCCAACTGATGGCTTGCCAGTGACCCTAACAGCCAGAAAATAGTCCTTTCTCCACGCCAGTAAATTTAGCGATTTTCTGGCGTGGACTTCTCACTCTGACTCGAATCTAGGTCCACTCCTATCCCCACTCCAGCATAGCGCCTATGCTCAGTTATCAGCTTAATACCCCCACATAGCCTAAATCCGAGCCACTCAGCCTAATCACCACAGCCATCAATCGTGTTGACGTTAACGTCAACTGCGGATAAAGTATGGCGCTACCCAGCAAACCAATAATTGGCAATGAGCTATGGCCGACAGAACTTACGGTATTTCGGATCTGGCATCGGAATTTGACGTCACCACGCGCACGATCCGCTTTTATGAGGAAAAGGGCCTACTCAATCCCCTGCGCGACGGTCAAACGCGAATTTACAGCGCCGCCGACAGAACAAAATTGAAGCTAATTCTTCGTGGCAAACGTTTGGGCTTATCTCTGGAAGACAGTAAAAGCATCATTGAGATGTATCATCCCGAGCACGACAATAGCCCACAGCTTATTAAGCTTATCGATAAGATACGTGAACGCCGCCGACTATTAAAAGAACAACTCAAGCAGCAGCTGCAAGACTTGCAAGACATGATCTATGAATTAGACCAAGCCGAAGATCGCTGCCAAGACGCCTTGAATGAAATAAATAAAACGACCCACTAAATACAGCAATCAAGAATTATCCAGAGGAAAATCCTATGAGCACTTCCTACCCTACTTTGAATTTTGGCCTCGGTGAAGAAGTCGAGATGTTGCGTGACGCCGCCGAGCAATTCGCCCAAAAAGAAATTGCTCCCCGCGCCGAGAGTATCGACAAAGACAATGAGTTCCCCATGGACCTCTGGCGTAAAATGGGCGACATGGGCTTGCTCGGCATCACAGTCTCAGAAGAGTATGGCGGCAGCAATATGGGCTATCTGGCCCATGTTATTGCCATGGAAGAAATCAGCCGTGCTTCCGCGTCTGTGGGCCTTTCTTACGGCGCTCACTCCAATTTGTGCGTAAACCAAATCTTCAAGAATGGCACTGACGCCCAGCGTGAAAAATATCTGCCCAAACTCTGTTCAGGCGAACATATTGGCGCGCTGGCCATGTCAGAACCCAACGCCGGTTCGGATGTTGTCAGCATGAAACTTAAAGCCGAAAAAGACGGTGACCACTATGTGCTTAACGGCAACAAAATGTGGATTACCAATGGCCCCGATGCCCACACCTATGTGATCTATGCAAAGACGGATATCCACGGCGGCTCCCGCGGTATTACGGCATTTATTGTCGAGCGCGACTACCCCGGTTTTAGCCGCTCACCTAAGCTCGACAAGCTCGGCATGCGCGGTTCAAATACCTGCGAGTTGGTGTTTGAAAACTGCAAAGTGCCAGCGGAAAATATCTTGGGCGCGGAAGGCGGTGGCGTAAACGTATTAATGAGCGGTTTGGACTTTGAGCGCACCGTGCTGTCCGGCGGGCCAACAGGCATTATGCAAGCATGCCTAGATGTGGTGGTCCCCTACCTTCACGACCGCAAACAATTCGGTCAGAGCATTGGCGAGTTTCAGTTGATGCAAGGCAAATTGGCAGACATGTACACCGAACTAAATGCCAGTCGCGCCTATCTGTACACTGTAGCCAAGGCCTGTGATCGCGGCGAAGCCAGCCGCAAAGATGCCGCCGCTGTGATCTTATATACCGCCGAGCGCGCCACCCAAATGGCCCTGCAAGCGATTCAAGCCCTGGGCGGCAATGGCTACACCAATGAATACCCAACGGGCCGTTTACTGCGTGACGCCAAGCTTTATGAGATCGGCGCCGGCACCTCAGAAATTAGACGCATGTTGATTGGCCGTGAACTCTTTAAAGAAACGATGCAATAAACGCGTTTATAAAAATCAACCTTAAGAAATACGGTAGGCACCGCGACAATGACTGTACTGACATCGAGCATTAATCCACGCGATCCAAGCTTTATTGAAAACGCCGAACACATGCAAGCGCAAGTCGACGACTTAAAGCAGCTAGTCGCTACCATTAATCAAGGCGGTGGCGAAAAGTCACAGCGGCGCCATCAAGACAGGGGCAAGCTGCTGCCCCGCGAGCGAATCAGTGCCTTAGTGGATGTCGGCGCGCCCTTTTTAGAGCTGTCGCAACTGGCTGCCTATAAAGTCTATGATGATGAAATCGCAGCTGCGGGCTTAATCACCGGTATCGGCCGGGTCTGTGGCCAAGAATGCATGATCATTGTTAATGACGCCACGGTGAAAGGCGGCACTTACTTTCCGCTGTCGGTAAAGAAACATTTACGCGCGCAAACCATCGCCCAAGAAAATCATTTGCCCTGTATTTACTTGGTCGACTCCGGCGGTGCCAATTTGCCACATCAAGACGAAGTGTTTCCAGATCGCGAGCACTTTGGTCGAATATTCTTCAACCAAGCAAATATGTCTGCAATGGGTATTCCGCAAATCGCTGTGGTCATGGGTAGCTGCACCGCAGGCGGCGCCTATGTGCCGGCTATGGCGGACGAATCTATTATTGTTAAAGAACAGGGCACAATTTTTCTAGCCGGCCCGCCATTGGTTAAAGCGGCGACCGGTGAAGTGGTTAGCGCCGAAGCCTTGGGCGGCGCAGATGTACACTGCAAAGTCTCCGGCGTTGCCGACCACTACGCCCAAAATGATCACCATGCCCTGCAAATAGCGCGCAATGCAGTAAAACGTTTGAATCGTCGCAAACCAATATCTATGGATATTAGCCCCAGCGTCGAGCCCGCGTTTTCACCCCAAGAAATTTACGGTGTGGTTCCCAAAGACAGCCGCAAACCCTACGACGTAAGAGAAGTGATTGCGCGGATTGTAGATGGCTCCGACTTCGACGAATTCAAAGCCCTATTTGGTACAACCTTGGTATGTGGCTTCGCCCGCATCTTTGGCTATCCGGTTGGCATTGTGGCCAACAACGGTATTCTGTTTTCAGAATCGGCACAGAAAGGCGCGCACTTTATTGAGCTGTGTGCGCAACGCAAAATTCCGCTGATCTTTTTGCAAAACATCACCGGCTTTATGGTTGGCCAGCAATACGAATCTGGCGGCATTGCCAAGCACGGCGCAAAAATGGTGACCGCCGTCGCCTGCGCCCAAGTGCCTAAACTCACGGTACTTATTGGTGGCTCATTCGGCGCGGGCAACTACGGTATGTGCGGCCGCGCTTACGACCCGCGCTTTATGTTTATGTGGCCCAATGCCCGCATCTCGGTTATGGGTGGCGAACAAGCCGCTGGCGTTATGGCGCAAATCAAACGCGACCAATATGAGCGCGACAATAAAGACTGGCCGAGCGACGAAGAAAAAGCCTTTAAGCAACCTATTCTCGACACCTACGAGGAACAGGGCCACCCCTACTACGCGTCGGCAAGACTATGGGACGATGGTGTTATCGATCCTGCCGATACGCGCATGGTGCTGGGCTTAAGCCTGTCGGCCAGCTTGAACAAGCCCATAGAAGACACCAAGTTTGGGGTCTTTAGGATGTAAGCCAAACCCTGTTTAGCACACTAAATACCGTCGTGATCGCTACGCCAAACGCGGGCAATAAAATCCAGGAAATAAAACAATGTTCGACAAAATTTTAATCGCAAACCGTGGTGAAATTGCCTGCCGAGTTATTAAGACGGCGCGTGAAATGGGTATTCTCACTGTGGCTGTTTACAGTGATGCCGATCGCAATGCGCTGCATGTCAGCATGGCTGACGAAGCCATTTATATTGGCGCATCACCGGCTAGAGAATCCTATTTAGATGTCGATAAAATTATTGACGCAGCAAAAATAAGCGGAGCTCAAGCCGTTCATCCCGGTTATGGTTTTCTATCTGAAAACGCTGAGTTTTGTCGCCGCTGCGCAGCCGAGAATATCGTTTTTATTGGTCCGCCAACCAGCGCAATAGTGGCGATGGGATCGAAAGCTGCCGCCAAAGATATTATGGGGAAAGCCGGCGTACCACTGGTTCCCGGTTATCACGGCGACGACCAGAATCCAGAGATCATTCGTCAAGCCGCTAATGATATGGGCTACCCGGTATTGTTAAAAGCCACAGCCGGTGGCGGCGGTAAGGGTATGCGACAAGTGTGGAGCGCCGACGAGTTCGACAGCGCGCTGCAGGCCGCAAAGCGCGAAGCCCTCAATGGCTTCGGCGACGATACGATGTTGGTAGAAAAGTATCTTACCCAGCCACGCCATATCGAAATTCAAGTTTTTTGCGACAGCCACGGCAACGCTGTTTATCTGTTTGAACGCGACTGCTCTATTCAGCGCCGCCATCAAAAGGTCATTGAAGAAGCACCCGCGCCGGGTTTAAGTGCGGCACTGCGCAGTGAAATGGGTAATGCCGCGGTGCGCGCCGCGCAAGCCATAGACTATGTTGGCGCCGGCACCGTTGAGTTTTTATTAGATAGCGACGGTAGTTTCTATTTTATGGAAATGAATACCCGCTTACAGGTTGAGCACCCGGTCACTGAAATGATCACTGGCCTCGATCTAGTCGACTGGCAGCTCCGCGTTGCCGCCGGCGGTGTATTGCCACTGAAGCAAGATGAACTGCAAATTCGCGGTCACGCCATAGAAGCGCGCATCTATGCAGAAGACCCCGACAATGAGTTTTTGCCGCAAACAGGCACCCTCCACTTTTTAGAAACCCCGTCTGAATCCGCCCACGTTCGCATTGATACCGGTGTGCGCGAAACCGACGAGGTCAGTGTGTTTTACGACCCGATGATTGCCAAGCTAATCGTTTGGGATGAAGACCGCGACGCCGCGCTGCGCCGCCTGAGTAGCGCACTTAAGCAATACCGTATCAGCGGCGTCATCAATAATATCGATTTTCTGCACACCCTCAGTCGCCATCCGGCCTTTGTTGCTGCCGATTTCGACACCGGTTTTATCGGCAAGCATGAAGCCAGTTTAATCGGCATCACCCAAGCCCAAAATCCAAGCAGCCTTGCCCTCGCCGCCTTGTATTTAGTGCTGGCACAAAAGCAGCGCATCCATGACTTTGCAGAAGCCAGTGGCGAGGCAAATTCACCCTGGAACAATCCCCACAACTGGCGCCCCAACCAAGACGCAGAACATCGCTTTACACTCAAAAGTGGTGACGATCTGCATACGGTAGCGGTGACAGCCCAATCGAGCGCCATGGATTCTGCGTTTTTGATTCACTGCAATGACACCGCCTTTAACGCAAGCGGCGAGCTAGCAGGCCGAGTACTGAAAGCAGATATAAATGGCCGCCAACTCACCGCCACCATTTCTGCGCACGGCGGCAGCTATAGTCTATTCAGTGCAGAGCCCACAATGCACTTCGCTATTCACGGGCCGGACTTGGGCGACAACAGCAATGACGCCGGTGAAGACCAATTAGTCGCCCCCATGAACGGCACCGTGGTAAGCCACTTGGTGGATACCGGCAGCACCGTCGTCAAGGGCACTCCGCTGATGATTATGGAGGCCATGAAAATGGAGCACACCATTCGCGCACCCGCAGACGGCATCGTCAAGGCTTTCTATTTTCAAGCCGGCGAGCTAGTCAGCGGCGGCGCTGAGTTAATTCAATTTGAGCGAGCTGAATAATCATGGCAAAGATATTCCCAAGCAGGGCACGCATCGTCGAGGTCGGTCCACGCGATGGCCTCCAAAATGAAAAGCAGCCTATCGATATCGACACCCGTGTGCAGCTCATCAATAAACTTGCTGACGCCGGTCTTAGCTATATCGAAGTAGGTAGTTTTGTCAGCCCGAAGTGGGTGCCGCAAATGGCCGGTAGCGACCAAGTGTTTGCCGGCATAGAGCGCAAGCAAGGTGTTCACTATATTGCCCTGACTCCCAATCTGCGCGGTTATGAACAAGCGGTTCTCGCCCGTGCTAGCGAAGTGGCGATTTTCACCACCGCCTCTGAGGCCTTTGCCCAGAAAAACACCAATTGCTCCATCGCCGAAAACCTTGAACGCTTCACGCCAATTATTGCACAAGCCAAAGCGCAGGGAATGCCGGTACGCGGCTATATCTCCTGTATTGCTGGCTGCCCATACGAAGGTGATATTCCCCCGGAGGCAGTCGCGCAGCTCGCCGTAAAATTAATTGACATGGGCTGCTACGAAATCTCACTGGGCGACACCATTGGCAGCGGCACGCCAGAACAAATCAGCGCTATTTTAAAAGTGATATTACAACAGGTCCCAGCAGACAAACTTGCTGTGCACTTTCACGACACCAATGGCCGCGCCTTAGAAAATATTCGCGTGGCACTGCAGTCAGGTATTACCGTGATTGATAGCGCGATAGGCGGATTGGGTGGCTGCCCCTACGCCGAAGGCGCCTCAGGTAATGTGGCAACCGAATCAGTCATCGGCTTATTGGATGAACTCAATATTGCCCACGGCATTAATCTTCCCAAGCTTTTGCAAGCAAGTGCATTTATTACTCAGGCACTAAAGAGCTAAGGAAGGAACAACAACCAGTGTGTAACGCTGGACACATTTTTAGGTCTTAGCGCTAGGAAAAAAATAATGGCCCAATGTTTATGGCAAGCTCCGCCAAGTCGAATAGCCAACGCCAAGCTCACTCAATTTCAGCACAAGATTGAAGCTGAAAATGGGGCTAGCTTTGCCAGCTACGACGCGCTTTATACTTGGTCTATAGATTGTCCGGACTTATTTTGGGCTGCGGTGTGGGAGTTTTGCGGGGTACGCAGCTCGGCGCCCTACCGCTCAGTCATCCGCGCTGGAAAGTCGTTTTCCGATACCATCTGGTTCGAGGGCGCAAAGCTTAACTACGCAGAAAATTTACTGCGCCGCCGCGACGACAAAACAGCCATTGTCTCGCTGCTTGAAAATGGCCAACGCCGCAGTCTCTCTTATGCACAATTATATAAACAAGTAGAACAACTGGCAGCGGCGCTGCGCGCTCAGGGTGTCAGCTCTGGAGACCGCGTTGCCGGCATTATGCCCAATATTCCGGAAGCGCTAATCGCCATGTTAGCGACCGCGAGTATTGGTGCAATCTGGTCTTCCTGCTCGCCAGATTTTGGCAGCCAAGGCATTTTGGATCGCTTTGCACAAATCCAACCTAAGGTTCTTTTTTGTAGCGACGGCTATTATTACAACGGTAAAACGATTCACTCCCTAGACATCGTGAAATCTGTCGCTGACAGTATTCCTGAATTAAAGAAAATAGTGGTAGTCGCCCTCATTTCTGAATCATCAGATATTAGCGCCATTGAAGACGCGACGCACTACTCAGACTTGCTAGCGAATGCCCCGCTAAGTCCGCTGGTTTTTGAGCAACTGCCCTTTGATCACCCGCTTTATATTCTGTATTCATCCGGCACCACCGGTGTACCCAAGTGCATCGTTCACAGTGCCGGTGGCACATTGCTGCAACATCTAAAAGAACACGCCCTGCATACCGACATCCAAACTGACGACGTGCTGTTCTACTACACCACCTGCGGCTGGATGATGTGGAACTGGCTAGTCTCAGGTTTAGCGAACGAATGCACCCTTGTGCTATATGACGGCTCACCGCTGGCAGGCAATAATACCCTGCTACTAGACGCGATTGATCAGGAAGGCATTTCCGTTTTCGGCACCAGCGCCCGCTACATTGCCTCGCTGGAAAAAGCCGGCATTACACCGCGCGAGTCCCATTCGCTGGCCAGTTTAAAAACTATTTTATCTACCGGCTCACCGCTGAGCGATGAAAGCTTCAACTATGTATACCGCGATATAAAAACCGATGTGTGTCTGTCATCCATTAGCGGCGGCACCGATATTGTTTCCTGCTTTGTCTTGGGTAATCCACTGCTGCCGGTATACAGCGGCGAAATTCAGTGCCGTGGCCTAGGCATGGCAGTAGAAATTTGGAATGACGATGGCAAGGCTGTCTATCAAGAAAAAGGCGAGCTGGTATGCACTGCGCCCTTCCCTAGCTGCCCTGTTGGCTTTTGGAATGATGCCAGCGGTGAAAAATTTCACGACGCTTATTTCGCTACTTTCCCCGGCATTTGGGCGCACAGCGATTACGCCGAAATCACGGTCAACAATGGCGTTATAATTCATGGCCGCAGTGACGCGGTGCTCAATCCCGGCGGCGTCCGTATCGGCACCGCAGAGATTTATCGTCAGGTTGCCAAAGTTGAGCAAGTGATAGATTCAGTGGTGGTGGGACAAGACTGGCAAAACGATGTGCGGGTCATTCTATTCGTGGTCTTAGCTGAGGGTATTAGCTTGAACGATGAACTGATCAAAACCATCAAAACCACTATTCGCAGCAACGCCACGCCAAGACACGTTCCAGCTAAAGTTCTGCAAGTGCCAGACATACCCCGCACCATCAGTGGTAAAACCGTCGAGCTTGCTGTTAGAGAAACCCTGCACGGGCGGGCTGTGAAGAACACCGACGCCTTGGCCAACCCTGAAGCCCTTGGGTATTTTAAAGATTTACAAGAGCTACAAAACTAAAGTGGAGCAGTGTATTCCCTATCGCACTGACATCGAGTAGCGCTGATTTTAGGCAGCGCTACTCGATATATTGAAAAAGCAGGCATCTAAGTTTAATCAACAAAACGCTTTCGGTATTCCGCAAATTGTTGCTTTAAGCCTTCTTCCGTTAAACCAAACTGCTCCAGGGTATATTCATGGCTGGGACGACTGTCGCGGCGATTATCTTCCTGATGTTTCTCCATGGCGGCGCGGGCGGTATCGGTAAGGTCCATGCCAATAAAATCATAGACTTTCTTTACCGATGACAGCGGGTCAACCACGGTGTCTTTATACCACACGTCCAAAAATGCCTGCGGCTGTTGATCACGGATTTTTAGCGTGTGTAATGTGCCGCGGGCATATTTTGCAGCCCACTGCTCGCCAACTACTTTTCCGTCCACCTTATCGCTGCACATAATCCATAGGTTGTAATTCATGCTTGCGGCGGAGGGAATGGTCTGCAGTGGATCGCGGTGAGTCTGAACAATTTTAGCGTCTGGAAATATCTTTAACAAAGTCGCGATGTGGTGGATATGATGCGGCGTTTTTAGCAGCCAGCGCTCGGCGACTTGGCCTATTTGTTTTTTCTGCCACTGCAAAAATTGCAATAGGCGTTTCAGATATTGGTAGGCCGGTGTGTTGTCGTGCTCATCGTTCCACTTGCCATAGGTCGGCACATTGCAAAAAGCATCGGGCACGGTGCTATAAAAACTGTGTTCCAGTAGCAGTATGTCTTCATCAGCAGCCACCGGGTCCATGGGATGAATAGCGGCGATTTCTGGATTTGCCTCTAACATGGCGGCCACTTCAGCCTCGGCAGAAGTAATGCGCGCGTCCTTACCTGTAAAGTCCCACTCTAATTCCGGTGCGGGGTTACGCACTTCATACCACAGCGGTGCGTAAAAGCGTTTATCCGCAGCGAGTATGCGATGAAAGAAGGTCGAACCCGTTCGCTGCAAACCAATAATTACGACTGGCGCGCTAATTTCTTCGTCAAGAATCTCTGGATGTTTATCAATCCACCCCTCCACTCGCAGACGATTAATTAGAATATTGAGAATACGTTGGTACTGACCAAAGCGGCCGCCGGCATTGAGATTGGCCTCTTCGTTTAATGACTTGATCAAGACATCCAATGGTTCACGAAAAGATTCATCACCAAAATCAGATAAGCCGGTGGCATCCATAGCTGCTGCCAATAAAGTGGTCGCTGTTAAATCAACCTCGGGAATAGCAAAGTCTGTGCTCTGTTGTTCTGTGCTCAAGATCGTCTCTCCTTTATTGGGCCAATAGCTGCGCTAGTTCTGCCAGTTTCACCACTTTGCAGCGGGGGTGCACAATACGGTCTGCACCAATCCACCGAAAAGCCATAGTCCCCTCGCGGTGGCCAGTGGTGTCTAGCCAGTTTTCGCAACCCGGATCTTTAGCAGACACCACAATACTCACACCACCATCACTGCGATATTTTGCGGTGTGCTTATTAACGTGAATCTGCACGTAGCGGTATTCAAGCGATTCCATCCAGTAATTATTCAACTGAAAGTTCCAGTTATCGCACTGCGGTATATCATCAGCTTCAATCAGCAGCGCTTCATCATCTGCCAAGTTAAAATAGCCGTGGTAATAATAAATATTGGGATCGCCACCTAGCTTTTGACAGTATTCCTGATCCGCCGCCGGCAAGGTATTGGGGTGTTCCTTGAAGCCCTGCGCCCAGTCGGCAAACAAGGTTGCGGTGCCTTTCACAAAGGCGGCGGTCTTGGCTAAATCTGCTTTTAATTTTGGCCCGGCAAGCGCTGCGGGTTTGCTATCCCCCATATCGAGACGGCTAATAGTAAGGTCGGCGAAGGTCTCGGTAGAGCGATCTAAATAGGTTTCACGCACTAACACGGCCACGGTGTCATCGGTAATTTTTAGCCAATTGCCGGGCTGTGGGGTTTGCGACAGAATCACATCGATGCTGCCGTCGGCGTTTACCTCTAAACCGCTGTGAGTGTCGATGGCACTCACCGAGCGCATATTGCCGTCGGCCTCCTCGTAGCCACCGGCAATGGCAATAAAGCCAAGGTAGGCAACGGTGCCCCGCGTACCGCTAATCCGATAATCGTGCTGACCATTAATCTCGGCGCGAAGATAATAGTTGTCGGGATTGTCGGCGCCAATTTTTGCGGTTTCATGAGAGGGGCGGTAAAAGCTGGGGAAATCGCGGTCACTGCACTCCATAAACATATCAAGAGCAATGCGAGTTAGTCGGGTGAGGTAGCGCCAGCCCTCGGCGCGGTTCAATTCATCAGTCGGGGCCTCTGGACGGATGATCTGCTGGCCAGCCGCCTTAAGCTCATCACAAAACGCCTCCCATGCATCAATATCGACGAGGGGATTTGGGGTGTCTACTGCCATTGTGATACTCCTATTATTATCGTCAGTATTCTGACTTAACAGCAGTACCCACGCATCACCCAGATAGATGACGCGGGTTTGGCCCTAGAATCGAGGGGAAAATTTAGCCATTGAATTTGGGCGCCGTACCGTCGCGCACCGCGTTTTGCCAAGCTAGGCCGTCGACCAATTCGCCGTCTTCCGCCAATGGCGGGTAGGCCAAGCCTTGGTCACGACAATATTCGCTGATTTTGGGCTGCGCCCACTCAAACAGGGTTTTGTTATACGTCTCATCGTCAAGTCGACGCTGTGAATACAAACCGGCGATCTGCCGCTGACGCTCAGCCTCTGCCAAGATAATCCCCGCCGCCACTGAGACATTGTAAGACTGCACCATGCCACGCATGGGAATGGTGATATGAGTATCTGCCAATCCGCAGCCGGCATCGCTGACGCCCTGTTTCTCGGCACCCAGTAACACCACCGTGGGGCGGGTGTAATCGACTTCGCGGTAGTCAACTGAATCAGCGGCTAAGTGCGCAGCCAAGACTTGATAGCCCTGCGCTTTTAAAGGCCTTAGAGCAGCGCTAACATCGGCGCAGCGCTGCACCGACACCCAACTGTGCGAACCCATGGCAGTGCCCTTAAAGGCTTTATAATCTTTGTCTGCCACGGCGCAATACATCGTGCCGATACCGGCGGCATCTGCGGTGCGCACAATCGCCGACAGGTTGCGGCTTTTGTGAACATTGTCGGTCACTATCGTAAGGTCTGGCTGGCGGAACTCAAGTACCTGACGCAGGCGTTGCAAGCGCGCGGCTGTCATGGGCATGGCCTCTACAAATAAAAAAGCCGCCTAGTTTACTGCAGCGTACCCAGTGCGCAAATAGTTCTTGCTCGCCTTATTAATATCACCCCACTCGGCCGCCATCAGACTGCTTAAATCGTATCGATTACCGCCATCGTCAAACGTGACAGACAGACCAGTTTATCTGCCTCATCGGTGATGTGAATTTCCCAAACATGGGTGCGACGGCCAATATGCACTGGCCGCGCAATGCCGGTTACCAAGCCCGAGCGCACCGAGCGAATATGGTTGGCATTAATATCTAAACCCACACAGGCCATATTTTCATTGGTGGCCATATGCGCCGCAAAACTGCCTAAACTCTCGGCCAATACTACCGAGGCGCCACCATGCAAAATGCCCATAGGCTGGTGGGTGCGCTTATCAACCGGCATGGTGCCCACCAAATAATCGGGGCCAATTTCGGTGAATAACAGCCCCAAAGGTTCAGCGATAGTGTTTTTGTTAAAAGCGTTTGCTTGGGCGACATCGTAAGTCTGCTTCCAAATTGTCATTACTATTAATCCCGCTTATTTGATCTATAAATTGGCCTGCGAATAAGGCCCAGAAGCCGAAGGAACTAGGTGAAAAGACCCACTGGCAATTAAAGTTTACTCTGATAACATAGGCGCCATTATAGTACTCATATCCTCAGAGGAAATCACCATGTCAGCGATCCCCAGAACCGTCTACGAAGAAGAACATGAGTTGTTTCGCAGCTCGGTAAGAAAATTCCTAGAAGTCGAAGCCGCACCCTACCACGCCCAGTGGGAAAAGGACGGACAAGTTGATCGCGCTCTGTGGATTAAAGCCGGCGAGCAAGGCTTTCTGTCACCCAGCGTGACCGAAGAGTACGGCGGTGTGGGCGTGGATTTCCGCTATAACGCCATTGTTGACGAAGAGTGCGGCCGCTCCGGCTTTACCGGCATTGGCTGGGGCTTACACTCAGACATCGCGGTACCGTATATAGAGCGCTACGGCAGCGAAGAGCAGAAGCAAAAATACCTGCCAAAATGTGTCACAGGCGAAATCGTGATGGCAATTGCCATGACCGAGCCCGGCGCCGGTTCTGATTTACAAGGCATTAAAACCACCGCAGTAAAAGACGGCGATGATTACATTATCAATGGTTCAAAAACCTTTATCACCAATGGCCAACATGCCGACTTGGTGATTGTGGTTGCCAAAACTGACCCATCGGCTGGCGCCAAAGGCACAAGCTTATTTTTGCTGGAAACAGGCACACCCGGTTTCAGCAAAGGTCAGAATCTTGAGAAAATCGGCTTAAAAGCCCAAGACACCTCAGAACTATTCTTCCAGGATGTACGTGTTTCAAAAGACCAACTGCTTGGCGAAGAAGGCATGGGCTTCATCTATTTGATGCAAGACCTTCCACAAGAGCGTTTGAACGTCGCGATTCTTGCAATTGCCAACGCCGAAGCCATTCTTGAGCAAACCATCGCCTATGTAAAAGAGCGCAAAGCCTTTGGTAAAACTGTCGCCACCTTCCAAAACACCCAGTTTAAACTGGCGGAAATGGAAACCGAGGTGAGTGTTGCTAGAGTATTCCTTGATCGCTGTTTAGAGCTGCACTTAGAAGAGAAGTTTGATTCGGTTATGGCCGCAAAAGCCAAGCTTATGACAACCGACCTACAGTGCAAAGTCATCGACGAGTGCCTGCAATTACACGGTGGTTATGGCTATATGTGGGAATATCCTGTTGCCCGCGCATTTGCAGATTCACGGGTGCAGCGCATCTATGCCGGCACTAACGAAGTGATGAAGCTAATTATTGGCCGCGATCTACTTAAGTAAACACACTTAAGACCAGAACAAGCATCTCTGTGTATCTCGCAGAGGTGCTTTTTTTATGAGTAAAAACTGCCCCCTCTAACTCAAGCAAAAAAGGCATAAGCTGCACTTTAAGTTCAAAGACCAATTTTTCTATGAAAGTGGGAAGTCAAAAATCACGTAAGTCGATGATCAATTCCAGTCATTTTTCTCTTAATTAGCATCGTCAATATGACAAGTTAATATCGTCATACCACCTGACTAGAGGCGAATTACAAAGTTGAGTCCAAAAATATATCAATGTACTTTTCATGATTATTCCACGGATATTCACTTATCGTTATGACATTTAACGCAATGCCATGAACGAAACACATTAAACTTTCCAGAAATAGCATCATTGCCGAGTGATCTACAGACTCCAATAAATCCTGCATCAGGGGGCCAACAAAAAGTAGCATTTCCTCAGTAATATTGGCGTGGTTTATAAAAAAATCATCAGAGGATGAAGCCCTATCCTCGTTTAGAAAAACGATACGAAATCTATCCTTATGCTCTACCCAATAAGTTAAATAGGTAATGCATATTTGCCTCAACTGACTCTTTGCATCTTTTTTTACATCGATATTGGCTCTTATTAACGCGAATAATTCGTCAAAAAATTCGGCCCACAAATGATGTAAAATGGCATTTTTATTTGGGAAGTACTTATATAAAGTCATCGTACCCATATCAGCTTTCGCAGCGATCTTCCTCATAGATACAGATGGGTAGCCTTCCGTTAAAAATAGGGAATGCGCGGTGTGTATTATTTTGTCGACTTTCTTCTGTCGTTCGTCATCGGATTGTTTCGGTCTCCCCATTTTAGTTTCTTGATTCATAGAGATTCCTCGCGTTTTGGTAAGCCTTATCGCCACCAATCCAGCCACTTTCGGCGGTAGTGGCGTCAACAACTGAGCTGCCACTTAGAATAATAAAATCTGCCACGGCATCAATTTCCCTACCTGATTTTGAAATACCCCTAATACCTTTAGAAGCTGCAGTGCGGCAGCAATACACGGCCTCTTCAGGACAAATGGCTTCACTCTCTAAATACACCCTGTCACCCATAACCATGCGATCAACTGCACGGGCATATTATACAGCGAGTCTAATGGACCACAGGGATAATCAGAACTCATAAGGGCTACACCCTTCCATCTAGCAGCGCTCGCGCCGTAGGCGGCCCTTTATCTTACCCCGCGGCGGCACTGAATCGTCCATTGCCAATGGAAAGCCAAGCACTCCTAGGTTTTGGTCTAGAACCTGCCCATACCAGAACATTAGAGCTAAGGAGATCACTCATAGAATCTAAAAACTCAACAGATATCGCATTCCAACTTGACTTAATAGTACGCGTACGCATATATTAAATCAATCATCACTATCCGCAAGAGATCTCACAGATGCCGGAATTGAATGAAGCCATAAAGAAGGACCACTCCTTTTGGCAGTACAAATATGGCGATTATTCCGCTAACGCTGCACTTCCAGGTGGCTGCTATGAAACTGATGTTCTGGTTATCGGTGCGGGATACACAGGCCTGACTTGCGCACGGGAAATCGGCAAGGACGACAAAACTAATCGCGTAATGGTGCTCGACGCCAATGAAATCGGCTTTGGAGCGTCCGGACGCAATGGGGGTTTTAATATGACCCTATTTGGCGTGGAACCGGAGCTTACGCTAATGCGCTGGGGCAAAGATAAAACCCGCGAAGCGCAGGCTTATATGCAAAAAGCAGTTCAGTATGTGAAAGATTTAATTGAATCTGAAAACCTAGATTCCGATTACGAACATACCGGCATGCTTAGAGTTGCCTATACCGATAAACAAGCACGGCGGCTAAAAAAAACCTACGAACTGTTATCTGACATCACCAAGCCGGGAAGTTTTGAATACTACGATGGCGCCGAGACCCAAAAACGACTCAATTGCCCCCACATCAAGGGAGCTATCTATGAACCAGAAACCGGTGTTTTAGACCCCAGTAAGCATGTGCGCTCACTAAAGATACTAGCTGAGCGAGAAGGGGCTGAGATCTATGAGAACACCAAGGTCATTGGCATATCCAAGCATCAGGGTTTGTGCGTGGTACAAACTGATGGCGCTACGATTAAAGCCAAAAAACTAGTCATCGCCACAAATGCCTGGACCCAAAACTTAAAGAGTTCCCCTAAAATTTCCAGCGTGCAATCTCCGGTATGGACCTATCAAATCGTCACAGAACCGCTAACGCAGGAACAATGGGCAAGCATTAACTGGGATGGACGCATGTCTATAGAAGACAATCGTCAACTTGTTCACTATATGCGGATTACCAAATGTGGCCGAATCACCATAGGCGGGGGAAGCATAGGCATTGAGTACAACGACAAGAAAATGGACCTATGGAAAGACGAAAAGATATGGGCCGATCTAGAGAGACATCTAAAATGGATGCTCCCCACCCTACACGATATAAAAATTCATTATAAATGGGGCGGATGTGTGTCGGTCAATGTAGATATGACCCCTGAGATCGGATTTATAGGCGATAACAACATCATCTACTCTACCGGATGCATTGGCCATGGCGTATCGCTAACGCAGCTCAATGGCAGATTGATAGCCGACCTTGTACTAGAGAAAGAAACCAGCCTCACAAAATTTTGGATCGTTAACCGTAAGGCGATTCCGATGCCGCCAGGAAATCTACTTCGTTATCTCGGCGCTAAATTAGTTGCAGGTGCATTAAAAGCCGTAGATTTTTATGAAGAAGGCAAGCTGAAGAATAGATACGTGGAGTGAATAAACGATGATAGAAGTAGGTACTGTAAAAGAGTTATGGCGATATCCAGTTAAGTCGATGGAGGGCGCCCAAGTAGACGAAGGTCTTATTGGAAAAGACGGCCTGCTGGGCGATCGAAACTGGGCACTGCGGGATGAATCCATTGGCGAGCTCACCACTGTCAGAAAAATCCCAAAACTTCTTAAGTTTAAGACTAAGTACGACGAAAACCCAAGCCCAGACAACGTGCCTCATGTCACAATCGAACTACCCGATGGCTCTTCGGTTAATAGCGCAGATGCCGATGTTAATAAAAAATTAAGTAATGCGATTGGTAGATCTGTCAGTCTTTGGCCCTTGCAAGCAAGAAGTAATTTAAAGCACTACCGATTAAATGCTCCGGCAGGCGCAGCGGCCATGAAAAAGCAGTTTGCAACTAAAGAACTGCCTGACTTTTCTTCCGTTACTTGGCGACTAATGATGGAGCTAGCTATTTTTGCGACGCCCCCAGGCCGTTATCACGACGTCTACCCTCTTCACTTGCTAACAACCGGCTCCCTTAGAAAGCTAAAACAATTAGAACCCGACGGGGATTTCTGCGTTGAACGTTTTCGACCGAATTTGTTGATAGACACATGTACAGATAATACTGACTTTGATGAGTTTCAATGGGTAGAAGGTAAGCTTTATATCGGAGACACAGTATTAAAAGTTGTATCCAAAACAGTGCGTTGCTCCATGCCGGCGCAACCGCAAGTAACGATAAAGAAAGATTCGAAAGTACTACGCGCCCTAGAGTCTCATACGCAGCGCCACCTTGGAGTTAACATCTCAGTGATCAAGCCCGGCATTATTCGTGTAGGTGATACCGTACGATTAGAGCCCTCTAATCGCTCAAGGCTATTTCGGTACTTTGATGCCCTTTCATCTCGTTTGAGAAACAGGACGATACAAACATCATTTAAGTTAATAGATTGGATCAGCAAACAGCGGTAATTTTTATACGCCGAGCTCACCCAGTTGCCTTTTGGTGAGTTAGTGCATATTGGCAGGCTGTGCGTATCGACGAGTGCCTGTAATTACACGGTGCTTATGGCTATATTTGGGAATACCCTGTTGCCCGCGCATTTGCAGATTCACGGGTGCAGCGCATTTATGCCGGCACCAATGAAGTGATGAAGCTAATTATTGGCCGCGATCTACTTAAGTAAACACACTTAAGGTCAGAACAAGCACCTCTGTGTATCTCGCAGGGGTGCTTTTTTATGAGTAAAATCTGCTTATGGCGCCCTAACTCAAGCAAAGAAGGCTGCAGTTTCAAAAAGAGAACTTTGCATTCGAACAGCTAACTCCATATGGTGAATACTAGAAGTACGCTAAACCTTTCATTAGCGAACTAAAGAGGAAGCCAGACCAATGGAAAACAAGGAAACTCATCATAACAAGCAAAGCATCGCAAACTTTGCCGCGATAAAAACCGCCATCGCCAATAACGAAGAAAAATTGCTCAAAGAATTACTGGCAGACCAGGCAATGCAAAGCATTGAAAAAAGCTACCTCATCGACCTAGCCAAACTCGGTAACAACCGCGTGATACTAGAGATACTGGAAAGCATACCAGCGGAAAAATAGGCCTTAAAACGGTGGGATTGATCTGTAAATGAATGTTCAGTACCCGAGCTATATATTATATTCAGCGATTAGTCGGGCCCTCACTCCTTAACTGCTTGAACTCCCCTACCTTCTTATCAAACTCACTTCGCCAACTATAAGCCAAACTTTCCGAATCACGCAGGGTTACTGTGTACGATTTTCTAGCTTACTGTATACGGCCTCAAGCGACTGCGATGTTAAAAATCTCTCGCAAGAAATAAGCCGTAAAATACGCTAGAGCTGCCGCAGCTCCTCCTGTCACTAATGTACGCAGCCCAGAAAGGAATACAGGCTTTGCCAATGCAACGCTTTTAAGCATACCGATTAAAAAGAACATGACTCCCGCAAGAAACGCACTTATTGAAAATTGTTGACTCATCTCTAGGTATGGCACGATATACGGTATCAACGGGACTGCACCGACGGAAACGAAGGCTAAAAATGTCACGCCGGCAGATGTCAAAGGTTTCGAGGTGGATTTGCTAAGGCCGTGCTCTTCCGAAAGCATTACTTCGAGCCAAACTTTTTTGTCAGCCGTTATTGTTTCGACAACTTTTTCAAGTAGCTCACCGTCAAAGCCTTTGGCTCTATATATTTGCCTTACCTCTTCGCGCTCACCTTCTGGAATTTCATCAATATGCCGTTCTTCCAATTTCTTTATTCCCTCGGCAAACTCTTGTGATGCCTTGCTAGACTCATAATTACTTATAGCCATGCTAAAACCATCAGCAAAAAGGTTGGCGAAGCCAAGTATCACTGCAACAGACGATGGAAAACCTGCACCGACCGAGCCAGAAACAACCGAAAATGTCGTTATGCATCCATCAATGCCACCCAATACAGCGTCGGAAATATTTTGACTTTTACCCCCTTGGGATAAGCGCTTCTGAACCATCTCCGGATGATGCTCTCGAATGAGAGCGTCTTTGTCTGGGATTTTCATTCAGGTGTTTCCATAATTCACTTCCTAACGCCGCCAGCACGCGCAGCTTTGTAGTGAAGGCGAAGCCGTAACGAAAAAGCTGTCGCTGTGACTGGCCTTGTTAGAAATTTTAGAACGCATCAGGTCTGATAAACTCTAAACCAGTGATTTCCGACGCTATTCCATAAACAAACTGACTTGGAGATGCCTTAATAAATTCTGCAAGCAGCCAGTTATGATTGACATTGAAATGACCAGCCAATGAAATTGGATCATAACGGCTAAGCTCGCTAAGGCGATGCATGGCAGCAAACATTAACACCAACTGGGAATTATTTAGCTTATCGTGGCCCGACACAGATTTTTTTAAATACCACCGATTTTCAGATGAATATATAGGCATTATTCTGCGGCGTATGGTCTTATGATACTTTAAAAATTCCGTAATGCTGTTTTCGATGTCACGCCCAGACCATTTAAATCTACGCTTTCTACGTAACTCACAAACACCTTCGTTTTCATATAATTCAAACCCCGGTTGTATTGCCTTCTTTGTGTGAGCATTTATATATCGCTTATTTATCTCAGCTTGAAACCATGCCTCCTTCGATCCGTCCTTTCGCATAAAGCACTGATTTATTAACGGAATAAATAATTCCGTAGCTCCTTTGAAAGTGAGGCAATAGGCTCTATGAATGAATGGCATTTGCCACAGGATATCTTTTAGAGTGAAGTCTTTGCCAGCATTATCCGGCTCCTCTAAATACTTACATAGAGCTGGAAGAATTCCACCGCCCTGGAAATCAACTATCTCGTTATCTAAGGACTTAACATTGCCAGTGGATCGACCTCCAACACCGTGTGACTCTGTAAACTCTTGGCCACTAGCCGACAAAAGAGCTTTAACTGCATTCAGAAAACAATAGTAGGACGTAAGAGGAGAAGAAAGCTCTGGCAAGCTTTTTGATGCCAAGTAAAAATGGCGGGCTTGATCCCAATAGAATAAAGCATCCTTTTGATGATCTCGCTTTAGCCACAGAGCAACAAATTCCCATGGGTCAGAACAAAGAACTCTCGGCTTCCGAAAATCAGTATCAATTAGGCTACCATGTAGCCCAACTGCTTTTCCAGCTATGTGTAGTTTATGGGCGCTCATTCGATTCCATTTCTAACGCCGCCAGCAGGGGACGAAAAACCAGAGCGAAGCGGCGGTTTTTTGTTCCCTCTGGCTGGTTTTGTTATGCATTTTTACTCGCAACTACTTTCGTGCTTTGTGCAAAGATGTTTGCTGCAGAACAGAGCGATAGTCATGCGCGACAGCCTCTTTGTACTTGGCGCGATGCTTTTTTACAATGTCGCGGCGATAGTTTTGTCTTTTGAACCAGTTAACACCGTGGCCACGTAAAAAAATAGCAGCCTCACCCTGAGCAGCTTTTAGCAACTCATGGGGTAATAGATTTTTCGACAAGAGCTGATCCCTGACATGACCAGGGTCCATTGCAGGGGGATTAGGTGGGTGACATAAATGCTTTATAATTTGTGAGCGCCATTCAAGTCCTTTTTGGTATGAATTCACAGCCCGCTTTAACTCATCAAGCTCGGGGTTTGCAGCTGAAAGTTCAGTTGATATTGGTTTGATTAAATCCAACAGCTCGTTCAGGAGAAATAAAGCTTCTGTTTCAAGGTGCTCTTTATATGGAGTTTTTGTTTTATAGAAAGCTACAAGAGAGTCACCAAGTTGCTTGGTGAGATTAACCATTTCATTAGTTTTTTCGCCGGCGTCCCCGTCGAGAATTTTTAGTGTACGAGTTGCAAGGTCAATCGAAGGCTCGCTTTTTGACCGAAGCCACCATCCTTGCCATTTTCCAAGAATGGCTAGAATAATTCCCCCTAGGATCGAGGTTGCTAGTCCTACAGCAAAGTTTTCCATTTTACCTGCCTAACTTGATGATTGATTTTGCATAACAATTTATTATAACGACTCAGGCCATATATCACTTTGGCCCCTTATCACGGAACTGGCTTTTACGTTGATTGAAAAATCATAGGGAATTCAAGGAGATGGCGACCCCGCTATTAGTGAGTGCCGGTCAAACGAAGACTAACTCCCTTTATTTCTGCCAAACAATCCTTTCCCTGATCATATCGCGTTTTATATGAATTTCAATAAGTTAAGTAAGGCTCCAATGTGTTAATGAGACCTGCTCTCTTGTTCACGTACTTTAACGGCGCGTAGATAGCGACTGAGCACTAATGTGACTGCACCGCCAAATCCCCACCTTTGTTTAAACTCTTGTATACATACAGCCGTTTTTTATTTGGAACACGTTTACAAGAGTATGCCTTCAAAACAAGCCCACCATAGCTTATCGAGCGGGCAATTAGGGGCCGTGGCCTGCTATAATCGCCAAAAACCATTCAACAAGGATTAATTCATGACCGTTGCTAGCGCTCGCCACATTCTGGTAAAAACCGAACAACAAGCCCAAGATTTAAAAAACCAAATAGCCAAAGGCAGTGACTTTGGCGAATTAGCGAAGAAGTTCTCTGACTGCCCATCTGGTAAAAAAGGCGGCGACCTCGGTGAGTTCCGTCCCGGCCAAATGGTTAAGCCCTTTGACGACGTGGTATTTAAAGAAGCGGTTTTAGAAGTACATGGCCCCGTCAAAACCCAGTTTGGCTTTCATTTAATTCAAACCATCTACCGTAATTAGTCTAAGACTCAGCGCAGTTTTCTGTAGCCATAAAAAAACCCCGAACTCAATATTGAATACGGGGCTGATTGGAGAGCATTAGACTGTGCTGTGTTTATGGGGGTTACATAGAGCGCAAGCTCTACTCCATAAAAAGAATAGCGTTCATCATTTATAATGGTGAACGCTAGAAATACTAAGCCCCCGCCTCTATCTCTATTAACACTTCACCCGGCGTTACCCGGTCGCCTTTGGCAACAAATATCTCAGTGACAGTACCGCTAATTGGCGCTTGCACTTCTGCTTCCATCTTCATGGCTTCGGTGACTAAGACCGCTTGACCTGCGGTGACGGTATCGCCCACGGCAACCAAAACTTCAACAATATTACCCGGCATATTGGTACTAACATGACCCGGCTTGCTGGCCGATTTACGGCCACTGCTGCCTTCGGCCTTGTATTCATTCAGGGCTTCAAACACTACCTCCTCAGGCATACCGTCCAAGGTCATGTAAATATGACGTTTACCAGAGCCTTTGATGCCCACACCGGTAATGGCAACTTGGTAACTCTCGCCATGCACATCAACGACAAACTCAGTGGGCACGCCGCCTTCGCTCACCGGACGAGTTGCTTGGCCAATAGGTTCAAGAACTTCGGGAACCAGCGTGCCCGCTTCACGCTCGGTCAAAAATGTGCGACCCAAGTCAGGGAACATCGCGTAAGTCAGCACGTCTTCTTCAGACTTGGCTAAGTCGCCAACTTCCTTGCGCAGCTTAACTAATTCCGGCTTCAGCAAATCTGCCGGCCGCACATCAATCACATCCTCAGCGCCAATCGCCCTAGCGCGCAGCTCTTTGTTTACTTCAGCGGGTGCGGCACCGTAGTGACCTTGCAGATAGCGCTTCACTTCGTTGGTGATCGTTGTGTAGCGCTTGTCGGCCAAAATATTCATCACCGCCTGAGTGCCAACAATTTGTGAGGTTGGCGTTACCAGAGGCGGGTAACCCAAGTCTTTACGCACAGCGGGGATTTCAGCAAAAACATCGCCAATCCGATTTAAGGCGCCCTGCTCTTTAAGCTGATTGGCTAGATTTGACATCATGCCACCGGGTACTTGGTTAATCTGCACGCTGACATCTTCGCGGGTGAATTCGCTTTCAAACTGATGGTATTTTTTGCGCACTTCCCACAGTTTTGCAGAGATTTCCTGAAGCGCGGGCAGGTCCAAACCAGAATCTCTGGGCGTGCCTTTTAGGGCAGCGACCATAGTTTCGGTTGCCGGATGGCTGGTGCCATTGGCAAACGCCGCCATGGCAGTGTCAATAATATCGATACCCGCTTCAATCGCTTTCAACTGACACAAACCAGCGAGGCCCGAGGTCATATGGGAATGCAGCGCCAGCGGCACATCAACAGTATCTTTTAAAGCCTTAACCAGTTCAGACGTTGCCATTGGCGTTAACAAACCCGCCATGTCTTTAATCGCAATGGAGTCCACTCCCATCGCCACCATGTCTTTGGCCTGCTGGACAAATTTTGCGGTGTTATGAACCGGGCTAGTGGTGTAACAAAGTGTGCCCTGGGCGTGTTTACCGGATTTTTTAACCGCGGCAATAGCCGTCTGTAAATTGCGCACGTCATTCATGGCGTCAAATACACGGAAAATATCCATGCCATTATCGGCGGATTTTTGAATAAACGCCTCAACCACATCGTCGGCGTAATGACGGTAGCCCAGCAAATTTTGGCCGCGCAGCAACATTTGTAATTGCGTATTTGGCAGAGCCTCGCGCAGTTTACGCAAACGCTCCCAGGGGTCTTCTTTCAAAAAACGCACACAGGCGTCAAAGGTTGCACCGCCCCAGACTTCCAGCGACCAAAACCCTATCGCATCCAACTGGGCGCATACCGGCAACATATCTTCGGTTCGCATTCGCGTTGCCAACAAGGACTGATGACCATCGCGCAGTGCAACATCAGTAATCAGAACAGCTTTATCTTGGCTCATTATAATATCCTTTTTATCTTACAGGCCGGCGTGGGCAGCAATGGCCGCAGCCACCACCAGCGCAATGTCTTCGGGGCGACTTTTATCCGAGTACTGAGTCAGTTCGGGGTGACTTTCTACAAAGCTGGTATCGAAGTTTGCGGCGCGAAAATCCGGGTGCTTAAGAATCTGCTGGTAATAGGCCGCCGTGGTTTTCACCCCTTGCAAGCGCATATCATTTAAAGCTCGCGCGCCCCGGTTTAAGACCTCATCCCAGGTTAAACCCCAGACAACCAGTTTGAGACACATGGAGTCGAAATAAGGGGGAATGGTGTAACCGGTGTAAATCGCCGTGTCGACTCGTACACCCGGACCACCCGGCGCGTAGTAGCGGCTGATTTTGCCAAAGCTAGGTAAAAAATCATTTTTTGGGTCTTCGGCATTAACCCGAAACTGCATTGCGAAGCCGCGATAGGAAATATCTTCTTGGCGATACCCCAGCGGTAAACCAGAGGCTATACGAATTTGTTCGCGGACAATATCCACCCCCGTAATTTGCTCGGTGATGGTGTGCTCAACCTGAACCCGGGTGTTCATTTCCATGAAATAGATTTGATTGTCGGCGAGTAAAAATTCTACGGTGCCCGCGTTTTCGTAGCCAACCGCTTCGGCAGCGCGCACCGACATCTCGCCAATATAAGCCCGCTGTTCAGGGGTCAACTGGGGCGATGGCGCAATCTCAATGAGCTTTTGGTTGCGGCGTTGAATTGAGCAGTCGCGCTCAAATAAATGGATCACATTGCCCTGGCTGTCAGCCAGTATCTGAGATTCGATATGACGGGGATTAACGATGCACTTTTCCATAAACACATCGGCGCGGCCAAAGGCTTTGGTGGCCTCAGACACTACCCGATCAAACTGTCTAAGGAGATCTGTCTCGCTGTCGCAGCGCCGAATACCGCGACCACCGCCACCCGAGGTGGCTTTTAACATAACGGGGTAGCCAATAGTTTTGGCGAAGCTTACCGCCTCGTTAACATCAGCTAGGTTGCCGTCGGTGCCCGGCGTTACCGGCACACCCGCTGCAGTCATAGCGCGGCGGGCTTCGGTTTTATCGCCCATACGGCGAATGACTTCGGCGCTAGGCCCAATAAACTTAATGCCGCGCTGAGCACAAATTTCAGCGAGCTCGGCGTTCTCTGACAAGAAACCATAACCGGGATGCAGACCATCGCAGCCGGTCTCTACCGCCAGACCCACTAATTTTCTGGGATTCAAATACCCTTCCAGCGGATCAGAGCCCACGTTGTAGGCCTCATCCGCGCGCTTAACATGCAAGGAGAATCGATCTGGCTCGGTGTAAACAGCCGCCGAGCGAATGCCCATTTCGGCGCAGGCCCTCACTATTCGCACCGCGATTTCACCACGGTTAGCGATGAGGATTTTTTTTAACATAGCTGAACTCCCTTTGGGGAATAATTACCCCGATACCTAGCTTTAGCAGTAAGCAAACGACCAATTAAAGCCGACTTCAGCGGCGCGCAATCCGGCACACACAAGATACATGCAGTGACCGTACCGAAAAAACCTATAAACACAAAAATAATATTTATGCTGAAATGAATAAGCAGTTGCGTGTAGTTATAGCAGGAGCCAATCCAACATTAAACGATAAATACGATATCAAAGTCAGTTATTTAAGCAGTCTAAGCCTTCTCCAAGCCGCTGTATTCTTGCTTATTTGCCAGCAACACAGCTACCCCAAAACCGCAAAGCAGCTCTCAGCTCGTAAATACGCCGTTTGGAAGACGTCGTCGGCCAAGCCCTGTTTGGTCATTAGGGTAAGCAGCTTTTGTTGACGGCTGCGGGTGGGCGAATGCATCGCGCCGCCAGAGCGCTCAAACAAGGTCTAGTGCACCTTCAAATAGAGTTAAGGGAGCATCGTGGTCATTTATGGTGCAAGCCCAGCATTGCCATTGAGTCTAGCGTCGAACAGCTGCTAGAACGCCTAGCAGATAATCTCGACGACCTCGCTATAGGCAAAAAGCCTACTAATGTGAGTAGAAACTCTTCTTAAGTTTCCCATATAGACACACACCCAAAAACCAGCTTTGATAGACCCTAGCAAAAATACTAAGCCGCACCCTAGGCAAAATAGACACACTGACCTGAAACACCCAAGGACCGCTCAATGACCGACATCCTCATCAGCAATATAGAACTCATACCCGGCAAACGCGTTACTCAACACCTAGGACTAGTGCTAGGCAGTACCGTACGTGCCAAACACGCGGGTAAAGACATTATGGCCGGCCTAAAAAACATCTTCGGTGGCGAGTTGGCCGGTTATACCGAGCTACTGTCTGAAGCGCGGCAAGAAGCCACCGACCGCATGACCGAGCAAGCCAAGGCCATTGGCGCCAACGCCGTTGTTAATGTGCGCTACTCCACCTCTTCTATTACCGCTGGCGCCTCAGAAATTCTCGCCTATGGCACTGCCGTTTTCCTTGAGGAAAAATAATCATGGAAGGCCTGATTCAATTAGGTGTCTTTGCGCTGCTGCTGGGCTTGGGGTTTTTCTTTGGTCGCCGCGCCGAAGCCAAACACTATAAAAGTATCTTTGCCCGCGAAGACGAGCTGCGCCACATTGTGGTGTCTACCGACCGCTTTCCACCCACGCAATTTATGACTCACCACGGCGAGCTGGTCAGCGGCAATGTGGTGATTTCAGTGGATTATTTCAAACGGGTGTCCGCCGCATTGCGGGCCTTGGTGGGTGGCCGCATTCGCAGCTATGAGACCCTACTCGACCGCGCCCGCCGCGAAGCGCTGTTGCGTATGCAAGAGCAAGCCCGCAGCGCTGGCGCCGAAGCCATTATTAATACCAAATTTGAGACCAGTAGAATATCTGGCGGCAGCAGCAAAGGTATTGGCTCGATTGAGGTATTAGCCTATGGGACGGCTTTAACACCCCAAGCTGCCCAGATAAAAGGCCAGTAAACGGTGAGCTTTGCCAAGCAAAATCCCAAGATTCCCGAGGGCATCAACACTTCTGCAGATAACCCCCTCAAGGAATTTTTTATTCTGTTGCTCGGGGTGTTTATTATTCTCGGCACTACAGTGACGCTGCTGCTGGTATTTGCACACAGCTTGGCGCCCTATATTCCGTTTCGCTACGAACAGCAGTTGATGAGCAAATACGGGCAGTGGACGCGCTCAGAACCTGAGCATAGCGCTGCCTTTCAAGACGCCGAGGCCGCTATTCAGGAGCTTGGCCAAAACTTAGCACTACAATCTCGACTCCCAGCAGGAATCAGCACCCAGTTCCAACTGCTCGACCAGCCGGATCTACCCAATGCCTTTGCCACCTTGGGCGGCCAAATATTTGTGACCACCGGCTTACTGCGGGAAGTGTCTTCGGAAAATGCGCTGGCGATGGTGCTCGCCCATGAAATTGCCCATATTAAATACCGTCACCCCGCCCAGTCTTTAAGCGGCGGATTGCTGGTGCAATTATTTCTAAGCATTGTCACCGGCGGACAAAACGCCAGCGCCCTGCAGAGCACCGCCCAGCAAACCGGCATACTAACGATGCTGGGGTTTAGTCGAAAAATGGAAGTTGCCGCGGATACGGCCGCCATGAATACCCTAGAAAATTACTATGGTCACTTGGCCGGCACCGAGGAATTCTTTGCAAAAATTTTAGGCCAATACCAACAGGCCAGATGGCAGGCACTGTTTACCAGCCACCCGGATTTAAGCCAACGTATTGATTACATTCAGGCCCGCGCTCAAAGCCTCACCCTAGTTAATGGCGCAAAGCCGGAAACCAAGGCTTTAGATCCGCGCTTGAAAAATATTCAGGAAATGCTCGCTAATAATGGCTCTCAAGACCAAGACTCTAGCGAGTACCAAGGTATAAATTAACCTTGGAAAACTCTTCAGACTCAGCCAAGTCCGGCACGGTGGTAGCACGCTGAAATGCCAGCCAGTGGTAGTTGTCGACCTTAAAATCTTTCACCCGTGAATCGGCCACCAAGACCTGTGGAGCACGCTTTAAGAAAGCGTCTAACAAGGGTAAATTTGCGCGATCGTAAAGTACATCGGCCACCAGAATGACATCATAGTGCTCGTCATTGGCGAAGAAATCATCGCTGTAGCTAAGCTCGGCCTTATTCAGCGCGGCATTGGCACGACTCGCCACAATGGCATCGGCGTCGAGATCACAGGCAATCACCTCTTTGGCACCCGCAAGCTTTGCGGCAATGGCTGCCACCCCCGAGCCACAGCCAAAATCCAGCACCTTTTTACCGCGCACGAGGTCTGGATTATCAAAGAGATAGCGCGCCATAACCTGACCACTGGCCCAACAAAAACACCAATACGCGGGATAATTCATGATCCGCTGGGTCTGTTCAGGACTTAAATCATGCTGCGGATAATCTGCGCTTAACAGCAACAGGGCGATTTCTGGCACTAGGGGCAGCGGCGTGTTCACCACTTTTGCCTGTGGTAAAAAGTCCTGCAACAAGGTCGCAAGAATTTGTCTCCCTTCACTCACTGAAAGCGCTTGTAGCAAAGCCCCAACCTCTATATGTTTAAACATGAAAGTAAGCATATTACCGGATTAAAACGGTTTTTCGGAGAGCGCCATAATGGCACCTAACTCAATCGGAGAACGCTATGAGTAATTTGCCCATAAAGCAGCTCGTTCACGATGCATTATTTCAAGTTCAAGGCAGCGAACCCTCTGAACTTATCTCTTGCCTAAACTGCCACCAGGCGATCACTGCCAGCAGTTACCGTATCCGTATCCACGACCAACATCACCACCGCTTTATCAATCCCGGCGGCGTTATTTACGATGTGTGCTGCTTCCACTCGGCACCGGGCACTATTATCAGCGGTGAACCCACGTCTCAGTATTGTTGGTTCCAAGGCTACCGCTGGCAGTACGCCCACTGCGAACACTGCACAGAACAACTTGGCTGGTACTATGAAAATGACCACCTAGAGTCCTTCTTTGCACTGATTCCCAGCTCTTTACGCAGCAAAAATTAAGACGCCAATATCCGGTATACTTGCGTCAACTCCATGCTGCGACCAAAAAGCCTTATGTCAGATAGCTCACATACCGAAAAGCAGCCAAGCACCGGCGCCGATTTCATTGTGCCCCATTGCGCCGAGGCCATTCGCTATCTGCACCGCGACAACGACTTGCTGATTGTCAGCAAACCGGCAGGATTGTTATCTGTACCCGGCCGTCACCCTGACAATAAAGACTGCCTTATTAGTCGTATAAACCAAGATTACCCCAACGCAAGCATTGTTCACCGCCTTGATATGTCCACCTCTGGGCTGATGATTGTCGCCTGCCATCCAGACAGCCACCGGGCGCTGAGTCGGCTATTTCAAGACCGCAAAGTTTATAAGGAATATCAAGCCATTGTTTACGGCAAGGTTAGCAGCGTAGAGGGGTTTATCGACCTTCCGCTGGCCTGCGACTGGCCCAACCGCCCTCGCCAAGAACTTAATTTCGACTACGGCAAACACGCCCAAACCCATTATGAAAATTGCGGCACAACGGCGGGCGGCCACAGCAAATTACGTTTGATACCGATCACTGGACGCTCCCACCAACTGAGAGTTCACACCGCCAGTATTGGCCACCCCATTTTAGGCTGTGAGTTTTACGCTCACCCCAAGGCAAAAGCAGCCGCTGAGCGCTTACTGCTGCACGCCTCACGGCTAAAATTTATCCACCCCGGCAATAAAGATGAGCTAGACATAAACTTAGGCGCCACATTCTGGTCTGACCCAAGCTAAGCGGTGCCCCCGCGCTTTATTGGCAGTTAATATCCGCATTTGTCACAATGACCGTGAATTCATGATATACATCTTGGGCAACGCCAAGCTTATATCACCTTGTTTCAATCAATAGGAGCAGACGCATGTGGTTAAAAACGAGTTGCGATTTATCCTTCGATATTGAAGTGCCCACACCGTTTGTATTGATGCTTAGACCGCGCAGTGGCGCCCAGCAATGGATTGCCAGCGAACAGTATAAACTGGCACCCAGCGTCCCTGCTTTTGAATTCACCGATGTCTATGGCAATCTCTGTCAGCGCTTAGTCGCTCAGCCGGGGTATTTCTCTATACACACTCGCGCAGAGGCAAAGACCGCCGATTTTTTAGACCAAGCCCCCGGCGCCCCCTTTGTTGAAGTTCAAAGACTGCCAGACTCGGTACTCAACTATCTTCTACCCAGCCGCTATTGCGAATCTGATCGTTTTGGCCAAATGGCGATGGAGATTACCGCCGGCCAACTCCTGGGCTACAACCAAGTTGCCGCCATTGAGAACTGGCTGCGCAACAATGTTACTTTCACTCCGGGCAATAGCGATGCCCAAGTTACTGCCATTGAGATAAACGCGCGAAAGTGGGGGGTGTGTCGCGATATGGCCCACCTAGGCATTGCGCTTTGCAGAAGCTTGAGTATTCCGGCAAGAATGGTAGTAGGCTATTTATATGGTCTGCAACCGATGGATCTACATGCTTGGTTTGAAGCCTATGTGGGCGACCGCTGGTACACCTTCGACGCAACCCAGCCCTCTTTAAAAGGCGGCTATGTCGCCATTGGTTACGGCCGCGATGCTGCCGATGTCGCTGTATACAATCAATTTGGACCGGGAGTCTATCCTTCCAGCCAAGTGGTTAGCGTAGAGCTTATCAATGAAAGCTCCATCATCGACTAGTCGAAATTAAATGCGGTAGATCGGCTCAATACTGGACACACTATGCAGCGCTATAACATTATCCACAGAACCTACTATAACTTTTCCGAAGAAGTGCAGCTTGGGCCACACCACTTACGCCTGCGGCCAAGAGAAGACTATGAGCTTCGCATCGAGTCGTTCTCCCTAAAAATTTCGCCCAATGCTAATTTACTATGGCACCGCGACGCCGAGGGAAACTCCGTGGCCACCGCCACCTTCGATCTCCCCGCCCAGCAGCTGGTATTTGAAAGCGAGCTCATCATTCAGCAATACAATGAGTCACCGCTTAATTTTATGGTTGCCGATTACGCCATCAATTATCCCTTTAGTTATTTGCCGGACGATCAAGTTTTGCTGAGCCCATATATGCAGCTACCCGATCAAGAAACACAGCAAATGATCTCTCAATGGGCTCAAACACTTTGGCAGGGCGACGAAAAGATTCAGACTTATACCTTGCTACAGCGAATCGCCAGTCATATTTATCAAACCCAAACCTATAAATTACGAGAAGAACCGGGCGTGCAAACCGCCAAGGACACCCTGGTATGTGGTACGGGTTCCTGCCGAGATTTTGCTCAACTCTTTATGGATGCCGCAAAGTGCATGGGGCTCGCAGCGCGCTTTGTCAGCGGCTACCTACACGCGCCCGGCAGCGATGCCGCTGGTGCTACCCATGCTTGGGCAGAGGTCTATTTACCCGGCGCTGGCTGGAAGGGCTTTGACCCCACGATTGGCGAAATGGCCGGCACCGACCATATTCCAGTCGCGGTTGCACGGCTCTCTAAATCCGTGCCGCCAATAGAAGGATCGTTTAGAGGCGCGCCAGACTCAAGCTTGGATGTGGGTGTATGGGTGAGTAAATTACCCTGATCGATCATAATTTGACGGCGACGCTAGCATGCAAAATTAGCAGTATTGATATGATTGAGAATAGCTTGGCTACAATGACGCACTTGATGAATCGAAGTGTTAGCGGTGAGTCGCATTGCCGAACTCCCCTATTAACAATCTCAATAATGCAAGGAAAGTAAAATGAATGCAGAAGGTTTGATTATATTCTTAGCCATTGGCGCACTGGCGGGTTGGTTGGCTGGCAAGATAATGAAAGGCGGCGGCTTTGGCTTAATCGGCAATATTATTGTCGGTGTGGTGGGCGCCGTAGTAGGCGGCTATGTTTTTAGCTTTTTAGGGATTTCAGCAGGGGGATTAATTGGCTCTATTGTGACCTCTACCGCCGGCGCGATAATTTTAATTTACATCATTCGGCTTATCAAAAAAGCCTAATAACACTCCGCGCGCGGTCACTCACTGCGGCTAGCCGAGACGCCGCAGGAATGTCTCTTCTAAGACCTCCACAGCAAGGGGCTTGCTAAACAAATAACCTTGTATTTGGTCGCATTTCAGCAATCTCAATAAGCGGGATTGCTCCTCGGTCTCAACGCCTTCGGCCACAACTTTGAGTTGCAAAGAGTGGGCGAGGTTAATGATTGTGGACACCAGCGATAAGCCCTGTGGATCGGTGACCATATCCGCTATAAACATACGATCGATCTTAAGCGTATCAACCGGCAACTTCGATAGATAACCCAATGAGGAGTATCCGGTACCAAAATCATCAATGGCAATGCTGATGCCGAGCGCGCGAATCGCATGCAGACTCGATATCGCCTGCTTCATGTCCGCCATGACCATACCTTCAGTGATCTCTAGTTCCAAGCCCTGGGCGGCGCGCGGGTCGATGGCCACGATCTGTTCAATAGCGGCGGCGAATCCGGGGTGACGCATTTGCAGCGGCGAGACATTCACCGCAATGCGCACTGCATTTAATCCGGCGGCGCGCCACCGCAAAAAATCTTGCAGTGCTTGATGCAAGGCCCATAGGCCGACGTCGTATATTAACCCCGTTTCTTCAAGAATCGAGATGAAGGAATCTGGCAAAACCAAGCCTGTGAGAGGGTCGTTCCAGCGGATCAAGGCTTCCACGCCCGTGATCTCGCCGCTAGCAAGATTCACCTTAGGCTGGTAGTGCAGTACGAATTCGTTCTTATCCAGCGCTTGGCGCAACTGGTTTTCGAGATTCAGGCGCTGCGCCACAGTGTCGGTCATCTTCTGCGTATAGAAAAGATGCCGATGACCTTCCACCTTGGCCTTCTTCAAAGCCGCTTCAGCGTTCTTGACGAGAGTGGCCGCGTCGGCGCCATCCTCTGGAAACATTGCTACACCGAACTTTGCCGCGATCCGATATACAGAGGGCTTGAGCTTGAAGGGATGGAGAAGAAAGGCCTCGATCACCGCTTCCAACTGGCGTACAACATCACCGACCCGCCCTTCTTCACGCAGCACCACAGCGAACTGGTCAACGCCGACCCGGGCAAGCCGATGTACATCATCAATGTGCTGGGTAAGCCACTCGGCGACCTGTTGCAGAAGTACATCGCCCGCCGCTCGCCCGAGGCTGTCGTTAATATTCTTGAAGCGTTCTAGGTCAATTAGGATCAGTGCTAAGCGGTGGCCACTGTCGGCAGCACCACGCGTAAATTGCTCAAGACGTTCAAGGAACAGATGGTGATTTGCTAGTCCCGTAAGCTGGTCGTAGGACGCGAGATGGTCGAGCCGCTCTTGCCTTTCGAGGTGGTCGATTGCAAACGCAACGTCATCGGCCAGTTTGCTCAGCAGCAGCATCTCTTCTTCGTGGAAGAAATCCTTTTCCCCTGCGTATAGGCCCAACACCCCCGCCACTTGCCCCGACACAATCAAGGGAAGAACCGCCACCGAGTGCACTCCCGCCTCGGTATATAGATCCCGGAGCAGCGCCCGCGGGTCGTCACTCAAATCGTTGGATACGATCGCCGTCTTGTCGCGGACCGCTTTCGCAATCATCGTCGTCGACGCTTTCTCATCTGAGGATAGTAGGCTCCTGATGTCCCTTAGTAATTTATCTTCTACGCCTACCGAGGCGACCGGAACGACAGTGTCAGTGGCTTGATCGACAATGCCTATCATCGTCATGCAAACCCCGCCAGTTTCGACCGCTATCCGACATGCCTCACGGAAGAGTTCATCGCGGTTGGGCACGCGAACGATCAACTCATTAATCTCACTTAGAACCGCGTAGACCCGCTGCAAGCGCTGCATACCGATCTCCGCCTCGGTGCGATCGCTTATGTTTAGATGCATGATCACGGCACCGTTCTTGGCATCGTGATTAGAGGGCGTCACAGTCATCAGGAACCAGCGCTGTTCCGTCGGGGAATGACAGGGATACTCAATGGAAAAGCTTCTCGAATGTCCTGCCAGTACTGAGCGAATGCCCTCGGCCGCCTCACTGCCCTCGCCCGCCTTGTCGCAAGCCTCCAGATAGTTAATTCCAACGCCATACCCAGGGGAAGCCAGGCCATTTAACTCGGCAAATTTCTGCCAAGCATGGTTAAAAGACACAATAACACCCTGATTATCGATCAATGCAATATGAGCAGGTAGGGCATTGAGGATGGCAGTTTGTCTTGCCGCTTCGCGGTGGCGCAACTCCGCTTGGGCGCTTAATAGTAAAAGCGGCTTGCCATCGCGTCTAAGGACTGCATCGACTTCACCACCGGTAAGTTCTTCTAAACGCCGACCGGCCTCATCCAGCGTTGCTATCAACTTAGCGGTTTCAGCGTCCGCGCTGGACAGTATCGGCCTGTCGTTAAGCGTCAAACCCAATGCCTGCAGCACATCTGAGCTTCGTGCCAATCTACCCACAACTCGCCGCAGGGGACGCGGTCCTAGCTTGAGCAAGGTCGGCGTCATAAAAACCCCATCGGCAATCGCTCGGGCAGGCTCCTGCATCACATCCACGATTTCGATGGTGTAGCGACTTGGCAAGTATTCCTCGCACAAGGCCCTCAGATTAGCGATAGCCTCTAAGGAGTTGTTGGTATCACCCGCAACAAATAGCCGCAATTCGCACTGCAGGGAGTCACTCTGGAAAGGAGTCATACGCGCTCCGAAGAAGCCACATCACCCAAGTGCATGAGGTCTTGGAATACTGACACCCAGCTATTTTTCCCAAAATTAAATCGTTTCTCACTCGCCCAGTAATAATCCTCTGCCATAACGCAGGAGCAAAGCCGGCTATTACATACTGAACGCATTACTGTCACATCCCCTCCTGAAGCTTGGCACTACTATCTAAGAAGAATACGGGTCTAATCTAACTGGTGGTGCCGCGGTTTCACATGTATCAATCAAAGCCTTATACGATGAGGCTTAAATATAGCAGTAAATAGTATTTGGCGGATGTTCGCCTTGGTAATCTAGCACAGCAAATTATTAGCGTGTGCAAAAGTAGATTTGAGCTTTGGACCTATTCAAGCCCTGTTTTTCTCAATATCTGCGTAGCTAGTGAACTGCGCCACTATTGAAGCGAGTAAAAGCGGAGCAGCCGCGCCAAAGACTGCGATAAGTTGCCAAATTTCAGTATACTGCTCGCCGCGATACAATCATCAAATTAAAAATAAAAATTGAATATCGGGGTTACACAACGTTGACTAATACACATTCCGCCATATGCCGTGTATGTCCGGCCTATTGCCAAATCATTGCCCATGTAGATGCTGGAAAATTAACAAAAGTTACCGGCGACAAAGACGACCCCTACTTCAAAGGCTACACCTGTCCTAAGGGACGGGCGCTTCCTGAACAGCACAACAACCCTAATCGCTTGCTCCACTGCCAAAAACGGGCGTCTGCAAACACCTTCGAGAACATAGGCAGCGAAGCGGCGATGGACGAGATCGCCGACAAAATAGCGGCGATTATTGAAAAGCACGGCCCGCGCTCAGTCGCCGTTTATGGCGGTACCGGTCAGGTCTCTACACCGGTAGCACCCTCAGTAGCCGTCTCTTTCTTAATGGGCATTGGCTCGCCCATGCACTTCACCTCCAGCACTATTGACCAGCCGGGCAAACACATTGCCATGGCAGCGCACGGCCTTTGGGGCGCCGGTGAATTGGATTTCAATACTGCCAATAGCTGGATTATTGTTGGTGCAAATCCGGTTATATCTAAGGCCAGTGGCGCGCCGGGGAATAACCCAGCACAGCGTCTAAAAGCAGCCCAAGAGCGCGGCACCAAACTCATTGTTATAGACCCTAGGGTCACGGAAACCGCTAAACGCGCACATATTCACTTGCAGGCCAAGCCCGGCGAAGACCCCACTATTTTAGCGGGACTTCTCAATATTATTATTACTGAAAAGCTGTATGACCAGGCTTTTATTGAAGAAGATGTAGAGGGCTTTGAAGCACTGGCAGAACGTGTCGCGCTGTTCACACCCGAGTATGTAGCCAAGCGCGCAGAGATAGATGTGGATCAGCTAATTGCTGCCGCTAGAACTTATGCCTCAGCGGTTGGCCAAAGTGGCCGGGGCGGCGCCGTGACGCTGGGCACAGGGCCGAACATGTCGCTACACGGTAGCTTGAGTGAATATCTCGGTTATTGTCTGATGTCGGTGTGTGGCTACTGGTCTAGAGCCGGCGATAAAGTCACCAAACCCAATGTACTCACCCCCGCATATATTGCCAAAGCGCAGGCGAGGCCGCCTTATAAGGGCTGGGATTATCCCGAAAAAATGCGGGTTCGCAATCTCAGCAAAACGGCAAGCGGTATGCCGACGGCCGCATTGGCCGACGAAATGCTGTTAGAGGGCGAGGGCCAAGTAAAAGTATTGATCTGCTTGGCAGGCAATCCAATGATGGCCTGGCCAGACCAGAATAAAACCTATAAGGCGCTGAAGAATCTAGAACTGCTGGTTGTACTCGATTACCACATGACCGCGACCGCTGAGCTCGCGCATTATGTGATACCGCCCAAGTTATCACTGGAAACCCCCGCTACAACGCAGTTGTGCGAAGGGAATAAACACTATGGTTATGGTCTAGGTTTTGATGAGCCCTACGCTAGCTATGCACCTGCGGTGGTTGAGCCACCAAAAGGCGCCGATGTTGTAGAGGAGTGGGCCTTTTTCTATGGTCTGGGTCAGCGCATGGGACTGAACTTATTTGTGGCCTCGCAAACCGGTTGGGACAAGTTTCAAGAGAGCTCCCCAGCCTTCGCCTTTCTCGACATGAAAAACAAACCCACAACAGACGAGCTACATGAACATTTAACGGCGAATGCCAGAATCTCGCTGGAAGAAGTCAAAAAACACCGCGGTGGCAAAATATACGAGGTGAAGGAAATCGTTCAGCCTAAAGATCCCGCATTTGAAGGCAAGCTGTGTATTGGCAATGCCATGATGATGCAAGAGCTGGCCGATGTCTTTGCAGAACCGCCGGCAAGCCAAGAAGCCGTAAACGATTTCCCCTTCAGACTGGTCTGTAGGCGCCTAAACTCGGTAATTAACTCAGCCGGCAGAGAACTTAAGAAATCATTGGGCAAACAATATAACCCAGCTTATATGCACCCCGACGACCTGAATCGCCTGGGTTTAAGCAGTGGCGACACAGTATTACTTTCCTCCCCGCACAGTGCTATTCGCGGCATTGTTGAAGCGGATGCCACCTTATTGAATGGGATCATTTCTATGACACATGCCTTTGGCGGCAACCCCGGCGAAGACGATGACAAGGTGATTGAAATAGGAAGTAACACGGGCCGCTTAGTGTCAGTGGAAAAAAACTACGACCCCATTACAGGCATACCACTGATGTCGAATATTCCTGTGCGTGTGGATTGCATATGAAGCTGAATTTTTTTGATGTCACCAGCCATTAGGTAAACGATTTATCGTGACATAAAAAAAAGGGATAAATAAAAACGCCAGATAAACTTATTGCCTCAGGCAAGCCTAAGCTTTGTCATCACCTGAATAATAGTCTCACGCAAAACCGTGCGGTCACTCCTTCCCCAGCCAGACCTTCACTTCGCCTAATTTATGCCGTTTTTACTGAAATCGACAAATCATTGATCCAGATCATTAGTTGCTCTAGGGGCACTGCTATAGTGAATTCATACGGATCTTTAAGCATCATTTATATTGGTGAGTAATATCTTTCTAACTTGCCCTCGCAGTGTTTAAAGCAAGGGTGTTAAGGCCCAAGGACGTACCATCAAACAAGCGGTATTTACCTTAGCAATATGGCGATCACTACTAAGCATATTTAGATTTGGAGAATGAAAATGAGCATAAAAGACGGATACGACGAGCTTGTTGGCAAACTAAAAACTGAGCGCGACGAACTAAATGTGCGTGTTCATCTTGCTGGCGCGGAAATCCGCGATGAATGGCAAGTACTCGAAGACCGCTTAGATCAACTTAAACTAAAAAGCGAGCATCTGCGCGACGCTTCTAGCGAAAGCGCCGAAGGCCTGTCATTGGCTGGTCAAGAATTGGTGCGCGAGCTAAAAGAGTCTTATCAGCGTATTCGCGGCTCATTACGCTAAAACCTGGAATGCTTAGCCCATCAGGATTTCTTTGAAATTTGCCGTGGCGCTTATTAAGGCGCTACGTTTTGCGATGCCGCTTGTGTAGCGGCGTCGCGTTTTTATTCCCCCCTGCTCACCCTCTGCAATCGCACTGCAAGGCAACGGCAACCGCCCACAATTTCATTTTCATCCGTAGCGATGCAAGCTTGTCCTGCCCCTATGTCAAAAATGTCGATTCACCCATAAGTTGTCCGCTTTACACGGCTTATGGTAGTTGTCATAACAATATCATGTGCAACAATCAGGTGGTGTTTCGTATCCACCGCACTTTGCACGTTATAGCAGACCTGCCGATCCATATGATGAGTTCTCATTAATCGTGCATCAGGATCAGTTTGTGATACTTGTTTATCGGGGTGCTCGGTTACCTCTTTTTCTAGCGCATTGAGCTCAAGTAAACCTTGCTTAAACCATGCTAATTTTGATGCCGAGACCGAGCTGGGTGTGTGCTTTTCCTCGTTATCGTTGGCACTCATTTGATTCAAGTAATCTTGAATACCGCTCTCAATAAGATCGATATGAAATTGGACTTTGCTGGGTGTGTAATTCTTAGCCTTATTGTTGACCGCTTTAAACTTACTACCATCAATAGCGAAAGCGAAATCATCAAACATATTAATTTGCCGACACAGGTCAACGAATTTACGACAGACATTTTTAATTGCCTTGCCGTCATCTTTCCTAAAGTCGGCAATGGTTTAAAGTCAGGTCTTAGCCACTCTAGCAGCCACATTAACTCTACGTTGCGGTGAGTTTCCTTTTCTAGCCGGCGAGATGATTGAATACGGTTTAAGTAGCCATAAATGTAGAGCTTTAAGATAGTGGCTGGATGATAACCTGGACGACCAGCTTGCTTTGCGGTGACGCTCTCAAAACCTAGGCTCAATACATCAAGCTGGTCGACAAAAACATCAATGACTAGAACAGGGTTGTCTTCCGTAACAAAGTTATCTATTACTTCTGGAAATAACGTGGATTGGTGTCTTGATTGGCCTTTGATATGGTGAGTCATCGCAGATTGCGTCTGGTTTGGCTTACCAATTTATTATACTAAATGCGGCCTTAAATTTGGATCGCCGGCTAAGACTGATTCTTCATAAGCAAGGGACATCTAGATCAACCGGTGATCCGTAGTTTTCACACAGTCTGGGTTAAGCGGACGTTCAATCATGACGTCAATTGATCGAAAGCGGAGGTTTGGAAGTAACTGTATTTCTATTATCAGGGATATTTTTACCGTTTTAGGCTTTACTCATAGTGAGGCCATAGCCTCAATACTTTGATCGCTTTGTCTTCTTCTAACACTTGGTATACCAAGCGATGCTGGATGTTTATTCGGCGAGAATAGGCGCCCGCTAAATCACCAATTAATTTTTCATAGGGAGGAGGATTCTGATACGGGTTCCTTTCGACAATTTTCAGCAGCTCCTGAGCCTTATCTTTTAGCCCGGACGACGCTAGTTTTCGAGCATCTTTTTGAGCCTGTTTAGTGAAATAAAGAGTCCAGCTCACCAATCAAGACTCTTACCACATTTGTCGAGTTCGACGTCCATACCTTCTCGGATAGATTCGCGCATACCGGGAATGGATAGCAGATGAAGTGTCTCATTGATGGCATTCCAGTCGTCTTCCGACAGTAAAACAGCGTTGCCCCTCTTTCCAGTAATAATAATAGGTTGGTGACTTGTAGACGTTTCATCTATCAGCGCGTAAAGCTTGGAACGAGCTTCTGTGGCATTAAGTGTGGTCATAGGTTCCTCCATATAGACGAAAGCGTACGCCATTACGTACGCAATGTCAATCCGACCTATCGTTCCGCTTACGACTGAGACGTCAGGGGATGCCTGCTTTGTATATGTATTAGAGCATTTCCAATGTCCGCTAATGTGACGTTCCGGCAATAATATGGGTGAACTTGTGGCCATGTTATGGGTAAAACCCCGCTGGGTACTGGAAGCCATATCGCAGAAAATGCTCCTTTTAGCCAACTTATGGTTCAACTTCCCTTCCAACTTATGGGCTAATCAACAAAACGCTAAGATGGCCGGAAAATATATACCGAGACATAGCAAAAACGCGCTATTCAGATTCCGGACCGGCAATACGCACTGTTCCGCAGCTTACAATGTTGGCCCAAGTTAGCCCCCTGCAGAGCCATGCGCTGAGCCCCCGCTCACATTTGAAGACATTCGATCTTGCATTTCACAAAGATATTTATAATAATCATTCGCATTATCATTCGCACCCGAGGATCACCCCATGCTTAGCACACGATGCGCCGCAATCGCTGCGCTGTCGCTTTGTTCTTTTGCTGCCGCCAACGGCCAAACAGATATCAAAACTCTTGAAACCATCGAGGTTCACGGCCTATTCCTGGGTTCCAATGTCTCAGGAACACTCCCCGCCCTGCAGAACGGCAAAATCTTTGAGGGTAAGAAAACCACGTCGGTTAATCTAGACGAGCAGCCAGTATTCGTGGAGCCCAATCTGCGGCAGATGTTCTCACGCCTGCCCGGCCTATTCGTTTCCGATCAAAAAATTCCGAGTATCTATAATGTAAACTACCGGGGGTTGGGTAACCCGCACGAATCCGAATTCGTGGCATTCTTTCAGAACAACATCCCTCTTGCCGCCGACCTTTTTGGTTACCCGACGATCTACTTTATGCCTGCCGCACAAAGGGTGGAAAGGATCGAATTCGTACGTGGTGGCGGCGGTTTACTCTACGGACCACAGATCGGTCCGGTGTTAAATTTCGTGACCCGCCGTGCGGATGCCGAAGCGGAAAATTCCTTCAGCACCGACCAGACAATTGGCAGTGACGGTTTATACAGCACCTATAATGAAGTGCGCTGGGCCCATAATGACTTCGGTTTCTTGGCCTCTTACGACCACCGCAGCGCAGATGGGCCGCGCCGTAATGAAGACTACGAGACTAACGCGGGCTACTTTGGCGTTTCCTATGAAGGCTTAAAAGATATTCGTTTGGGCTTCGATTTAGATCTCTACCAGTCCGACTCTGGTGAAGCTGGCCGACTCACCTCGCAGGAGTTTGCAAGCAACCGCGATCTGGTGAAGTCGCCCTTTAATCGCGTAGAAATCGATCAACTGATCGCCACTGCCAAATATGAGCAGCAGATCAATGAGGCCTCGACCTTAGATGCCAGCATCTGGTATTCCTCTATGGATCGCTTGAGCCGCCGATCTGCAATGTTCACCGACCCCGCTGACGAGCCCGCAACAACCGCCATCGACGAGCAGCAGTTCGCAAACTATGGCTTCGACGTCCGTTACGCCTTGTCTTGGGGGCATGACAACGTGCTAACCGCCGGCACCACCGCCTACCTAGGCGACAACCCGCGCACCCGTCATATCAGTAGTGACATTAGATCCAGCACCCAGAACTCGGCGGATCTAGCCTTCAAGCAGGACCGCGTCATCAGCTATAACGCTGTTTTTGTCGAGAACCTTTTCCGCTTCGGTAAACTTAGCGTGGTGCCGACCATGCGCTTCGAGCGGGTCAATTACGATTTAGCGGAAGTGGTGAAAAATCCCAGTCTCAATCGTGAGGCCATAGACCTAGATCGCACATTTAATGAAACCCTGTTCGGCTTGGGTCTGATGTACCAGGCTAGTGAGCGGTCAGAAATATACACCAACTTCTCAGAATCTTATCGCCCGCAGCGCTTCGACGATCTGATCAACCCGGCATCAGAATTGGCGGGTAGCAACAACCCTAGCGTATCGCGCGCCGTCAACTATGAGATCGGTTATCGCAGCCAGCCGATTGATAATCTGGTTCTCGATATCAGTCTGTTTCGCATCGATTTCGAAGACAAAGTCGAACAGATCCAAGTGAATGTCACCGACGTTGAAAGGATAAACAGTGGCGACTCACGCCATCAGGGTGTGGAGTTTAGTGTAGAGTACGACCTACTACCGAGCACCTCGCGCTCACTCAAGTTGTTCGCCAACGGCTCTCTGCTTGATGCCGAAATAAGCAATAGCTTGAACACCAGCCTGATTGGTAACAGCACCGCATTCTCGCCCGAACATTTGCTGCGTACTGGCTTGCTGTTCGACAGTGAAAAGTGGAACGCCGCTCTTACCGCTACCGTCGTAGGTGAACAGTATTGGCAGGACTCCAACCTAGCCCGTGGCAGCGGCGCCAGCGAGATTGCTGCGGAGATTCCAGGCTATGAGGTGTTGGACTTCAGCCTCGAATATGAATACAGCGAACAGTGGAGCTTGTACGGCGGCATCAACAATATGCTAAACCAAGACTACTATAGCCGAGTGCGGGCCGACGGTATTGAGCCAGCTCAGGAGCGGACCTTTTATATGGGGTTCCGCTTCGAAATTCGCTAACGTCTCAGCTACACGCTATCCAGTAGACAGTGTCTTACCAAGCAAACGACAGCGATGCAAAAATCTTGCGGCCAGACTTTTGACGGGCGTTGTAGGAGCCGGGGAAAAATACGGTATCTAAGACCTGATTCAGTACTTTTTCTTCGGTTAAATTACTACCGCCCAAGCTTACAGCCCAGCGTTGATCAGTGGAGCCGAGACTAATTCTGGCCGATACTTGCGAGAAACCTTTGAGGTAGCTATTGGGGTCTAAGTCACCGTCGGTGTACTGATTACCTTGGTACAAATAATCTACACTGGCGCGCATGGCAAGGCCAAATAGCGGTAGGGTCAAGGTCGGAGTAATACTGGCGCTTTGCTCTGGAGCGAAGGCAATACGCTTACCGCTTAGATCCTGCTTGGCATTCACACCCTGAGTAATCGGCGCTGGCGCATTGGGATAGCTGTCATATTTGGCATCTAGCAGCCCTAGCGAACCGGCAATACTAAGCGGCTCAAACGGCGTCAGCCACATAAAGTCCATTTCCAAGCCACGAGATATTGCTGATGCGGCATTGGTCACATCAAAGAATGCGCCGTTAAACGCCAATACCTGCAAGTTATCAAACTCGGTTTGGTACACCGCTGCATTCAAGCGCAGAGTGTTTTCAAAGAACTCGCCTTTAAATCCCGCCTCTATTGTCGCGGCTTCTTCCGGCTCAAAAGACAGATCTTCGCCGCCAAAAGACGAGGCATTAAAACCGCCGCTTTTATAGCCGCGGGCATAGGTTAAGAAGACATTGGTGTCGCGATTCAAATAATATTGAAACGCTAATTTAGGTGAAACATCGCTTTCCTTGCGACTTAAGCCTCGCTCATCGTAGTCTTCTGCGCTTAATGCCGACTCCATTATACAAGGCGTGCCCAGTGCGGCAGTGCGACAAACGCCTTCTCCACTCGCATCCGCGACCTTTTGTTCGCGGCTATAGCGAATACCCGGAGTGATAATAAACTGATCGGTCAAGGCCCAGCTCATTTGTGCAAAAATCGCTTGGGCATCCACATTCAAAAGGTAATCTAAACGAAAGAAATCTTCGCCAATGAGTGCGCCGGTTAAATTACTGATTAAACCAATGCCGGCAAGATTGAGCCCACCTAGCAAGCCTCCACTTGAAACATTGGTTTGTCCGGACACCAGCTGTAAGGCGTCATCGGTGAGTAAATAAGCGCCGAAGTCATCGCCAGTAGTTATTTTTGTAGCCTGACTAAACCGTGAATCAAAGACATAAGCACCCACTACAAATTCAACACCCGAGCCAAGCCCAAACAGGCTGTCAGCCGTGCCGGTGAATCGTAGCTCGGCTGATTGCTGCTCGTAATCTGAGACCACTTCTAGCACCGCAAGGTTAGCCGGCGAGGTATCCAAGTCGACCAAGCTGTCGATAGTTAATGCGGTATCAGCTAACACTAATACCATATTAAGATTATCTAGTGCGCCGACAGGGCCAATATCCCAGTCGGTTTTCAAGCCGAGGGTGTCAGAGGTCTTATCTAAGAAACCATCCTGATCATACGAACTGGTGAAATTATAAGGGTCGCCCTCAATATTGGGATCATAGTTTTTAAGGAAATCGCTACTGCCCTCATCTAGGTTCATTAGCTGCAGACCCCAGTAATTTGCCGATGTTTCTGAGGTCACACCCATCAATTCGAATGACACATTTTCGGATGGTAGAAATAATAATTTTAACCGTTGCGCATTCTGCTCATGCTTATCATCTTGGCGATTTAAAAACTGATTGTGCAGCTGACCATCCCGGCTAATATCTTGGGCGGCGATACGAACACCAAACCAATCGGTAACCATGCCGCCAATACCCGCTTCTAAACTCACTTCCTCAGGATCGGTTTTATTCATCCGCAAATCTGCAGACAGTTCTTCGGTCGGACCTTTTGTGGTGACGTTGAACACCCCAGCAATAGTGTTCTTGCCAAATAAGGTTCCCTGCGGACCGCGCAGCACTTCAACGCGGGCAATATCAAACATCGCTTCGTTATAGTAAGAGGGGCGATTGAAGAATATTTCGTCTTGCACAAAGCCGACCGAACTATCAAAGGCCGAGTTCAGGGGATTAGAACCAAAACCACGAATATTAATTTGCGCCAGGGCGGGATCAGTATCTGAAGAAAAACGCACATTCGGAATATAGGGGGCAATATCTTGCAAGCCGGTTGCGCCCACCTCTCGCATAAAGTCGCCGCTAACTGCCGTTAATGATATTGGCACGTCCTGGGATGATTGATTGACTTTTTGCGCGCTCACCACCACTTCTTCGAGCATACGACGATTAGACGAATCTGTGCTTTGCACTGACGTGGTATCTGACGACGTATCTGCCGCGATGACAGCTTGCGCCACACAGGCGACTATTCCCGCCGCCCACCAGCGCGCGTTTGAACCCATTAACATGATAACTACCCTACCTTTATTATTATTGAGCGCCGACATTGAGCATCGACTTATTCAGATAGCCGCAAAATACCGGGCGACTCTGAGTATTTATATTGTCAATTATGTTTACATTATTAACGCGTCCACAAGCTGCCGTCAAGTGCCCTATTCCGCGCTCGATGAAAGCCCAAATCGAAGAAATTCCACTGGACATTCACATGCCCATAATGTCAATATAATTGACAATTAAATAAGGAGAGTCGCATCGTGATCGACCTGCATACCGTTCCTACGCCCAACGGCCATAAAATTTCAATTGCCCTGGAAGAACTGGGCCTAGAATACAATGTCATTCCCTACGACATCAGCATAGGAGACCAATTTAAGCCGGAATTGCTGGCGCTCAACCCCAACAATAAATTACCCGTGCTAGTAGACCACGACCCTATTTCAGGCAGTAGCGAGCCAATGGTGATTTTTGAGACCGGCGCTATCCTCCTCTATCTCGCCGAGAAAACCGGCAAACTGATGGCGCAAGACCCCGCAACCCGCTTTCAGCAACTGCAGTGGCTGATGTTCCAAGTATCAAGTGTTGGTCCTTTACAGGGACAAGCGCATCACTTTATTCGCTATGCGCGCGTTCCGCAGGATTACGCGCGGGAACGCTATGTTAACGAAAGCCTACGTCAATGCCGCGTGCTGGAAACTCAGCTCCAACAGCAAGACTATTTGGCTGGCGACTACTCTATCGCCGATATTGCCTGCTGGCCTTGGCTACGCTGCTTATCCTTAATTGATATTCATCTCGACAAAGACTTCCCCCGTTTGCACGACTGGTTTAAACGCATTGAAGAACGACCTGCAGTACAAAAAGGCAAGGACGTCATTCATGGCTGGGTCTATCAGCTGCCGCCTAATTTTAAAATGGAATTAGACGAGAAAACGTGGTCATATTCCTTCGGTGAAGAACAATATCGCCAACGCTAATAAATAGAGCAAACAGGAGTTTTTATGCAGGACTTATTTTCGATTGCAGGCAAAACCGCCCTAGTCACTGGCGGCTCGCGAGGCATTGGTGCCATGATCGCTGAGGGCTTTGTCCGCGCCGGCGCCAAGGTCTATATCACCTCACGCAAGGCCAAAGAACTTAACGAGACCTGCCTTCGGCTGTCTGAGCTGGGCGAGTGTATCGCCATTCCCTCAGACTTATCTCAATTAGATGGTATTAAACAGTTAGCTGATGAGCTGATAAGCAGAGAGAGTAAACTAGACATTCTGATTAATAACGCAGGGGCAACCTGGGGCGCGCCTATCGATGAGTTTCCGGAAAGCGGCTGGGACAAGGTCATGGATCTCAATGTAAAATCGGTGTTCTTTCTCACCCAAAAATTACTGCCCTTGCTGCGCAGCGCGGCAACTAAAGACGAACCTGCACGGGTTGTAAATCTGGCATCCATCTACGCATTGCGCTACTCACATCAGAATACTTTTTCCTACTCCGCTAGCAAGGCGGCCGTGCTGCAACTCACCCAGCAATTGGGTGCTAGCTTGATTAAAGACCATATCAATGTGAATGCCATTGCACCCGGCTTATTCCCCAGTAATATGACCGCTTTCTTAATGGAAGACGAAGAAGCACTGAATAACAGTATTCCCATGCACCGCGCTGGCAAGCTGGAAGACGCTGCGGGTACCGCCATTTATTTATGTTCACGCGCATCGTCGTATATGACTGGCGGATTGCTGGTTATCGACGGCGGATCAGTCGTCAGCGCCGGATAAGGCATCAACTCAAAAGACCTGAGCTAGCTATGAATAAACCCCTCAAGGGCCTGCGCATTTTGGATTTAACCCATATGCTGTCGGGCCCGTTTTGCACTATGACACTGGCTGACCTCGGTGCTGATCTCGTCAAAGTGGAACCGATCAGCGGCGAAGGCACGCGCAAATTGCTGGCCAACGACCCCCGGCATTCCATAGACGGTATGGGTGCCTATTTCATCACTCTAAATCGCAATAAACGCAGTATCGCTATCGATTTAAAAAGTGCTGAAGGTTTAGATATTTTTTACGATTTAGTTAAAACCGCCGATATAGTGATTAATAATTTTGCCGCTGGCGTCCCCGCCAAACTCAAAATTGATTACCCACATTTGGCAAAGGTCAATTCGCGCATTATTAGCTGCTCAATTACCGGGTTTGGCGAAGACGGCCCCGGTGCAAATCGACCGGCCTTCGACCAAGTAGCCCAGGCCTATGGTGGCGGCATGTCCATTACCGGCACAGATGCCAGCCAGCCCATGCGAGCAGGTATACCTATCGGCGATTTAGGCGGTGGTATGTTTGGCATTATGGGAATACTGAGCGCAGTGATAGAACGTCATACTTCCGGCGTTGGCCAGCACGTTGATATCTCTATGCTCGATGTACAGATTTCATTACTAAATTACATGGCCACCATGTATCACCTGTCGGGCGAGAACCCGCACCCTATCGGCAATAGTCATTTTGTGCACGTGCCTTACAATAGCTACCCAACCGCCGACGGCCATCTTGTGATTTGTGTGCTCACAGATAATTTCTGGCACAAGCTAAAAGACTTGGTGAACTGCCCAGCCCTTAATAGCGCCAAGTACGACAGCCAGCCAGGACGCTTGGCAGCCAAAGAAATAATTGACCAGACCTTAGCCGATATTTTCCGCCTCGACAGCACGGCAAACTGGCTAACAAAATTAAATGACGCAAGGATTCCAGTAGCACCGGTTAATAATTTTGAGCAGGCCTTAAACGACCCTCAGGTGCAGCATCGCAATATGGTCGTTGAGCTAAAGCATCCCTCAGGTGCAAGCACCAAGGGTCCGGGCAATCCCATTAAACTGTCACGCAGCAATGAAGAATCCTTCTCTGCGGCGCCGCTACTAGGCCAAAATACTGATGAACTGATGGCAGAATTAAGCAAGTACTCGCCAGCGGATACCGCGAGACTAAAAGCAGCGGGTATCATTGCCTAAGAACACACCAAAAAAATAGCGGATGACGCCATGGCTGAAAAAATTATAATTAACGATGTTGGTCCCCGCGATGGCTTGCAAAATCAAGCGGTAACACTTGAACCGCAGCAGCGTGTGGCCTTAATTCGAGCACTGCTCACGGCCGGTGTAAAACATATTGAAGTGGGCTCATTTGTATCTCCTACCGCAGTGCCAGCCATGCGTGGCACAGCGGAGGTCATCGCCGCACTGCCTAGAGGCGATTTTCACTTCTCTGCGCTCATCCCTAATCTCAAAGGGTATGACTTAGCCAAAGCCTCTGGCATCGACACAGTTAGCCTGGTTATTGCCGCCAGCAACACCATGAACGAAAAAAATATTCGCATGAACAACGCCCAAGTCTTGAGCTTTGCCAAAGACGTATTGGGCCGAGCTCAAGCGGATAACTTTCGCACTCTCGCCTGCATTGCTACCGCCTGGGAATGTCCTTTTGAAGGTTTGATACCTGAGAAAACTGTGATCGACTTATGCGCTGAATTATTCGCCGCCGGCGCCCCCGAAGTGGTATTAGCCGACACCATTGGCGCGGCCTCACCAGCGCAGGTGAAGTCACTTATGAGCAAGCTAGTCGCGGAGTTTGGTGCACAGCGCCTGTCCTGCCATTTTCACGATACCCGCGCAATGGGCGTCGCCAATGTGTACGCTGCTGTTGAGTGTGGTGTACGTAAATTTGATTCTTCGATTGGCGGCCTTGGCGGCTGCCCCTTTGCACCCGGCGCGTCGGGCAATGTCGCCACCGAAGACGTGGTGCTCATGTTAAATCAAATGGGCTTTGATACTGGTATCGACTTAGCCAAGCTCGTGCTGGCGGCCGATTTAGTGGCCGAGCAAACCGGCGCCCATGCAACGGCAAATTCCGCAAAATGGATTAAGCGACAAATTGAAAAAGGTCTGCTTTAAATCAGTTAAATTGGTGTATTGAGTAATCTTATACTGATCGCTCAAGATAGCTAAAACTCCAGGCACTACGACAATATGTCACTCTAAATTCTTAGCGTATCCGCGAGAAATCAATACCTTTGAGTGCAACCGTCCATTGACCTGATCAGTAATAACGGACGCCCCTTGGCACATGCCGCAGGGCTTTTCCGCTCAGAATACCCGCTCAGAACCAATCGATTTTCACTCAGGATGGTTCTCTACAGGAAGATAGGGGCCGGGCAGTAAACCTTGATTCGGGGCATTAATGGCTAGCGCATTAGCCGCAGATGAAAGGCTTGGTGTGCGATCAACAATGGAACCGGCAATCTGTTCAACAATTGCCCCAATTATGGCGCCGGCTAAGCCACCGCCACCATCACCGGATGACTGTTGGGCAAACGCACGCGTTGTCCACAATAACTCACCAGACCTCGCATCAATCAGCTTAAGCTCGGAATCCACAATGGTCGCTGAGTTCACCAATTGAAACTTCTGTCCCCATTGATTAATGGTGGTATATAAAACCGCATCAGCACCGATAATCTCACGCAGCTTTTGCAGTGGCACACTATTCATTTCACCGGGTGAAGGTAAGCCATTCTCTTTCAAAAATTGATCGATAACAGCTACCGGAAAAACGTAATAGCCCTTCTCTGCAAGCGGCTTAGACACCGTGGAAATAAAGGTGTAGGGAGCATTGACGTCTACTGATTCATTGAGTGGCGGAATAACAAGAATAGAGCGCGGTTTATTCGCTTCGAGTGCTGAGTAGTCATATGGTGCAACTTGGCAAGCCGCAAGCGAAAAGGCCAACAGCACAAAAAGACCTGCTTTACTGATTATCGACCTGTTCATTATCGCGCTCCTTGCTGCTGTAAGCGTGATAAAAACCCGTCGATCATGACTGCCGATTCTGGGTACAGCGCTTTTTCTTGGAGAAAGGCAGTCGTCGCCTGTGGCAGATTACCCACGGCGCTATACATATAAGCTAAATGGCCATACACCCCCGGAGGCACGGCTTGGCCATTGTCCTGAGCTCGCTGGATATCTTCCGTCAATTTTTGAATTTGCAGATCCGGTGGTGCCTCGCCGGGTTTGACATACATCTTGTAGATGAGGTCTTCATAGCTACCCCAGTAATACATGGTTTTCTGGGCAGGCACGCAAGCAGAGCAGGCCAGCGCTAAGGCGCTGACTAAAATAATATTTTTCATCGGAATCCTTTCCTGTTAATTAGCAGCCGACCAAACTCCAGCCTCTAAATCGCGAACCATATTATTAACGGCTTCGGTGATGGCGAAATTGAGAACTTTGCCATTTAGTGTGGCGTCATAGCCTGAGGTACCGCCAAAACCAACCACCTCGCGGTTACTCAGCGCATATTCACCAGCACCTTGAGTGGAGTAAACAATCTCTGATGTAGTCACATCAACGATATTAATCGACACCTTGGCATAGGCCGTTTGAGTTTTGCCCGAACCCAATATTCCGAATAACTGCTGATCACCAGTAGTTTTTCTACCAAACTCAGTAACATCACCAGTGACTGCGAAGCGCGCACCACTCAGTTTTTGTTTTACGCCGCTAAGCTTTGCTTCTTCAGCAATACGCGCCATATTTTCGCGATCAACGACGGTAAAGCGATTGGTTTGCTGAAGATGGGTTTTTAAGATGGTCTTTGCCTGATTACCCAGCTGATCGGAACCAGAACTAAAAATACCCTGCAGATAATTTGAGCGATTATCAAACTGACCAACCACCAGCACCTGCTTGCTGCCTGAGTAGGCTGTGCCATAACTAGCGACGGTCTGAGATTGCACTACCTGATGCGATTCTGTCGCGCAGGCAGACAGTATTAATGCTGCGCAAATCGCGGCCAAGGAACGCCCTAAATGATGAAAATATTTTAAACTCTGAATAGTCAACATCTGCCAAGTCCATTTATTAAGTTGTGCTCAATTATGGCCGCGAGCTATTCCGCACGTCAATCTGCTTGTGATAAAAAGGCATCGTAGATAGGAGTTATTTATGCGATTCAGCTCCGATTCTGAGCTAACCGTTATTTTTTAGGCTTAGGCAAAAAGCCAAGACCCGAGACACTGAGCGAGATCGCGTAATACACCAAACATAACACCCTAACTCAGCGAGACTAATCAGTACTTAGGCCTCGGCATCGGCGCCTTGCACATGCCCCAAGATCAAACTCACTAACTCGTCTAGCAGCGCTTCGGGTAAGTCGTGGCCCATCCCTTCAATAATTTCGAGGCGGGCATTGGGGATGCGGCGCGCGGTATCTTTCGCGCCTTTAAGCGGCAACATAGGATCTTTGTCACCGTGTATCACCAAGGTCGGGCTTTTAATCTTATGAAGTAACTTCTGACGATTACCGCTGGCCATTATCGCAGCCATATGGCGCGCCTTACCTGCGGGGTGATGAGCACGGTCATAAGCCGCTTCAATTCGCGCCCGCAACTGTTGCTCTGGATCACCGAGTTCTGGGCTAGATATTAATTGCCACGTTTTTAGGGAGTGGGTAATTTGCGACTCGCGATCGGGAGCCGCCTTATTCAATATATGCCAAAGCACTTTGGGCTTCATGCCGCCAAAACTGGAACTAGACATCAGCGACACCAGCGAACTGACTCGTTCGGGATAATTAGCCGCCATCAATTGTGCAATCATACCGCCCATCGATGCGCCCACAATGTGAGCCCTAGAAATATTCAGCGCGTCGAGCAGCGCAACCGTATCTGCGGTCATATCATCTAAGGTATACGCCACATTTAATGGCAACTTGAATTGTTGGCGCAGCCGCAAGCCAATAATATTTAGCGGCCTGTCGTCATCTATTTTAGAGGACAAACCAACGTCGCGATTATCGAAACGAATGACGCGATAACCGCCCTCTGCAAGCAAATGACAAAACGATTCCGGCCATACTATTAACTGACTGGCGTAACCCATGATAAGCAAAATTACCGGCGCGTCGGGCTCGCCAATATCTTCGTAGGCTAATTCAATTCCGTCACTTACTACAATACGGTCCCGTGTCCATTCCATGCCCATGACACCTTACATTTGATATGAATTTTGATAATGGAAAACCCTAAGGGGTCAGCCATTATTAATGATGCAACGCAGCTAGGAATTCTCGGTGAATACACACTGTAATAATATGTGCTGAACGAGTTTACATTAGCGATTATGAATTAGGTCGCTGTCATGATCTTTAAAATAAATACGGAAGGGCCACTCTCGGCTTTTACCGATATACACATAAAATCCGTAGCGATCTTCACTATAGTCTTTTACAAACTCATAGCGTGGCGGCGGAGCGGCATCTTCTGACTTTAATGCCGGCGCGGTGACCAATATTTCTTCAATTTCCATTGCCGGGGAGTCGCCTTTACGCGGCAGCGATATTAATACCCGGTATTCACCCGATATTTCTCCACGCTCAATCGACTCGACGGTGACGCCAGTTTCCTCATCAACAAAACCAACCTCGCCTATGATATTGCCGGTTTCGGTAGCGCCCGCAGCGCTGATAAAACCAGTGGCAAACAGGCATGCAACAATACTGCGTATGTGACTCATTCTTATTGTCCCATTGTTATATTCGACTCAGAAAGTCAGATATCAACTAATACATTGATCGCATGATGCTAACACCCATTGTCTATGGCTGTTAAGTAAATCCGGCTGAGTATTACTTAGCATACAAGCCTTTGCTGAACGCCCGACGTACTAGCGCCCACAAAAAAGCCGCCCGAAGGCGGCTTACTAACAACAATACTCACGTCTATTAACTACAAAATGCCTCACCAGCCGCAATCCGCTTACCCAGCTTCGCCAAGGTTTTTGCCGAGCTACCCAAGGCAATTTCGTTATGGCGCAACCAAAGACAATAGCGCCAAAGCGGGTAATCTCGATCAATACCGGCTCCACCGTGCAAATGCTGCGCCGCGTAGCTAACGCGATGGCCCACATCACCAGCCCATATCTTAGCGATCTGCACTTCGTTGGTGGCGTCCAAACCACCATCTAAGCGACTAATCGCCTGATAGGTATTCAAACGCAAACATTCAACGTCGATAAAACAGTTAGCAGCGCGATGCCCCACAGCCTGAAAGGTTGAAATTAATACGCCAAATTGCTTGCGCTCGGCGGTATATGACGCCGTCATGCGCATGGCCTTATCGCTGGCGCCAAGCTGATGGGCACACAATGCGACCGTGCTGCATTCAGCAATCCACTGCATCGCCGCTTGGCCATCAACACCTGTCGCCAAAATATCAGCCGCGTCCACTCGAACATTATCCAAAGTCAGCACAAACTGCGGCTCATAAGTAGTGACCTGCTGGGCGCTAAGGGTCACGCCCTCTGCTTTCGGGTCGAGCAAAACAACAGCAAGGCCGTCACTGGTTTTTGCTGCAAGTAGTATTCTGTTGGCGATATGTGCAAACGGCACATTGGTTTTCTCACCGCTGATCACTAGGCTGTCGCCCTCAGCCTTGGCAGTCGTCAGCCAGGGCTGAGCCGGATCATCGTTATAGGCCTCACTTAAAGCGGCGGTTAATAAAGATTCGCCGCTGACTACACCGGGCAACCATTGTTGTTTTTGAACATCACTGCCGAATTTTTGAATGGGCAGTGCCGCTGAAATCAAATGTGACATTAAAGGCAGCGGCGCAATGGTGCGACCCGCTTCTTCTAGCAGTAGGGCCAACTCAAAAAAACCAAAACCCATACCACCGTATTCTTCATCTATTGCGACGCCCAGCAGTCCCGCCTGGGCGAGCTTTTTCCACAAGTCGCGATCAAAACGTTCAGCTTTATAATCGTCATACTGGCTCAATGATTCCGCGCTGACATTGTCATTCAAAATATCTCGCGCTAGATTCTGCACGTCACGCTGCTGCTCAGAAAATCCGAAATCCATGATCTAATCCTCTATATCTTATTGCGCAGAATTAACGTGATGCGCGCGGCATCCATAAACCCGCCGCAGAAATAATATCGCGTTGTATTTCGTTAGTACCACCACCGAAGGTAATGATTGATGCGGTTCGGTATAGCCGCTCAATTCGCGCGGCAATGGGATTTGCACCGTCGGTTCTACGACTAATCAAGGAGGCCTCCCCAATCACCTCACCCAATAGGCGATACACTTCTATGAAAAATTCAGAGCCATACACTTTGGCTGCAGAAGCATCTGCCATTTCCAAATTGCCCTCGGTCATTGCCCACGCCTGCTTGTAACAAACCAGCTTCAGGGCCTCGACGCCCGCCCTCACCTTGGCTAGATTAATTTGTACCCAGGGCTCATCGATTAATTTGCCGCCATCCGCCGTGTCCAATTTCTGCGCCCAGCGCACAATGTTATTAAACATTTCTGCGGTGGGACCAAAGTTAACCAAGCTTAAACGCTCACGATTTAGCTGACTGGTAATGAGCTTCCAACCGCCGTGGAGTTCACCAACCATGGCGTCGTCGGCAACCCGAATATTGTCGTAGAAGGTCGCATTGGTTCGCACTTCGCCTAGGGTAATAACCGGGCTGCAACTCCAACCTGGATCGCTAGTCGGCACCATAAACATAGAAATGCCTTTATGGGGTTTAGCGGCGTCAGGATCTGTGCGGCAGGCCAGCCAAACGTAGTCGCAAAAATGCGCCAAGCTAGTCCACATTTTCTGGCCATTAATCAGCCAGCCATCGCCATCTTTCACTGCGCTAGTTTTAAGACTGGCGAGGTCAGTACCCGCACCCGCTTCTGAATAGCCGATGGCGATCAAACATTCACCGGCCAGTATTTTCGGCACAATCTCACGCTTCTGACGCTCATTGCCATGCTCGGCCAACTGAGGCCCCACCGACTCAGTAGTAAGAAACGGAAAGGGATAGCCTGCCCGCATGACTTCCTCGACAAAGATGAATTGTTCGATGGGACTCATGCCACGACCACCCAGCTCCTTGGGCCAGCCAACCCCAATCCAGCCGTCCTTGCCCATTTTTTTCAGGGCTTCACGCCATAGCGGACCACCGCCCTCGCCCATGGCTTCGTCGCACTCCGCCTTCAGGTCTGGGGTCATCAGGTTTTCAAAATAGGTCCGCAGTTCTTTGCGCAAGGCATCCTGCGCTGCGGTAAACTCAACTTTCATTGCCGTCCCCTAATTTAGGCTTAAAAATCTTAGATTTATCTGTTTATGCTTATGAGGCCAATGATAGGCCTTGGCGGGATGACAACAATTGCAAATTCACTCACCCCAGTGACAATTGCAGTCAGCGTGCGGCAGATCACCTATCAGCCATTCAGACGATAGTGCCAAGTCACTGATCTTGCGATGATTTGTCGGTTATACGAGACAGACTCCCAGCCCTAATAAGCACATTGCTGCGCGTCGCCCGTCCATTCGGTGGAGATTCACAATGAGTAATAAACCCGTGCAGGCCGCCATAGAAGGCTGGTTCACACTCAACACGGACACCCCGCACCTTATTGGCGCCTGCTGCGACCAATGCGGCACATACTATTTCCCCAAAACACTTAGCTACTGTAAGAATCCGGCCTGCGATAGCACCGCATTTAGCGAGGTCGAGCTCAGCCGGCAAGGCAAAATTTGGTCTTATACCAACGCTTGCTACAAGCCGCCTGAACCCTTTATTGCCGATGAGCCCTTTGTGCCATACACCATTGCGGCAGTTGAATTGGAAAAAGAACAAATGATCATTCTTGGTCAGGTTGTAAAAGGCGTGGATGTTGATCAATTAAAAGTGGGGCAAACCGCAGAGCTAGTGCTTGAAACCCTGCACGAAGATGACGATGCCATCAAAGTCACCTGGAAATGGCAGCCACAGCGCTAAATACCGCCCAAGGAGAACGTAGAATGAGTCAAGATATTGCAGTACTGGGCGTCGGCATGCACCCATGGGGTAAATGGGGCCGCAACTTTAGCGAATACGGCGTACATGCAGCTCGCGAAGCACTTAAAGACGCCGGTATACCCTGGCAAGATGTGCAATTTGTGTCTGGCGCGGCAACCATGCGTTGCGGCTATCCAGGCTATGTTGCGGGTGCGACTATTGCCCAGGCATTAGGCTGGCAAGGCGCGCAAGTGAATACCTCTTACGCAGCCTGCGCATCAGGCTCGCAAGCCTTAGCAGCGGCAAGAGCAAAAATCCTGTCGGGCGAATGTGAAGTTGCCTTAGTCGTCGGCGCAGACACCACCCCAAAGGGCTTTTTAGCCCCAGCTAAGGGCTATCGTCCGGAAGACCCAGATTGGTTACGCTTCTATTTAGGTATTACCAATCCAACTTACTTCGCCATGTATGCCCGCCGCCGCATGGATCTATACGGCGATACGGAAGACGATTTTGGACTAGTGAAAATTAAAAATAGCGAAAACGGGTTTACTAACCCCAACGCTCGCTACAAGAAAAAATTCACTATGGAAGACATTAAAAATTCCGCCATGGTTGCCGACCCCTTGCGTCTGCTGCAAATTTGCGCGACCTCCGACGGCGGCGCAGCAATGATTGTATCGAGTATGGATTACGCCAAACGTATCGGCAAAGCCAATGCCGTTAGGGTCGCCGCGGTATCAACCGTCACCCCTACTTTCGCCAGCTCAGTGGTTGAAATGCCAGACATCGCCACCGATTCGGCGGCAGCCGCAGGTGTTGAAGCGCATAGCTTTCGCGCCGCACTGCCGAAAAAAGCCTACGAACAAGCCGGCATTGGACCTGAAGATGTCAGCCTCGCCGAGGTTTACGATCTGTCATCGGCGCTGGAATTAGACTGGTACGAAGACCTGATGCTATGCCCACGCGGCGAAGCCGCCCAACTGGTTCGCGAAGGCGTCACCAAACTCGGCGGTCGCTTACCGGTAAATAGCTCCGGCGGTCTAGCCTGCTTTGGCGAAGCCGTACCCGCACAGGCCTTGGCGCAAATCTGCGAATTAACATGGCAGTTGCGTGGTCAAGCAGGCGATCGGCAAGTGCCCAATGCCAAGGTGGGCATTACCGCCAATCAGGGCCTCTTCGGCCACGGTTCCTCGGTTATCCTCAAGAAGTAATCCTTAGCAGTAATAGGTAGAATAGGGGCTGGTACTCATCAGCCCCTACGCTCACAGCAATCATTTGCTGTGAATCAGGCGGCCCACTTTTTACGCGGAGCACCTTCATGGCAAACCTATTAACAATATTGGCGATTCTATTTATTGCACTAATGGTATTAGTGCCTTTGATCGAGCGTTTCGGCCCCCAACCATCACCCGAACAGCAGTCAAAAATTCGCCGCTGGATTCTGCCTTTAGTCGGTTTGTCCTTGGCGCTGGCGCTATTCAAATCGTTTATGGACTAACTTCCACATCGTCTGTATCTAGGCCTATCAAGATAAAAAGCGCTGTCTTACACCCTAACGCGAAAATAACTCATCCAGCGGATTTTGCTGCCACGGCGACGTAAACAAGGCATCAATTTCTAACTCTGGCACCTCAGCAATGCTTTTGTAACACCAGCGTGGATCTCGATCACGGTCAATTAAGTGGGCGCGCACACCCTCGGCAAACTCTGGGTCGCGCACCCGATTTGACGACAACACCAACTCCATCTTAAAGACATCAGCCAGGCTCAAATTGCGGCTAAGCTCCAACTGTCGAAAAATCAACTTAGCGGTGCTCGATGCCCCCCGCGTCAATCCCTGCGCTGCGCGCTGCAGCCACTCGCTATTGCCTCGGTAGCGACAAATCTCTTTTTCTACCGCCGCGGGGGTCGCCAGCCCGCACACCTTATCAATCCAAGGACGATGGTCCTTCAATGACGCTTGTGACAGCACCACACCCTGCTCTACTTCGATATCGGTAAGACACTCCGTTAAATGCTCTGCATTCCACTGAGCATCATCACACCAATCTATATTGATAATCTTGCGCAGTACCTCGGCCTTACTTTCATCGGATAAACAATAATCTGCCAAGCCTGCGTATAAGGCGTCTGCCGAAGACAGATGCGCGCCGGTTAAGGCCGTGAATATCCCTGTTGAACCAGGCATTTGTCCCAAAAACCAACTCGCGCCGACATTGGGAAATAGCCCAATGCTAATTTCAGGCATTGCCAGCGCGCTGCTGCTGGTGACAATGCGATGGCTGCCGCCAACCATCAAACCCAGACCCGCTCCCATCACAATGCCACTTCCCCAGCAAATCACCGGCTTGGGAAAACGGTGTATTAAATGTGCTGCCGCGTATTCATAAGCAAAGAAGGAATCTGCTTCCACTGCCGCGCCACCGGGATTAGCAAGGGCAGATTCACGTATTCGCCGAGCATCCGCACCCACACAAAAGCCGCGCTCGCCAGCGCCGTCCAAAAATACCGCTACAGCCTCGGGGTCGTCGCGAATTTCAAGTAGCAACTTAAAGAGCAGCGTTACCATTTCAAGCGTCAGGGCGTTCACACGCCGAGGTGCATTGAGTGTAAGCTGCGCCAAATAGCCCCCTGCGGGCAAAGGATGTCTTTCAAAACACACAGTGTAATCAACTTGCATTTCTTATTACCCTCCCTTCGGAATCATCCCAGTATCGCGCTAGAGTCCAAGTGGCTCAAGCCTTTGCGAGCGCAATCGCTCACTAAAACAATGACGCAATTTAATGGCCTATATTTTGGATTCTTAGACCATTGACCGAAGCGTCATCTTCTAGACACAAAGCGGCCAATTTACCCCACAGCAGCATCCGCTATGATCCGCTGCGTAATTGATCCCCCATACACGGGAATAGCAGAGGCATATTATGACCGTATATAAAGCTCCAGTGCGCGATATCAACTTCGTCATCAATGAATTACTGGACTTCAACGCCCACTACCAAACTATCCCTTCTGGCGCTGAAGCGACACCAGATATGATAGAAGCCATCACCGCCGAAGCGGCAAAATTTGCCGAAGAAGTTCTGGCTCCGTTAAACCAGTCCGGTGACGACCAAGGTTGTCAGTGGGATGACGGTGTAGTCACCACCCCAGACGGCTTTAAAGAAGCCTACAAATTGTGGGTTGAAGGCGGCTGGCAAGGCCTGTCACACCCTGTTGAATACGGCGGCCAAGGCCTGCCCATGTCGATGGGTCTGATCAAATCTGAATTAGTTGGCACCGCTAACTGGTCCTGGGGTATGTACCCCGGTCTCAGCCTGGGCGCAATGAACACGCTGTACGTGCACGGCACGGAAGAGCAAAAGCAACTGTATCTAACTAAGTTATGTGAAGGCACGTGGACTGGCACCATGTGTTTGACCGAAGCTCACTGTGGATCAGACCTAGGCCAAATGCGCTGTAAAGCCGAGCCCCAAGACGACGGTAGCTACAAGATTGATGGCACCAAAATCTTTATCTCTGCCGGTGAACATGACTTCGCAGACAACATTATTCATATTGTACTTGCCCGTACCCCAGGCGCACCCGAAGGCACCAAAGGGATCTCACTTTTCATTGTCCCTAAGTTTAACACCAGCGAAGACGGCACCATCACCGACCGCAATGGTGTGAAGTGCGGCAGCATTGAACACAAAATGGGTATTCACGGTAACGCTACCTGCGTTATGAACTTCGACTCAGCAACCGGCTATATGCTCGGCAAAGAGAACGAAGGTCTGAATGCAATGTTTACCTTCATGAACACCGCACGTATCGGTACCGCAATTCAAGGCTTGGCGGCCTCAGAACTTGCTTACCAAAATGCCCTTCCTTATGCGCTAGATCGCTACTCGATGCGCTCTTTGTCTGGTGTTAAAAACCCAGAAAAAGCAGCCGATGCGATTATTCATCACCCCGATGTACGTCGTATGCTGCTGACAGCGAAAGCCTTTGCCGAAGGTGGCCGCGCCATGATTTATGATGCAGCTAAATATTCTGACCGCATGGTACAAGCAGATTCTCAAGAAGATCGCGATGCAGCAGAAAACGAACTGGGCTTCTTAACTCCGATTTTAAAAGCGTTCCTAACCGAAACCGGTCTTGAGTCTGCCAGCAACGCCATGCAGGTATTTGGTGGTCACGGCTACATTAAAGAACACGGCATGGAACAGATTTACCGCGACGCCCGTATTGCCACCTTGTACGAAGGCACCACTGGTATTCAAGCCATGGATCTTATCGGTCGCAAAGTAGTGCTAGACAGCTTTAAACTCTACGGCGGCTTCTGTAAAAAGCTTTATAAATTTGGCTTTAAGAATTTAATCAGCGGCAAGCGTCGCGGTTACTCAGCCAAATTAATCGGCTATACACTGTCGTGGAACTGGCACACAGTTAAAATGGTTGCACGCGCCTCAAAGAATCGCGATGCCGTTGGCGCTGCGTCTTACGACTTTTTGATGTATAGCGGTTACCTTTCTATGGCCTACTACTGGGCGATGATGGCCGAAGTGGCCGCTGCGAAATTAGCAGAAGGTAGCAGTGATAAAGACTTTTACGAAGCGAAGTTAGAAACTGCAGAGTTTTACTTCTCGCGCTTACTACCGCGCGCTAAAGGTCACGCTGCCTGCATGAATAGCAGCACTGACAGCGTTATGGCGATGCCACTGGATCGTTTCACTACGCGCTAAGTTTGGCCCATCTGCGCCGCTCTCACGCTGTAACATTGTTGTTATAGCGTGAGACAAGAAGCGGTTCGAAGTGCTAAGCCATAAAAAAAGCCCTAACATTTCTGTCAGGGCTTTTTTTATGGCTTAGCGCTCCACATAATCTGTGCTTAAAACGTCACTTGCGACACCTTGTAAGCGGCACTGTTTTGTATGCCACAGGGGTTGGCTATCTCTTGGCTACTTCCGGGGCTTACTGCAAAAGACTGCACGCTCACTATCGCCTGCTTATCTATATCATCTTTGTAGTAACTGAAAACACCACTCACTTTAATATCGCAAGCATTGTGGACGGTAAAGCGCGTAGAAACTTTATCGTGATTAAAATAGGAACAACTCGACTGTTCCGAGGTAGCCGGGAACGTTTGCACGTCCCAATCTAAACAGTTCTCTGGTTCTGCGAACGCCGACATGGCCGACACACTGAAAAATGAGCACAAAACATAGCTTGCTAATTTAATATTCACAATACACCTACTGAGCTTGACGATGTTACTGCTCAACTTACGCTCAAACTGTCTTCTGCAGACAACTCCTTAGCGGCAGTAACAATGATCCTGACATCTAGAGTAGTGAAAATCCAAAGCAATTGGCAGTGCGTATAAGCACTTAAATTCGCCCCACACCTACTTTTATAGTTAACATAAACAATGAGTTGCGCGCTTTTTATAGTATATTCTCAGTAGTAACTAAGCCTTAGATTTGTGACAGCCATCGCAATTTATTTAAATCGTTAGAGATAAAACTCCTAGTTTTTATTGTTTACGCCCTCCAATAGACGCTTTAGCAGGCGCTCTTTTCCATTCAAAGCACCCTGTAAACCCAATACTGCCAGCACCCGACGTGAGGTATCTGTCTCCCTACCACCGTGAATAAAGGTGCTTAGTTTTTGACTCAAAGTCATACTCGCAAGCGCCTTTAAGCTTATCCCAGCTTCCAACTCTCCCTCGCTAAAGTCACAGCCAAAAGGGTAGGCTGGCATCATATTCTTTGCCCGCGCCCACGCCACATTGGCCTTGATAATATGAGGCAAGTTATTAGAAAACGCTTGCGGCACCCGATGGTCAGCAGACAATTTACCCGCAGCCTTCGCCTCAGCGAGCAAGCCAGCTTGAAAGCGCGAATCAGCAATATTAATCAATGCGATGCACACCTCCTCGTCGGTTTTAGAGCGCAAATCGGCAACACCGTATTCAGTAACAATAATGTCCCGCAAGTGACGTGGAATGGTACATGCACCGTAGTGGCTGACGATATTTGACACCGCTTTACCGCCTTGCGAACGAGTCGCGCGAATCATCAGCACCGAACGACCGCCCTCTAACTGATGCGCCATAGCCACAAAATTATACTGCCCTCCCACACCCGACAGAACTTGACCGCTCTCCAAGGTATCTGAAGCGACCGCGCCATTAAGACTCACATTCAAGCCGGTATTGATAAAGCGGGCCATTTGCCTCTGTGATTTATATAAACGTGGGTTGTTGTCTAGCTGATTGATTTTTTCCACCCCACACATAGCCAACTGCCGACGCTGTGCTTCAGGCATCTCGCGCAAAGCACGATAGAATTCACCACTGCCCAAAAAGAAACCGCCGTGCATCACCTTGCCATTGCGTAATTGCGAACCTAAACAATGTGCGGCCATAAATTTTTGACTATCGGGGTTTGCCATATTCGCGGGACAACTTTCACCCTGCGGCGAAAATAACTGGCCCTCGCTATAGCGACATTCGTCATTAAAAAAACCATGGTACTGCAGGGTATCGAAATCTTTACCCCGTAATTCTCGCACCCCCAATTCTGCCAGCAAAGCTAAGCAGTCAGGTGTCAACGCTAAGGGATTACACTGACCCAAATTAATTAATTCTTGCAGTGCCCAAAAGTCATAAACACGGCGGCGCAGTACGCCGGCCTCAAATAAATGTAGAAAACCTTCTACAAACATTTCAGTGGCGCCGTACAATCCTTGCTCAAAAGTATTGCGGCCGCCGATGGCATCCACTAAATCCGCGCTGTTCGAATCAACGTCAAATTTCTTTAGTAGTTCGCGGTAGTCGGCGTTGCGTTGATGACGGAGCAATACTGACTGAACAATTGCGTCACCCATTGCACCAATACCCAGCTGCAAGGTGCCGCCATCTCTGATTAAGGTACTGGCACGCAAACCGATGGCGTAATCAGCATCGGGAATCGGGGGCAGGCGAGGCACTTGAAATAAATCGTGTTGCTCACTATTTGTTAGCGCTAAAAAATCAAACTGTGCTGGGTCAATTTCGGCGTCGCCGTACATAAATGGCAAGCTGGGATGCACAACCCCAACCGCAACATAATCGCGTTTGGCTTGTTTCAATCGCGCCACCACTTCAGCCGAGGTGTCGGGGTTGCAACTCATACTGAGAGCCTCGCCTTCCTGCGAAAGTAGCTGGATCACTACATTGCAGCCTCGTGCCACCACATCTCTTGCCGCATGGGTATAATTTGAACTGATATAGTTTTGCTGCGCAGATACGTGACCTAGGCGACTGCCCGCTTTGAAATAAAACTCGCAAAGCTGAATATTTGCCGGCATCTCGCCCTTGCGTTCAGCCTGTAGATACAGCGGCTCACTGTACTTGGCATAGAGTCGATCAAAGACAGGATTAAGCAAACGCCCCCGAATGGGGTCACTTTCACGCGGGCGCGCTAAGCTCAGCGCAGTCAAAATCGTCAATGAAATACTGGGATCGCTGCTAGCTCGGCGATACAAGGCATCTATTAGCTCGACCGGCTTGCCTAAGCCCAAGGGCATCGCGACACGCAAGTCTTTTCCTAAGCGCTCGATAATTTGCTCAACACAGTAATCAACGCCAACCATCTCAAGTTTTGTTTGATGTAAGGACATTTATGCTCCTGAACGCTTAGGGAAATATCTTCTATGGGCCAAACATTTTGACAGCTATCAAGACAGACAGCGGACTCTGAGCATTTTTTAACAATCGACACACATTATCCAATGCTCAGCCCCGAGCCTCATCAATATAGTCGGTATTTTAGTCAAGGCAAGATAAGCGCACACCCGCAGAAAATGCGACAAGCAAGCTCCGACAAAGCCAGTTTTCGACCGCCCTATTGATACATATCAAAAGTCTAATCGCAGACTTTTGCTACGGTGGATTCTGGCAAGCCTCACAAAAAACATCTGGAACTAATATGAATCATTTACTGGATCAACTCGAAAATGATCATCGCCGTATACTGCGGCTTATGTATTTACTGAACAGAGAGCTCGACAAATTTGTCGGGCTTAAGACGGGCAAACACAATTATGATCAAGTCTTGGAGATACTCGATTATATCCAGACTTACCCAGAGGCTTGGCACCACCCAGTGGAAGATATCATTTTCAAGCAATTACTCACCAAATCTAATGTTAACCATCCTGCCATTGAAGAACTGCTTCATGCCCACCCTAGACTGGAAGCCCTAAGTGCGCAAATGGCCTATGTATTCGGTGAGTACCAAGCCGCGAATATGGTGCCATCGCCGCAAGCTATGAGGCTAGGTCGGCAGTACCACGCGGAGCAAATGTCGCATATCCATGCTGAACGCAGCATTTTCTCGCTAATTGACAAGCTGTTTAGCAACGCCGACTGGGATGAGGTTAATGCCAAAGTGGCTAGCCAACTCAAGTTCCGAGATTCACAGTCAATTGACGAAGGCTACATCCTGCGCTGCGAATCTATAACAGCTAAGCATGCTTTTACCGGTACGGGACTCCATTAATATGAATCTTATCAATACAAGTAATCACCCTGCGCCCGAGGCTAGCCCGGTGTTATTAAATGGCATAAACAAGACCTTGAGCGCTAAATATAGCGGCCCAGGCCCGCGCTACACGTCCTACCCCACCGCTTTGCAATTCAACACTGATTTCACCGAAAAAGAATACCGAAAACTATTACGCGAAGCTCGGAAAAGTGACGCCCCCTTATCTCTCTATGTTCACGTGCCGTTCTGTCGGTGGCTATGCTATTACTGCGCCTGTAATAAGATTGTTACCAAAGACCCGACTGTGAGTCAGCACTACCTGGCTTACCTAAACCGGGAGATTGAGATGCTCTCCAAGGAAATTGGCAATCGACGCCACGTTACTCAGCTACATTTCGGCGGTGGCACCCCAACCTTTCTCGACGACGCAGAACTAACAGAATTAATTCACTCGCTGGCAAGCCACTTCAATCTTGATGATGACAGTGAGAGGGAGTATTCGATTGAAATTGACCCTCGCACGGTCGATGGCGATCGTCTGGCGCTATTGCGAGGACTGGGCTTTAATCGCCTAAGTTTTGGGGTTCAAGATACCAACCCCAACGTGCAGGCCGCCGTGAACCGGCGTTATGACTTTCAGCAGCTCAAGTCATTAATGGCGCAGGCCCGGAGCTACCGCTTTAACTCCATTGCCATAGACCTAATTTACGGGCTGCCCAAGCAAACACTTTCTACTATGACGCAAACCTTAGATGACGTTATTTCTCTATCGCCCGACAGGATCGCTTTCTACCACTATGCCCACATGCCAGAACGGTTTCCCGCCCAGCGCGCTATCAACAGGCACACGGTACCCAATAGCGACCAAAAGCTGGAAATGCTGTGTCTAGCAGCTGAAAAATTCGCCCAGGCGGGCTATGTCCACATTGGCATGGATCATTTTGTTAAAAAGGCAGACAGCTTAGCGATCTGCCAGACAGAGGGCAGACTGCAACGAAACTTTCAGGGCTATTCGACCTGCCTTGCGCCAGATGTACTGGCCATGGGAGCCTCATCTATTAGCTCGATTCTTGGGAATTTTTCCCAGAATCACAAAGACCTTCACCACTACTATGATGCATTGGACAACGGCCACTTACCGGTAGCTAAGGGCTTGATATCGAATCAGGAAGATCGGCTGCGGAATTATGTTATTTCGCAGCTTATTTGCAATCTCAGCTTGGATTTCGACACTTTCCGGCATCTCTTCGGAATCGATTTCCGCGGGCACTTTAAAACAAACTTTGACGCACTAAAGGAATTGGAACACGATGGCATTCTCAAACTGTCTGAGCAGGGCATTATAGTCACTGACATTGGCCGTAATCTGTTGAGGAATATTTGCATGGTGTTTGATAATTATCTTGATGCAGAGACCTCGGCATACTCAAAAACCCTGTAAGACTTTTTAGCTAGCCTATTGTTAGTTTACAATAAGCTAGGCCACTGGCAAGCTGTTCATCGCCTTTCAAAGTGCTTAAAAAGTTTCGGGTTTATTTGTCCATGATTAAGACTGCAAGCAAACAACATAGCTGCCCACACGACCAAGGGATAAGCTGCAGCAACTGCCGCTTAAGCAGTATTTGCCTACCTTTGGCTCTAGAGAGGGAAGAAATAGTACAGCTGGACGATATTGTACAAAGAGGCCGCCCACTGCAAAAGGGACAGCATGTATATCGCGAAGGTGATACCTTCCAATCCATTTATGCGGTTCGTTCCGGTTCGATAAAAGCTTACAGCGTAAGCGATAACGGCGAAGAACAAGTCACTGGTTTTTATTTTCCCGGCGAAATTGTCGGCATGGATGGCATCGGCCAGAATCGCTACGCCAACTCAGCCCAAGCGATGGACGTCTCAGCGATCTGCGAGATCCCTTTTAGCCGCATAGAAGAACTCAGTGTTAAGCTTCCCACCATGCAAAAGCATTTCTTCAAATTACTCAGCCAAGAAATTGTAGAAGATCAACGACATATCACCCTGCTAAGCAAAAACTCGGCAGAGGCGCGACTGGCTTCTCTGCTTGTTAGCATCTCAGCACGGCATGCCCGCTTGCACTTATCGGCGGTATCCTTTCGACTTCCCATGTCACGCAGCGACATCGGCAACTTTCTCGGCCTGACCATTGAAACCGTCAGCCGGGTATTTAGCCGCTTTGCCAAGCAAGAACTTATTTCGGTATCAAATAAAGATGTCACCGTCATGGATATTGCTGCTTTACGAAAACTCGCCAACCTCGCCGAGTAAACGCACCTTACGCACAGCCTCAATAAATTTAAGCCTTTAGCGCACGCACTATTGATCAGGATCAACATCTGACGATAGTGATCCTGATATTGTCTCCCTCGCAACCACTCCACTTACAAGGAGAGACGGAGACCGTGGCGACATTCACCAGTAATCCCTTGGGATTTTTATTCAATACGCGTGCGCAGTGGCGAGCCGTTGGTTTACTCAACGACGATGAGCTTCTGACTAAGCTGCTATACCCCGTGATTCTAGCCATAGGCCCCTGTGTCGCCTGGTATTACGGTACCAGTCAAATAGGCTGGACCGTCGGTGACGGCGAGACAATCCTGATGACAAAGGAGAGCGCGCTGCATATCAACATCGCGTTCTATATAGCCATGCTTTGCTCCCTTGCCGTTATTGGTTACTTCATCCACTGGATGGCGGAAACCTACGGCAGCAAATCGTCTTTTTTGAAAGGCACCGTAGTGGCTAGCTACACCGCCACCCCCCTCTTTTTCGCTGGGCTCATCGGATTTTATCCAGTTTTCTGGGTGGATTTACTGATTGGCATCGGCAGCCTTGGCTGGGCCGTCTACCTGCTATATGTCGGTATTCCTGAAGTGATGAACATACCCAAAGAAAGAGGCTTTTTATACGCCTCTGCCGTGGTTGGTATTTGCATGGTTATCTTCATGTCCCTGATGGGTGCCGTGGTAATACTTTGGGACATGGGCATGGCGCCGGTATTTATCGACGCCTAATACTTAAGAAGCGGTGGCGGCTTTGCCACCACTGCGCTGTATTAGCACTGAACCGTTTTACTTTAAATGTTGAAGGATCCTTTCATGGAATCTAATCTCCCTGCACCTGTATACAGCTACGATGTGGTGCGAAAATTCATCATCATGACCGTGGTTTGGGGCATCGTCGGCATGGCTGTCGGTTTGCTGATCGCCGGTCAGCTGGTGTGGCCAACGCTGAATTTCGATACTCCTTGGCTAAGCTTCGGCCGCCTGCGACCGCTGCACACCAATGCCGTTATTTTCGCCTTTGGTGGCAGCGCCTTAATAGGCTCCTCGTTCTACGTGGTGCAGCGCACCTGTCAGGCTGAGCTATTCGCCAAGAAACTCGCCGCATTTGTATTCTGGGGCTGGAATCTGGTGATTGTGCTGGCGGCTATTACCCTGCCTATGGGCATGACCTCCGGCAAGGAATACGCCGAACTTGAATGGCCCATCGATATTCTGATTACCGTGGTCTGGGTGGCCTACGCCATTGTGTTTTTCGGCACCATAATGAAACGCCGCACCCAACACATCTACGTCGCTAACTGGTTCTACGGCGCCTTTATCATCACCATTGCGGTCCTTCACATCATCAACAGCATGGCCATCCCCGTAACCCTCGGCAAATCCTACTCGGCCTATGCGGGCGCGGTAGATGCCATGGTTCAGTGGTGGTACGGCCATAACGCGGTAGGCTTTTTCTTGACCGCAGGCTTTTTGGGCATGATGTATTACTTTGTGCCCAAGCAGGCTGGACGTCCGGTTTACTCTTACCGCTTGTCGATCGTTCACTTCTGGGCACTGGTGGCGGTATACATCTGGGCCGGCCCTCATCACTTGCATTACACCGCACTGCCTGACTGGGCTCAGAGCTTGGGCATGGTAATGTCATTAATTCTGCTGGCGCCGTCTTGGGGCGGCATGATTAACGGCATTATGACCTTGTCTGGCGCTTGGCATAAACTGCGCGACGATCCAATTCTGCGCTTTCTGGTGGTGTCTCTGTCCTTCTACGGCATGTCCACCTTTGAAGGCCCGATGATGTCTATTAAGACAGTCAATTCACTGTCGCACTATACCGACTGGACCATCGGCCACGTTCATTCCGGCGCACTGGGCTGGGTGGCGATGATTTCTATCGGCATGGTCTATCACATGGTGCCGGTGCTGTATCACCGCGCAAAAATGTACAGCATTCCCGCCATTAATCTGCACTTCTGGCTATCAACCATCGGTACCGTATTGTACATCGCCTCTATGTGGGTCAACGGCATTATCCAGGGCTTAATGTGGCGCGCCTATAACAGCGATGGCAGCCTAACTTATAGCTTTGCTGAATCTGTTGTCGCCAGTCACCCCGGTTATCTAGTGCGCTTCTTAGGCGGCGGCATGTTCTTTGTCGGTATGCTAATCATGGCCTGGAATGTGTGGATGACCATTCGTAAAGAACAAACTGCGTCCACTGCCGTCACCGCGGAGGCAACAGCATGAAACACGAAATCGTCGAAAAAAATATCGGCCTAATGATTGTCTTCATCATCGTTGCCATCAGCTTTGGCAGCTTGGTTGAACTGGTTCCGCTGTTTTTCCAGAAGCAAACTACAGAACCGATTGAAGGCTTAAAACCCCTAGGCGCCATGGAGTTGACCGGGCGTGATATTTATATCCGCGAAGGCTGTAATGTTTGTCATTCACAGATGATCAGACCACTGCGCTCCGAAACCGAACGCTATGGCCACTACTCCGTGGCGGGTGAGCACGTTTACGAACACCCTTTCCTCTGGGGTTCCAAGCGCACCGGGCCTGATCTAGCGCGTGTTGGCGAGCGATACAGCGATGAATGGCATCGCGCTCACTTATACAATCCCCGCGATGTGGTGCCGGAATCGATTATGCCCAGCTACCCCTGGTTGTTCCAGAACGTCATTGACGCCGAGCTAGTGGGCAAAAAAATGACTGCGCTGCGCAAAGTGGGCGTGCCTTACACCGATGCAGATATCGCCGGTGCCGCAGAAATCGTTGACGGCCAGCTTGAAATTGACGCCGTCGTCGCCTACCTGCAGCAATTGGGTACGCTGTTGAAGTACAAGCGCTGAGGAGCGGGATATGGACCAAGACAGCCTAAGGGCAATTTCAACACTATTGATCTTCCTCGCGTTTGTCGGTTTAACGATAAGCGTGTATCGAAAACGCAATTCCTACTACGACGACGCGGCCAATCTACCCTTCGTTGAGGATGGCGAAGACGACCTCAAGAAGACGCCAAATGGGGATAAAAATGACTAGTTTTTGGAGCGCATGGATCATCATATTGACGGTGATCACCTTGGTACTTGTGACTTGGCTTTTGCTAGCCAACCGTACTACCACCGTCAAAGATGAAGAAAACCCAACCACCGGCCATGTTTATGACGGCATCGAGGAGTACGACAATCCCCTGCCAAGCTGGTGGTTCAAAATGTTTGTTATCAGCATCGTGTTTGCAGTCGGCTATCTGATTGCCTACCCGGGTCTGGGTAATTTCAAAGGTGTACTGGGCTGGACCTCGGTCGGTCAATGGCAAGCAGATGTTGACAAGGCAGATGCAAAAACAGCTGAACTCTATGCAGGCTACGTCAGCACCCCAGTGGAGCAACTCGCTGAAAACAATAAGGCAATGCGCTTGGGCCGACGGATATTCTCGAACAACTGCGCTATTTGCCACGGTACTGAGGCCAAGGGCGGCTACGGTTTCCCCAACCTTACCGACAAGGACTGGTTGTACGGCAGTAGCGCCCAGGAAATAAAACATTCCATTGCCGCTGGCCGCAACGGCATGATGCCAGCTTGGGAGTCAATATTAGGCGAACAAGGCCTAACAGATATGACGGGCTATGTGGTCGCTCTGTCCAAGGGAAATGCAGCTGAACAATACCCCGCTGCTGCCGAGAAATTTGCGATGCTATGTGCTGCCTGCCATATGCCTGATGGTAGCGGTAACCCACTAATGGGCGCACCTAGACTCAACGATGACATCTGGCTCTACGGCGGTGATCCCGGCCAAGTGAAACAGACCCTTGCATTGGGGCGCAACGGCAAAATGCCTGCCCAAGGCGAAACCTTGAGCGCTGACAAGATTCACCTGTTAACGGCTTATGTTTACTCGCTATCGAATCCAGTATCACCTGCCAAGGCTAAACCATAAGGGGTAGCAATACGTGACTAGCAAGCCCCCTTACATCACGCCCGCTAGCAGTGAAGAGGTATCGAACACTGATCCCGATTTAATCTCGGTGCACGAATTTGCGCCAGCGGAAGTGTCGGAAATCGATCTTTATCAAAAGCGGGAAAAGATTTACACCCGCAAGATCGAGGGCTTATTTCAACGGCTGCGGATGTTTACCGGATGGCCACTGTTAATGGGCTACTTGCTGCTACCTTGGCTTCAATGGGGCGACCGGCAGGCAGTATTGTTCGACCTACCTGCACGTAAATTTCATATTCTGGGGCTGACATTCTGGCCCCAAGATATGTCGATGCTGGGATGGGTGTTGATCATTGCGGCTTTTGGCCTGTTTGCGGTAACCAACTTCGCTGGCCGTGTGTGGTGTGGCTATACCTGTCCACAGACCGTGTGGACCAGTATTTTCATGTGGATAGAACAACGCGTTGAAGGTAGCCGCAATCAACGTATAAAGCTCGACAAAGCGCCCTGGACACCCAGTAAAGCGCTCAAGAAATTTCTCAAACACGGTATGTGGCTTGGATTTGCCTTTCTCACCGGCTTTACTTTTGTCGGCTATTTCACCCCTATTGATGAGCTTGGCTACGGCCTATTTAGCCTTTCGGTCAGCGCCTGGGCCGGCGTCTGGATTTTCATTTTCACCCTGCTAACGTATCTAAACGCAGGCTGGATGCGCGAGCAGGTGTGCATGCATATGTGTCCCTACGCGCGGTTTCAGTCGGCCATGTTTGACCGCGACACCCTCATCATCTCTTACGACAGCGCGCGCGGTGATCCTCGGGGCTCACGCAAGCGCAATGAGACATCTGCTGAGGTCGGACTAGGCGATTGCATTGACTGTCAGCTCTGCGTGCAAGTCTGCCCGACAGGCATCGATATTCGCAACGGCCTGCAATACGAGTGCATAGGCTGCGCACTGTGCGTGGATGCCTGCAACTCCGTCATGGCAAAAATGAACTACCCCAAGGGTCTGATTAGCTACACCACCGAAAACGCCCTAAGCGGCAAGCCACTGCGCATCATCAGGCCCAGACTTGTCGGCTATGTTATTGCTGTGCTGATCATGTGCTCGCTACTTGGCTACCGCATGATTACCCGCGACACTCTGGTACTCAGCGTATTGCGAGATCGCCAAGCCCTATACTTCCAGAGCGTTGATGGTTTAATCGAAAACCGCTATACCTTAAGAATTGCCAACAAAACCGAACAAGATCACGACTATCAACTGCGTATTAACAGCACGGCAGAACTTCAACTTAGGGGCAGCAAAGCGCTAAGAGTTGAGAGCGGTGAAGTCCGCGAATTGAACATCCAATTACTAGCCGAACCGGGTAGTTTAAAAACACCATCGGTAGCCGTCAGTTTTATTGCCGCCGCCACCGATAATCTGGATAAAACTGTCACCGTCGAAAGTCGCTTTATTGCGCCTGGCAGTGAGCACTAAGGGTGAGTATATGATGGCGCAAGAGCGTTTGAATGACATGGACACATCACCTTGGTACCGCCAATTCTGGCCCTGGTTTTTGTTGATTTTGCCGGGAACCGTGGTTATCGCCAGCATCAGCACGCTGGTGATTGCAGTGCGATATAGCGACAATCTGGTCGACGATAATTACTACCGCGACGGCCTCGCTATCAATCGCTACCTCGCCCAAGATGATCTCGCCACGGCAATGAATCTAGGCGCGCAAATACGTATCACCGCGCCCGACACCATTGCGGTGAGTCTATTGGGCTTGCAAAACGCACCTGACCATTTACTTCTACATTGGCAGCATCCGACCTACGAGGCCAACGACTTTACTACCGTGCTCACCAACCAGGGCCAGGCTCAGTATATGGCCCAACTCAAAGACCTACCCAGTGGCCGCTGGTATGTGACTCTTGAAGACCGTCCTATCAAACCAGAATCAGTCGACACCCCGGGAAGCTGGAGGCTGAAATCGGAGGTCACATTGACCGCCTCAAGCGCAGGCTACAAAACCATTAATTTATCCGCTGCTCAATAATGTCTAAGCCGCTCTTTCACGAGTCCGATAAGGTGGATAAATATTGTTACCACTGTGGCGAAAATGTCCCAGCGTCGCTAACCCTCTCGATTGAGATAGAAGGCAAGCAGCGCGCCATGTGCTGCCGCGGCTGCCTTGCCGTCGCCCAGTGTATTCTTGGATCGGGGCTTAATGACTACTACCGATTCCGCAGCGACAACCCAGCAACACCAGACTCTCGCGACGAAGATTACAGCCTTTACGATAATCCAGGGGTGCTAGCAGATTTTAGCCACGCCCTCGATGACAGTGGAACGCGCCAGGAAAGCAGGCTGAGCGTAGCTGGGCTGCACTGCGCTGCCTGCGCGTGGTTGATCGAAAATCGTCTGCAGCGCTTGCCCGGTATTGAGTCAGTAAGCGTTCATCTACAAAACGCCCTTGTCACAATTCGCTGGCGACGCGATGAGATCAAGATGAGCGAAATCATGATAGCCATTCATCAGCTAGGCTATCAGGCACTGCCCTACTCCCCCGCCAATCGTGACCAACACTTGCAAGAGGAGCTTGACGGCTTGCTGCGCCGCCTAGGTCTGGCAGGTATTGGTATGATGCAGGTCGGCATGGTTGCCATTGGTTTATACGCCGGTGACTTTCAGGGCATGGATGACACCACGCGCAATTTACTACGCTATTTCAGTCTCGCGGTCGCCACCCCGGTTTTGCTTTACTCAGCACAGCCGTTTTTCCGCGGCGCGTGGCGATCACTGAAAGCCGGACAACCCGGCATGGACGTGCCAGTATCACTGGCACTAGTGGCTGCGTTTACGGCAAGCGTGTTGGCAACCCTGCAACAACAAGAGCATGTCTATTTCGACACCGTCAGCATGTTCACTTTTTTTCTACTATTAAGCCGTTATTTACAGGCAAAGGTAAGACAAACACAAACCAGCAATACCGTATTGCTGCCGCTGGCCGCCAGAAAAATCACCCAGGCCGGAGACAATAGCTACCAGTGGCTACCACTGAAAGATTTACAGCGCGGCGATATTATCAGTGTCGTGCCCGGTGAAACCATTCCCATCGACGGCAGAGTCCTGCGCGGCCAAAGCAGCGTAGAAACCAGTGCCTTTAACGGCGAGTTTCTACCCGTGCAGGTGGCAATCGGCAGCACCGTACTGGCCGGCAGCGGAAATATCGACGGCAGTCTGGATATCGAAGTCACCGCCACCGCCAGTCAAAGCAGCATCGTGCAGATGGAAGCGCTGTTGGAACAGGCTCACGCTGCCAAGCCTAAATTTGCACAACTTGCAGACCGGCTGGCCAGTCATTTTGTCAGCGCCGTAATATTATTAGCCCTAGCAAGCTATCTTTATTGGCTGCAGCACAGTCCAGAACAGGCCTTTATCATTGCGCTATCGGTGCTCGTGGTCAGTTGCCCCTGCGCCCTGTCACTGGCGACGCCAACGACATTCACAGCGGCGGTGTCATCCCTGCGACGCGACGGTATTGTATTGCGCAGCACCCAAACCCTTGAAGCCTTGCACAAGGTTGACCGGGTGATTTTTGATAAGACTGGCACCCTGACGCTGGGTAAACCGCACATTCAAAGCAGCCACTATTATCAAGATAACCACGAGCAAATAATGCGCATTGCCGCCGCTCTGGAGCAGCATTCCAATCACCCCGTCGCAGAAGCCTTCCGCAGGCCGTCGAACATCGACTTACCGGAAGTTCACAAGCTCAGTATTTATGCCGGCGAAGGCATAGCCGCTAACATCGATGGTGAATCCTACCGAATTGGTCAAGGCGGGTTTTGTATACCGCTGGCGGACTTGCCAAGCCTTGAGCAAGAAGCCAACAACACCGAAGTTTATCTGGTTTCCAGCAAAGGGCCTCTTGCCAGATTCATACTCGAAGATAGCCTGCGCCCCGAGGCCGCCGCGCTGGTATCTGAAATTCGCGACCAAGGCATTGCGATAACGATTCTCAGCGGCGACAAAAACCAAGCCGTCGCAAAAATCGCCAATACCCTAAATATTCCCGATTATCATGGTGAGTTCAGCGCTGCCGCCAAGCTGGAAGCGATACACCGTTACCAAGCCGCCGGAGAAAGGGTGTTAATGGTGGGCGACGGTATCAACGATGCCCCAATTCTCTCCGCTGCGGATATGTCCATTGCAATGAGTAGCGCCAGTGCCCTGACCCGCAATCAGGCCGATGTCAGTCTGTTAGATAACTCGCTGAGCGCAGTTTCCACGCTCTTTGCCACCGCAAAACGAAGCCGGCGACTGCTGAAAGAAAACATCGGCTGGGCCCTGCTGTATAACCTCACCTCATTGCCACTGGCTGCGGTAGGTTTAGTGCCACCTTGGCTGGCTGCCATCGGTATGTCGACCAGCTCTCTAGTTGTGGTATTGAACGCCCTGCGAATCAAAGGCAAAGCTAATCTTAGCGACAGCAAAAAATTGCCTATTCAGGCGCCGGTCAAGACCTCAGTGGAGAATGCACATGGGTAGCTTATATATTTTATTACCGGTCGCACTGATATTTTTTTGCCTGATGGTGGCTTTGTTTTTCTGGGCAGTGGGCGACAATCAGTTTGATGATCTGGATAAAGAGGGCCAGCGCATTCTGTTTGACAGCGACCCAGGCGAAACCAAAGACCAGCCTAAATCTAAAACCGAAATAGAAAAGAGCAGCGGACCGCCGCATGAATGAGGCTATCAGCTATTCTGCGGCGTTTATGATCGGCTTAATCGGCAGTCCGCACTGCGTGGGTATGTGCGGCGGCATCGCAGGACTGCTTGCCTCAAGCACGGCGCCATCCGCGGCTGCCGTTCAATCCACGGCGTCTGCCACCGTTGAGTATATTCCCATCGCCGAGCGCCGCGATCCTGCGCAACTTCAAAAGCAGCTCTATCAAATACTACTTATCAGTCTGTTTCAGCTCGGTCGGATAAGCTGCTACGCCCTACTGGGCGCACTCGCCGGGGGACTGGTTGGGGGGCTCATAACCGCCAGCAGCTTTGCTATTGAAGATCTAGCCAACATCACCAAAGGCTTACGCATACTGGCGAGCCTAATGCTGGTAATGGTCGCCTTGTCCATTGCCGGATGGACACAGCTCACCCGCTTCCTCGAAAGCGCCGGCGGCGGGGTCTGGAAGCGAATTCAACCTCTCACCAAGCGCCTTATTCCCGTTAACTCGCCACGCAAGGCCCTCGCCATTGGCGGATTATGGGGATTTTTACCCTGCGGCCTAATCTATAGCGCCTTAGCATGGTCGGCGCTAAGCGGCAGCGCAATACAGTCTGGCGTGCTCATGTTCTGTTTTGGACTGGGAACCGTACCTGCAGTGATGGGGGTAAGCGGTTTGACAGGCAGCCTCCGCCTGCTGATGAAAAAGCCCTTAGCACGGCGCGGTTTTGCCATATTATTAATTGCTCTGGCAATAACACCTTGGCTCGCTATGGGCGAAAAATCCCATGCTCAACACACTGGCCACAGCAGCACCTCAAACCAGCAAGAACACCTAATGCACATGGAATAACGTCATCGCTAGGTAATCTGCGTAAAAATATATTGAAGTATTTATCTGCAGCGCCAGACGGTGAATCGCGCCAATAGCGCCTGATAACGGTCACTTTTGATTAATATCGTCGCCTGACACACAGTGTTAGATCTTGTTATTTATAAATTAATACTACTTATACCTCGCTTATCAAACTGACGATGGCTGAGTGCCGAATACTCAAGTCAATGCTCGCTGATACATTTCTGCCGAAAATTAGACCACTTTGCATCGTCTAACAGCGCACTTCTGCAGAGCTATCGCTAGAGTCGCATTACATTTAGCATCTCGTCTGCTCGCGCTCCCCACCACCTGTTCAGAAAATTTTATAGCATCTTTTAATTTTTCCTTAAGTTTTGAAAATTACCCTTGTCTTAAAATAACCGACCAAAAGGGTTCCCATGAATAAGCGCCGATTTCTTCTCGCCTTTTTCACCTTTGCAATTATCAGTCTGGCATTACCAATCACAAGCTATGCCGAAACCACAGGTGGCGCTGAAAACCCTGCGTTTAATCTTCAAGATTACCGCGGCAAAGTGGTCTATCTAGATTTTTGGGCATCTTGGTGTGGCCCATGCCGCGCGTCTTTTCCCTTTATGAATGATCTGCCTGCTGAATATGGTGACGATCTAGCTGTGGTGACAATTAACCTCGATGAAGACCGTGACAACGCAGATGAATTCATCGCCGAATTCAAACCCAACTTCCCAGTCTTCTTTGATAGCAAAGGCAGCGTTGCATCTCAGTATGGCGTTAGCGGCATGCCGAACTCATTTTTGTTTGATCGCAATGGTGAGCTAATCCTAAAGCATATGGGCTTTACCAAAAAAGATCCTGAGTTTCTACGTGCGAAAATTTCCGCAGCCATTTCGCGCTAGATCTCACAAATCCTAATCAGTCATTTATTGATGAGATAAGACCATGAAGAAAATTATCCTGTTACTTCTCGCCAGCAGCTCGTTGGCAGCTTGCAGCAATATGGGGGTTGAACCGTGGCAACGTCAGAACTTGGCCAAGCCGGAAATGGCACTGGACAGTTCGCCCTTGCGCTCGGCCCTGGACGATCACATCTACTTCAGTAAAGAAGCATCAAGCGGTGGCCGTGGTTTTGGCGGCGGTGGCTGCGGCTGTAACTGATAAGAACTTTGAGGAAGTATGATGAAATCGAACACTAAAAAGAATATTCGCTTGTCATTGGCCGCAGCAAGTTGCGCCTTAATTGGTGCTAACGCCGCAATGGCTGAGAACAAACATGATGTCGGTGAGTGGGACGTGAGTGCGGCGCTACTGTTTTACAGCGAGACTGATCGCGTTACGGCAACAGAACCGGTGATTAGCGCCAAAAAACAGATTGATACCGATGAAACCCTATCGCTTAAATTGACCGTCGACACCCTAACGGGTGCCTCTGCCAGTGGAGCGGTACCTACCAACCAGCCGCAGACCTTTACCAGTCCCTCTGGCGGCACAGCGGTGGTCACACCCGCGGGCGAAACCCCGCTTGACGAATCCTTTAAAGATACTCGCGTCGCTGTTAACGCGGCCTGGGAAAAGCCAATCGCAAAAGACCTAACCATGGTGCTTGGTGGTAATTTCTCATCAGAGTATGACTACACCTCATTTGCGGTCAGCTCTACGTTTGCCAAAGACATTAATAATGGCAATACCACACTAACGGCCGGCATATCTCTGGGCATGGATCTGGTCGAGCCAGTGAATGGTAAACCGGTTGCCTTTGGCACCTTGCAAATACAAGGCGATGATGACGATGAAGACGACGATGGCAATAAGGTAAAAAACGGCAGCGATGATACCAAGAGCTTGTTTGATCTTGTTGTCGGCGTAACCCAGATTATTGATCAAAACAGTCTTTTTCAACTGAGTTACTCACTGAGTTCCTCAAGTGGCTACCTAACAGACCCGTATAAATTTATCAGTGTCGTTGACCCAGTGACTGGCGTGCCGCTCTTTGAGAATAATGCGGAACCTAATTTGCCCACGGTGGTGTATGAAAACAGACCTGATAGTCGTCTTAAACACAGTTTTTACGGCCAATATAAACGCCTTATTGGTAACAATGTTCTCGATACGTCCTATCGCTTTATGGTCGATGACTGGGGGATTAGCTCCAACACGGTAGACCTTCGCTACCGGTGGAAATTTGGCGAGACCTCATATCTCGAGCCCCATGTGCGCGTGTATCAGCAGACGGCGGCTGACTTCTATACGCCGTTCTTTATTGCCGGTGATCAACCCACCGTGGGCGACACATCTTCTGACGCTTCTGCAGACTATCGTTTAGGTGAGTTTATGGCCTATACCGTGGGTATGGAATACGGTCAGGACAATCCTCAGAACTCCTGGAGTGTTGCCTTGGAATATTATCTACAAACCGGCGATGAGCCCGCGCAGGCATTTGGTGAACTAAAAAATCAAGAGCTTTATCCCGATGTTGACGCCCTGATGTTAAGGATCGGCTACGACTTTTAAGCCCTCTCCATCAACACCAGTGCCGTACACGGCACAAGGTTGACGGCATTGCGCGCACTTGCATTACTTCGCGGTGCGCGATTTTGTGTTTACACCCTAATTGGTGATTTATTTCCATGAAAAGAATTATTGCATCCCTGCTTATTCTACTTGGCCTGTTCTCAGTATCTTGCTGGGCAATCGATACCCAGGCTAAGGTCGACCAGACGGTTGCCACCACAACAAGCGGAGGTGATTTTTTACCCGTCGATCAGGCTTACCAAATGAAGCCGCGGCTAAGCGGCAACAAGTTAGAAATGGATTGGCAGATTGCCGAGGGTTATTACCTTTACGGCAAGGGATTCAAGGCGAGCTGGAGCGTAGATGAGCAAACTCAAAAGCTGGCCATTCAACTCCCTGGGGGCAAGCTAAAGCATGATGAGTATTTTGGTGATGTAGAGGTGTTCTATCAGCAGCTTCAATCCCATTTAAGCTTGCCGACAACAGCGCCGTTTACTATCAAGATCTCTTCGCAGGGCTGCGCCGACGCCGGCCTCTGCTACCCCCCAGATCACCGCTGGTTTAGGGTTGACCCCCAAGCGGGTCTGGTGACACCACTAGACCCGCAAAAACCTGCGACGTCTCAAACAGAGCAGCCAAAGGATTCGCTTCAAGCATCTGCGCAATCTATAACGTCAACAGATTCTGGCCCAGCTCGTATCGCGGCTGCGGTGCCAGCGAGTTTATTGATTATGGCCGCCATGGCCTTTGTCGGCGGTCTCATTCTAAATCTTATGCCCTGCGTTTTTCCGGTACTCGCATTAAAGGCAATCAGCCTCTTAGAAAGTAGCGATACATCAGCGGCCGAGCGCCGTATACACGGCCTGGTTTACACCGCCGGTGTGGTGGCAAGTTTTATGTTTTTTGCCGGCTTACTGATGTTTCTAAGAGCGTCAGGGCAAGAATTGGGATGGGGCTATCAGTTGCAATCGCCATGGTTTGTCGCCGCACTCGTGTATTTATTCTTCGCCATGGGGCTAAGTTTTTCTGGCGTAGTAGAGTTCGGTGCTGGTATTGCAGGGGTCGGTCAAGGGCTAGTAGAAAAAGGCGGCTTAAAGGGCACATTTTTCACCGGCGTACTGGCTGTTGTGGTTGCCAGCCCCTGCACTGCGCCGTTCATGGGAGCGTCTTTAGGCTTCGCGCTAACACAGCCCATGTATGTTGCGCTCACGGTATTTATCGCTCTGGGCTTGGGCATGGCCGCGCCCTTTTTACTGCTCTCGATCATCCCCGGTCTCGGCAGATTATTACCACGGCCTGGCAACTGGATGATTACTCTCAAAGAAGTCATGGCCTTCCCTATGTATCTCACCGGCATATGGTTGCTGTGGGTGCTTGGAAGGCAGGCAGGTATTAACGCTGCCATGTTAGTGTTAATCGGCTGCCTACTTATAAGTATGGCGCTGTATTTCTGGAAGAAAAAAGCACATTGGCATCGCGGTATCGCCATTGTGTCAGGTATTGCCGCAGCCACAATACTCGGCTCGGCCTTGTTACGCCCCAGTATGGCCGAGACCGAGAATCTATCTGCAAGCGCATTTCCAACTGCAAAAGACGGCGCTGCATTGGCTTACAGTTCAGAGCGGCTCACGTCATTGCAAAACGATGGCGGCGCAATCTTCCTCGACGTCACGGCGGACTGGTGTATCACCTGCAAAGCCAATGAACGCCTAGTCTTAGACACAGACTTAGTAAAAAACACAATGGCAGACCAACATATTCGCTATATGGTCGCCGACTGGACCAGTCGTGACGCCGAAGTCAGCAGGCTGCTAGCCCGCTACAACAGAAGCGGTGTACCGCTTTACGTTTACTTTCCGGGCGGTGGCAAAGCCCCCGTGGTACTGCCGCAAATTCTTAATAAGGACATGATAATTTCGACCTTCACAGATGCCCAAACTGGAAATGAAGATCAAGGTGGCTGATACTCTTTATTCCATCAGGGAAACCGCACACCATGAATCGAGAGTGGCTAGTAACAAAAACCGAGCGTGGATATAGAGGTCGCTTTAAAGCGATGGCCAGCCCCTGCGAAGTGTTGATCGACTGCGACAGTAAAGCCCTCGCCGAACAAATCACTTCAACCGTTGCCGCAGAAGCTTGGCGTATAGAATCGAAATTCAGTCGCTACCGCGACGACAATATTGTTTATCGCATTAATAACGCCAAGGGAAAAACCCTAGAAGTAGATCAAGAGACGACTCATCTTATTGATTTCGCCACCCACGCCTATCAAATAAGTGACCGCCTATTTGATCTAAGCTCTGGGGTATTACGTCGACTATGGAAGTTCGATGGCGGCAATCACATTCCCAATCCGGATGACGTGACTGCAATACTGCCCATCATTGGTTGGCATAAAGTGACATGGTCATCCCCATACTTAACATTACTACCCGGCATGGAGATCGACTTTGGCGGTATTGGCAAAGAGTATGCAGTCGACAAAGCCGCCGCGTTAGTGAGCAGCCTTAGCGATGTGCCGATACTGGTGAATTTCGGTGGCGACTTATTTGCAAATGCACCACCAAGTTATCAAGAACATTGGCTAGTGGGTGTCGAGAATATCGGCGGTTTGCAGTCCGCCAACATCCAGTTACAGCGCGGCGGTCTTGCAACCAGCGGCGATGCTCGGCGGTTCTTACTTCGAGACGGCCTACGCTACCCACATGTGCTTAACCCAATGACCGGATGGCCAGTCATGGACGCCCCCCACTCAGTTACCGTTGCCACAGCCAGCTGCGTCGAAGCAGGACTACTAGCCACCTTATCAATGCTACAAGGTAAAGACGCAGAGGATTTCATACAGGCACAAGAAGTATTACATTGGGTACAGCGCTAAACCGCTTTGTGCGTGTTAGCTGCATAGGCTTGGGTATCAACTCAAATGAAGCTATGAATAAGGCCATCTACAAAAACCTATTCCAAGCTTAATGTTGAATTGTCGCTGACCACCGCCGCTGCGGTCATTAAACCTTACAACTATCAGAACGGATGAAATAGATTATAAATGCGCTGGATTATTGTTAGTTTTTTATTAATTCTTGGTTTCTATACAGCACTTTGCATTAGTAAAAGTGGTGAGGTACTAGAAGTGATAGCGGGTGAAGTACAGAAATGTGACACTCTTGGTGGCGCTACGATGGAAGGAGTATCACACGCCACCATTAAAACTGAGAACGGTAGATACATTATTTCAAGCTTAAAAAACTGCATTCCGGCAACAAGCACTGAAATTTACCTTAAGCGCGGTGCGCTTTATTTTAATACCGTATATGCAAGTGAATAGACCTAAGAAGATCAAGCTTTGACTGCCAGCGCGCTCGCTAAGCGCTAAATACATGCTTCCAAGCAGCCTTTCTGCGCCCACATAAAAAGCCCCGCAATGAGATGTAACGTTCATTGTGGGGCTGCTTTGCCGTACTACAGAAAATCGGCCTAGTCATTGCCGCATCACTCTAATTTTTAAGCTAGTGCAACTTCAATCTAGGCCTTAGCAACCGATTAAAACGCCCCGCCATTAGCAACATCACCGTTCGCAACCATCCATAGATAGCCGCTTGATGCAGTCGATATAGGCTGACGTACATTATTCTCGCCATCCAGCCTTCTATGAAAAAGCTGCCGCCGCGCATACTGCCCATTAAATTCCCCAGTGCGGAATATTCAGACAGCGATACCAATGAACCGTGATCGCGATAGCTAAACGGTTTAAGTGGCTGCCCTTTAACAATGCGCTGCAAGTTCTTTGCTGTGTGCTTGGCCATTTGCTGAGCCGATTGCGCGCGCGGTGGTACGTTCTTGCCCGCTGCAAGTTCACAGGCGCAGCAATCACCCATTGCGAAGATGGCGGCATCGGCGGTTTGTAAATTTGGATCAACCACCAACTGGTTAATACGATTAACCTGCAGACCCCACTGCCCCACTACATCCGGCGCCTTGATTCCAGCGGCCCAAACCAAAAGCGCGGCGTCAATACGTTCGCCGTCGCCGGTGATAAAGCCCTGCTCGTCGGCTTCTTTAACCATGGTTGCGGTATGCACTTTTACACCCATGTTTTCTAGCTCGGCCTGGGCGGCGCTTGCGATCTGCTCACTTAGAGCGGGCAATAGGCGCGGCCCCGCCTCAATGACGTGAACTTGCAGTCGACTACGATCCAGCGCTTTAAGGCCATAGAGTTTTAACAGCCCCACAGCGTGGTGAATTTCTGCAGCTAGCTCAACGCCTGTGGCGCCGCCGCCGACAATCGCAACTGACAGAGGATCGTGATAATAATCTGCGCTTGAGCAGTGATTTAAAAATCGTTCATGAAAGCGGTCGGCTTGCTCGCGGGTGTCTAAAAACAGACAATGATCTCGCACCCCAGCGGTATTAAAATCGTTGCCAAGGCTACCCACAGTAATCACAAGATAATCATAGGGAATACGACGTTCGGGCAGTATCTCCTTGCCTGTTGATGTAGTGACCGGCTCAAGGATAATGTCTTTTTTATCACGATCTAGGCCACTCATGCGGCCTTTAGAAAAGTTGTAATGATTTTGATAGGCGTGGGCTCGATAATCTACCGCATCCAAATCTGAATCTATCGCGCCAGTGGCGACTTCGTGAAAGCGGGGCTTCCAAATATGGCTGGGGCTGGCATCTACCAAGGTAATATTTGCTTTACCGCGCTTGCCTAAGGTTTTCCCTAACTTTGTTACCAGTGGTAAACCTCCTGCCCCACCGCCAACAATAACAATATTCATACTCACCTCACTTCTACATCGCTAACTCGATTCGTACGACTCGTTATCGTCCTGGGCTTGATATTCTGCTGATTTCACAATAACCACGGTGCCTGCCATCTTGTCGTGCCAACCCTGCTTCTTTGGGTCTATAGCGACCCAGAGGATCCCTAGAAACAAGGGGATCATCGACACGTAGTAGCCGATGTAGCGCAATACAAATTGAGTGGTCGTTGGTTTTGCGCCAGTGCGGGCATCAACAATGCATAAATGGGTCATCATTTTTCCAGGAGTCGCAGACTTATACACCCAGAACATCAGCACCGCAACGGCGGGAAGCACGTAATTGAGCAACACATCTAAACCTGTGCCAATGCCATCTTCGCCCAACCAGTAGCCGCGACCGTATATCGCCGTTAACAAGGGGCCAAGCACAAGTAAAATCAATATTGAATCGATGATTGATGCGCCTACACGCACCCAGAAGCCTGCGTATTTTGGTGTACTCATAAGCAACATTTCCCTGTTTGCTATAACGGCGTATAAAAACGATTAGATGGTGACGAGCTACAGAATGCAGTGCCGTCCACTAAACGATAATGATCAAGAAGTTCTTTAGGCCGCCAGAAAAATAAGCCTGGAAAGATTAACCGCGAGAGTAAACCTAGTCTCATTCTGACGCCAGCTTTTGAATGCATATAGCCAAAAATAAAACCATCAATATGCAATAACAAGATTGATGCCAGCTACGCGACACCACAGCAATGAACGCCAGTATTAACTGCTCTATTTACAGTGAGTGGGGCACTCCGCTTACTAGGCGAGCGGCCGAGTCAGTGAGCCGGTTTCGTTCCCGCTTGTCGGTCCGCCCATAAGATAAACGATTTGGCAAACGTACGGTAAAAATTGGCGCTGGACACTTTATGGTAAAAAGAGTGTTGGAACTCTCAATCGAGGGCCGGTATTGGTAAAAAGCGGACAGTCAAAACAGCGCCCTAGATGCAAGCTTGCATGTTTTTCTACAGCCTCAACGCCGCCATAGCCGGCATCCGTGTGCGAAGCGCGATTTAGGCTGTTTAGCCACGAAGTAGCAATGGTTGATTGCCTTATTAAGCATTACTCTCCACAAACTGAATACATGCATTGTGGCCAAACTTGTTGGGCTTGCATATGAAACATAAAGTTGGGAACGCTCCAGTTTCCACTTGGTAATTTATACAGATAGAACGCCCCATAAAGTGGGCCGCTGTCCATGTTCATAATCACATACAACACTTTATTGTTATCTCCCAACTTTATCTCAGAAATATACTCGTGGCTGACATAGTTTCCGTAGTAAGCAGCAATAGTTCCAAATTGTGATGCTTGAGCTATCAATTCTTTGCTTCCATCAAGAGGCCCGCCTTTCGCCCATGCTGGCCATGCTGCATTGGCGCCGCCTTCTTTGAAAGCTTTGAAACCACTTTCTACTATTGCCTCTTTTGCAAAAGTAGCTGTGGATAAGGTGATTGCTAGAATAAATAGTAATGACTTCATTGTTGCTCCTTAGGTTTGGTATTTTCGATTGCTTAACGCCTTGCATGAGGGGCTATTTTTGGAACGAAGTGCCGAAGGCCGTAGTGGAAAAAATTGTCCCACTCCATGCAATTGTTAGCTCTTTTTCGAGTAATGTTTATCAAACTCTTTAATTATATTGGGATTGTAAAAACATTTTCCAATTCCTGTACGAACTGCTGGATCTAGGTAGCGCTTGTTGCAAAAATTCTCGTTGGACTCTAACGACTTGCGAATATCATGGTATTCCTTATTGATCTTGAAATCTGAATAGCGTTTTCCGAGCCTAGTAGTCAGGATTTTGTAGTCCCAAGGATACTTTTCCCTAACATCTTCTTCTGTCATGGTTATGGGAGTGGCGTCTGGATCATTTGTAATTCTTACGTGCTCAGAATCATCGCTCTTAGATTTAGTGAACTTAACATTCACGTTCAAGGATACGTTGTAGTAGCCCGGCTCGGCTTCGGATTCTGGAACCCGCGTTTCGGCTCTCAGATACGTCGATAGCTTCTTTTCTTCGGCGTTAAGAGATACTCCCTGCAGCCCTGCATCACTTCCGTAGAAGGCCAGAGGCATTAAGAAGAAGTTATAATCTGATAAATCTATGCCAAATAACCGTCTCACCGCCACCAAATAATTTTTGAGACATGCTGTACCGAGCTGCTGTACAAGCAATGCCAGATCAAAGCCTTTGTTCACAAAATGAATCGAGTTGTCTCTAATTTCACACAAGAGCTCTAAGTTCTTCCTGACCTCTGCTGGCATGCTGTCACCGTATTCATGCTCCAGAAGATCAAAGGCTTTAAACATTCCTATTGACAGGTGTGTCCCTGACCTATTTTGGGCTCGGTACAGTTTAGTAGACATTTCGCCATCGGCCTTTCTCCGCTTCTCATATTTGAGTACGGAGCTGATCTTATTCCCTGACAGCTGCAAAATCCGGGCTTTCAATAACAACTCCCACGCGTTTATAGCGAGAATTGCGAAAGTTTCCTCTCGGTAGGAAAAGCTAGGTTTGTTGTATGCCTCAATAGCCGCAACCATCGCATCTACAGACTTTCTAGCTAGTGTTTGGGATCGTGATCTCATAGGGAGGATTACCGGAGCTAACGCCTCAAACAGCGGCGCGCTTTAGCGCGTCCAGCCGAAGGCGATGCTGCTTTGATTTGTTAAGTTTTTGACTCATCTACGGAGCGAATATTTATAGGGCGACCATCTTTTAATACCTGCAAGATTAATTGGCGGATTTCAATAAAATCCAGCTCATTAGCAAGGTGGGCATCAGGTCGGTATGACTTATCAATGATATAGGATTTAGTAAATGACAAATTTAAACCCTTTGCAATCTCGTGAAGCAAATTTGCAAAAAGATCATTTGCCTTTGACTGCCAGACAGCTTGAGCCTCGCCAACTGAGGCAGATTCAATTGACTGCAAATGCTGCCGGTATAACATCCAAGACTCTCGAATCTGGTTATATTTCTTATCTTGAAATACAAAATCTATCTGATTCAGAGCTTCGACGTGAACGATATTCAGCCTTGTTGCTCGGGTGCTCATCAGTGTTTGGAAAACTCTCTCACGAGCCTCATGCTTCGACCTACGAGAGTGTCGCCACTCAGATGCCCATACAGCGAGAACAGGGCCAGCAATCGTTGCGAAAATCATCGCGGGGCCTGTTAGATCAATTATTATTTTCGTTTCGCTCATAGGTGATTCCTTGTGAAACTTAACAGTAAATTCTAATGCGTTGCGCTTTATAACTCGTGTACATAGCGAGTCTAAGCCTTGAGATGATTAAGCAGGATAATTCTATTTAAATCAGAGTGATAGTAAGCCTGAGATGGTTTTTTCATTTGTGTGCATCCTGCATTTGATGTGGAATCCCTTAGTGCTGAGCATAATCACTTCTCAATAAAAATCAATTGCTTAAGTAATTTCCACCGGAATTAGTGAGCGCAGTGCTGCTGAATACGAGCTTGACTGGACTTCCCCAAGTACTCAGCGCTATTCAGCGACTGACCGCTAATGTGACACTAGAGCCAAACACTCCCAGTAACTAAGGGGCATTTCCTGATCTGGTAAAAAGCGGACCTCTTGTGGTCAGACTGTGGATATAGAGCTCGCAACTCACTATGGACAATCAACGAGAATGCACTGCGGTCTACAAGGGGCGAACGATTTAATAGCTTCTTAGATTAAACGATCAGACTTATCAGCCGCCCAGATATTTATCCCACTCTTATTCGTTATAGAAATACTTGTGCGCTGCAACAACATTTTTTACGTAGCTATCAGGTTTCAACGTGCAATAATTCTGGTCGCAAAATCCAGCTGTAGCTTGATATTTCCCTCAAACCAAGGCTCGAGATAGGGGTCAAAGTGGTTGGCATCGATAGTACGAATTTCAATAGCCTCTGAAGACATTCGCTTTACTTTATCTTCATCAAATGGCGCGACGGTATCGCGTGTCGCGCCAATGACCAGAGTCGGAATCTGGATCGACTGCAGGTATTTAAACGGGCGATAAAACGCCATCGTAGCCAAGGATCGGGCCGCGACGCGGTTGTCATTAAGTTGCGTCAGGTTGGCCCTTATCCATTCTTCTACCCGCCAGGCTCCGTCGCGATCCATTGATGAGTAGCCACCGGCCTCAGAGATAATTGGGACATAACGGGTGCTGAAGGGGTTGAGCAGATCAAGCAGAATGTCGACGCCAAATCGCAACATACGCGCCAAGGGCACGGACTTGACGGCGAGCAAGCCATCAAGCATCGGCACCTGCGCAATGGCTCCGCGCAATTCCGGGTGTTCTGCGGCGATCCTTACGACATGCCCGCCACCGAATGAACTACCCCACAGAATTATATTCGTCTCATCAACATCAGGCAGTGACTTGGTATATGCCAGCGCGCTCTCGACAACTTTTTCGCGCCGCCATGGACTGATGACATTGCGCGGGAGACCCTCGCTGTCTCCCCAGCCGGGGTAGTCAAACGTGACGACACAAAACCCAGCGTCGTTAAACGCGGCGATGTAGTTTGTGATCAGCGTCAGCTGGGTAGCGCCCCATCCGTGAACGATCAGAATCGTCGGATACGCTGACGCGTCTGCATTCTGGCGCTTATGCAGCGTTGCCGCGCACCGTGTTTGCTGGTGAGTAAATGAGCCTTTCTGGCAGATCGACTGAGTCATGTGTAAGCCCCTTTGTGTCAGCAAGCTCTACGCCTGCCTGTTTCTAGAATGACATTCAAGAATGTATCATGTATCTTGAATCCCAATCAACAAATAGACGCAACAGGCCATCAGTCGGCCTCACAGGAGCTTGCCTTGGCCCGCAACAAACGCCACTTGGAACCGAAAGTTAAAAAGGAAGAGATCGAGCTTGTAGCCATGGCGCTACTTAAGGAAAAGGGCTACGACAAAACCTCTATGGCCGAAATCGCTAGAAGCGCCGGTGTGGCCGCGAATACCATTTACTGGTACTTCGAAAACAAGGACGACGTCCTGATTGCTGTACTAAACCGAGTGGTGTCTCAAGCCATAGCCGAGATGGCCACGTTACGCGAGCAAACGTTCAGAGCAAGAGTGCTAACACTGATTGGCCAAATTGAGAACTCAGGTTCATTGATGACTGATGTTCACTCCCGCGTAAACCATTCCACCAAAGTGCAAGTCTGGCACGAACAGTTTCATACGATGGTAGAACAACTATCGGTGTCAGAGCTGGTCAACGCCGAGGTGTGCCTTGACGAGGCGCAACTTGATGCAAAATTACTGATTTACGTGATCGAGGGGCTGCTTGCTCATCCGCACAAGTTGCAGGAAAGAGAACAGATTATTGATCAGACGCTTAAACGCATTTTGGCTAAATAAGGCGCGCGCTCTTACCTAATGCCATGCCAGCAAAGACTAGAATCTCGCTTGGCAAGTACTAAGAGCAATATATTACGTTTACATTTTAACTCGGACTTAAGGCTTGCGTGTTGATATAGCGGTGCTGCATGACCGCTTTTGTGACTTCCCGGCCTTTTTGAGGCTAATCAGCGAAGAGACTCCGAAAAGAGGCCTCCGGGTCGGCAGTGCCGAAACGCCTCAAACTTTTTGTGCATACAGACCGAATCTTTATCTCACGCCACCCCGATCCGAAATTTCCCGAGTGTCAGCCAGAGTGACCGCCCCTCACACTTTCTCGGGGCGGGAATCCAGAAAGTTTGGCGGCTGCGGTGAACAAGTAGCTCCAAGCCATCTGACCGGCCGGGATTATTACATCCGAGGTCTGTACTGTAAAAATCAGTTTGGCAATGAATCAATCAAGAGCTATGCGCCAGAAATTTATTTTTCCTCGCTCTATTCTATGCTGTTTGCAGGCCTGGAAGTATCACCGTAAAGCAGCAACCTTCGCCGAGCTCGCTGTCGCAATGGATACTACCTTTGAGTTTATTTACTATTATATTGAATACAATATTCAGGCCTAGACCACTCCCGCCCTCTCCACGCCGAGTCGTAAAAAATGGTTCGTATATCTGTTTAATATGCGTAGCGCTAATACCCGCACCGTCGTCTCGGTAGCGCAAGCACAAGCAGTCGCCTTGCGCTTCAAAGTCGATGTGGATATGTCCCGGCTTGTTAGAGACAAAGCCATGGGCGAGGGAATTAGTAACGAAGTTGGTGATGACTTGAGCAAATGATCCGGGATCGCTATATATGGAAAGTTCTAGTGGGCCATCAATCGACACAGTGACATCACGTTTATCGAGCAACGATTTCACTGAGATTATTACGCTATTGAGATACTCATTTATATTGAAGACGCGATTGCTCTGAAACGAACAGTCAACTGCAACCTGCTTAAAGTTGTTGATAAGGTCCGCAGCACGCAGCAGATTGCGTAAAACGATATCCGCGCATTCCTGAATGTGTAACACTGAAGTACTAGCAAAGCTGTGCGTGAGCGTATTTTCCTCTACCTTGTCTAGCAATGATTGTGTCGCGCTTTGCATATGTGACGCGGCGGTCACACCAACGCCGATGGGTGTATTGACCTCGTGTGCCACACCCGCCACCAGTTGACCTAGGGCTGACATCTTTTCCGATTGAATCAGCACATCTTGGGCTGAGTGCAGTTCCTTTAGCGCCTGTTCCAGCAGTGTGCTTTTTGATTCTAGGTCTTGCTTGGATTCGCGCAGCTCAATAATCACGTTATGCAGTAATGCGTCGCCTTTTTCTTTGTTAATTTCTAATTCTGCACGGTCGGCTTCTGAGCGCTCGAGCTGCTTGCGCAGAATGCGAAGTTGCTTTTCTGTTTCGGTTGACATCAATTATTGGCCTGCTTATCGGAATTTTATTCGGAACCGATCAATAGCGAAATAAACGTTTCATTGTGAAAATGGGTAGCTGCGCCAAGTTCCATGGGACTAATTTCGCCGTTGGTGTAAAAGCCGCAACTCGGTACGCTGATACCAATGCTGTCGCGTGCTTGTTCGAATTCTTCGTGTGTGCGGGTTCCCAATAGCTGACGCCGACTTGCACAAGAAAAGTACAGCGCCGCGACAGGCTCGCCGGGGCCATAAGCAGCGACAGCTTGTAGCATCGATTCGCGGCTGGCCGCCAGAATATCATCCCTATTTGACTCGCTCATCTGAACCTTAGCACCCACTGGTACTTCAGCGAAAAAATTAACGCTACCTGTTTCTGTATCAAATTCACCGCTGGGAGCACGCAAGTAAAACTGGTCGTCTTCAGTGAAGACTGCAAGCGGGTAGTTGGATGACGGTTCGTGTTTGCCGAGATACTCTCGATAATAAGACAGTGCCGGCTCACCATCTATTTCGTAAACTGTGTTAGCTTTCGAGCGCGTCACGATACCCGGATTACCTATTGGCTGCCAGCCGCTGGCAACCCCATGGGCGCAACGCAAGGCGCCAGCAAACAGTAACACCGGCACTGCACTAGAATACAAAGATCGACCGTGAAATTGGTAGGTGGTGTCGAATTGCCATCGGTCTGCGGCCAAGCCTCCCACCACAGGTACGCCATTGGGCAGTGCATCTGCTAGACCGTCGAGAATGGCCTTACTGTTGACCCCTAGGCTTTCAGGCACCGTAATGCATAAGCGCACGGGCTTGGTCAAAGCTTGTGTCGCCTGTGTGATAGCCGATCTGGCGCTTGCCGCCGCGTCACTCGATGCGTCGCTGCCGATACCTGCACTGATTTGAATCGAGTTGTCAGCGCAGAACAGCATCAGCGTGACGGAATCTTGCTGGAACGCAAGTACCGAGGAAACCTCACCATCGGTGGTGCAGCCAATCAGTTGCAGGTCAGGCCATGCATCCATAATGTCGTTTAGCAGTGATTGATGATCAAAATCAATAGCTGCAAATAGCAGCCCCGCCGTTGGCATCTGCCCATCAAGCTGTTTATCGCACTGAAGGAGAAGGTCTTCGGTAGCTGAGCGTGTGTCCGGGTCATTGCTGTGACTGACTACAATTTTAAACATAACAAAGGCACCTTCCCTAGCTTTACTGAAATCATACTACTTCATTATCAAAGCGTCGTTCCCAGCTTGATCTGGAGATGGTATGTCACAGACGCAGCAATTTCAGTACGTATTGACCGAATGTTACTGCGGTTGTCGACCTTATACGTCAAACCAAATGACAGATAATTAGCGGACAATCAGAAAGAAAAAAGTACGATTATGCGGACAGCCGTCCCAACTGCCGCAATATGACCGATAAGCTTAGGTAGTCGGCTTGCTGAGTACTTTTAACCTCTGCAATCAAGTTGCTCAAATACCCAGTTTGAACATTGTTGCCGTCCAGCCAGTTATCGAGCTCCGTCGCGATGTGGCCATTCACGTCGATGTCGCCGGCCACTTTGGCGCAGAGCTCGCGGTGACGCTGATATAAATCATCGCGCAGGGCGTTGCGGGCCAATGCATGCCAGCGGGACTCGGCAGTGAGTTTGTCGATATTCCGACGCACCCAAGTTATTTGTAAGGACTCCGCCAATCTGAAGTAGATTTCGCTTAAAACTTTTGCAGAAACGCTGGTGTGCTCCTTCAGCCAAGTGATGTCGGGACTCGCGAACAGGGCTTTGAGCATAACAACCCGTTGCGCCACTTGGCGTGGAATGCCGCTGTTGCAGTACTCAGTAATACGATGCTCAATGAGTTGTAACTCATCCTCAGACAAATAGTGTTTAACTTCGTCGCCCAGCAACTTTATGTCTGCAGCGTAGCGGTTTATTAAGCTCTGAATATTGTTTAGTTGCTCCTTGTTGTTGATTAGCCATAGCGTGACATGTTTTACGAGGCGGCGGATTTCAACCATCATGCGCGTTTGTAATTCGTCGGGCACTTTATTGTCTAGTTTTTCAATGTCCGTCCAAAGTGAGCGAATGTCGAAAAGATCACGCGCAACGGTATACGCGCGAGCGATATCTTCGAAGCTGTTGCCAAGCTCGTCATTTAAACGATGGGCAAAGGCGCTACCCATGCGGTTTACCAAGCTATTGGTAATCACCGTGCAAATAATTTCTCGGCGCAGGCGGTGCTGGCTGATTTCGTCGGGGTAGCGTTCACCTAATTGTTGCGGGAAATAGCGGTATAGCTCCTGTGCTAGATAGGGATCTTCGGGAACAGTAGAATCCAGCAAAATTTTATTGATATGTATTTTGGAGTAAGACAATAGGCAGGCTAGCTCAGGGCGGGTGAGCCCGAGTCCTGCAGTGCGGCGGCCTTGAATGGTTTTTTCATCGGGTAGTGATTCGAGTTTTCGATCCAGCCCGGCGTCGCGTTCTAATATGCGGATCAGTTCAGCCTGCTCACCCAAGCGCTCCGGCGATTGCGAGGCAACCATACTAATCGATTGAGTTTGCAGGTAGTTACTGCGTAGAACTTGCCGCTCCACATCTTTGGTCATGCTTTTCAGCAGTTTATTTCGATCGATAAAACTTATTGCTTGTTTGGCGACAAGCTCGTTAAGCAGTATTTTTATATTGACCTCATTGTCTGATGAGTCGACACCGGCCGAATTGTCGATAAAGTCAGCATTACACAGCCCACCCTTCAGCGCGTATTCAATACGCCCGGCTTGGGTAAGGCCCAAGTTACCACCTTCGCCTACCGCCTTGCAGCGTAATTGCGCGCCGTTCACACGGAGATTGTCGTTGGCACGATCTCCCGCTTGTTGATGAGTTTCGCTCTCTGCTTTGACATAGGTGCCAATACCGCCGTTCCAAAGTAAGTCCACCGGGGCTTGCAGAATGTGGTAAATCAGTTCATCTGGGGTGTAAGCGCGGTGTTCCAAGGCCAATGCGCGGCAGGCTTGCTCGCTAGGTGTAATACTTTTTAATGTGCGGGAATAAATGTCGCCGCCTTTTGACAGAAGTGCTTTGTCGTAATCGCTCCAGTTTGAACGGGGCAGTTTAAATAGGCGTTTGCGCTCCTTCCAGCTTTCTTCGGTATTGGGTGTCGGATCAAGAAAAATATGCAGATGATTGAAGGCCGCGATTAAGGCCGTTTTCTTCGATAGCAGCATGCCATTGCCAAACACGTCGCCGGCCATATCGCCAATGCCCACCGTGGTAAATTCTTGGCGTTGGATGTCTTTGTTCTGTTCGCGAAAATGCCGTTTGACCGCTTCCCAGCCACCTTTGGCGGTGATGCCCATTTTCTTGTGGTCGTAGCCATTGGAGCCACCTGAAGCAAAGGCGTCGCCAATCCAAAAGCCGAAGTCTTTGGAGACGCTATTGGCAATATCGGAAAATGCCGCCGTGCCTTTGTCAGCGGCAACCACAAGATAGGGATCTTCGTCGTCGTGACAAACCGTTAACGGCGGGCGAATGACACGGTCGCCTTGTCGGTTGTCGGTTAGCGATAACATTGCTCCAATAAAATCTTTATAGCAGCGGATCACCTCAGCTTGGGTGGCCTCTCTCGTTCCGTTCTCGGGTAAACGGCGGCACACAAAGCCACCCTTGGCACCGACGGGGACGATAACGGCATTTTTAACCATTTGCGCTTTCACTAAGCCGAGGACTTCGGTGCGAAAATCTTCCGGCCGGTCTGACCAGCGCAGGCCACCGCGAGCGACTTTATCGCCGCGTAGATGCACTGCTTCAAAGCGCGGCGCGTGCACCCAGATTTCAAATCGCGGCCGCGGTGCTGGTGCCTCTGGGATATCTCGCGTCGAAAATTTGAAGGCGTATATGGCATTTTTTAAGGCTTGCTCATTCTCGCTTTGATAATAGTTGCTGCGCAACGTTGCCATAATGAGGCTGCGTAAGCTGCGGAATAGACGGTCGGCATCAAGGCTTTGGACAGATTCCAGTGCAATGTCTAATTGTTCAGTTAGCTTTATTTGTAGGCTGTCGCGATCAGTGACATGCAGCTTGAAACGGGCGTGAAATAAATCGATTAACAGGCGGCTGATGCCGCTGTTATCAACCAATAACTTACTGAGATAATTTTGTTCGAAGTGGCTGCCTAGCTGTTTTAGATAACGGCAATAGGCGCGAATTAGCGAGGCTTCACGCCAGCTGATATCGGCGCTAATAATCAAACGATTGAAATCATCGTCGTCACATAATTCCTTGTGAATGGCGATAAAAGCCTGCTCAAATTGACTGGCGTCGTGCCAAAACACGTGATTCACATTGACGGCTGTCCGGGCACGAAAATCCTGAATCCAGTATGTTTTATCGTTGTTAATGGTAACTGGGTATAAATCTTCCACTACTAGGCGCAATCCGAGGTTGCTTAGCCGCGGCTGTATGTCGGAGAGCGGCAGCGGCTGGTCCTTAAAATAACAACGTAGTTCAACTCGCTCGTCGGGGCGGGATGCGTCGCGGTAAATTTTTACCGCTAAGTTATTACTTGATTTTTGTAATTGCTCCAGCTGTTCTATGTCATCGGTGGCGGTTTCAATAGTGGTCTTGGCAATATAGGGCGCGGTAAAAGCCTCGCCGTAGTGAAGAAATAGCTGTTGCGCGGTTTTGCGCGAATGCTTGCTATAAAGTACCGACTTCAGCTTTTCCGGCCAACTTTCCGTGACGCCGCTGATCATTTCTTCCAGTGCTGCATTATCTAAGCTTTTCGCTTCCTCGGTGCGAACTTGAACAATGAGATGTAGGCGCGCCATACGGTTGTCGGTGAAATAAATGGCAAAGTCGCTACTATCTGCATTCAGTTTTGCGGCTATTAAAGTTTGTATTTTCTCGCGAACGTACTGACTGTACTGCTCTCGGGGAATGTAGACCAGAATAGAGTAGTAACGATGAAAGGGGTCGGTACGGCTGAACACCCGCACACGATTCTGTTCTTCTATGGCGACCAGGCCCATGGCGATTTCAAATAATTTTTTGGCACTGCTTTGAAATAGTTCATCGCGAGGAAAGGTTTCCAGTGTTTGCAGCATCACTTTGCCGTTGTGACTGCCTAACGGGAAATGCGCGAGGTTCATGGCGGCGTGGATACGGTCAGCTAACAACGGAATATCAAGTGCGCGGCTGTTATAGGCGACGCGGGTCATTAAACCGTAAAAACGGTGTTCACCTTTCAGCTCGCCTTTGGCGTTAAAATCTTTAATGGCGATATAGTCCATGGGCACAAAACGTCGGATGGGCGCCAGCTCGGTCGATTTGGTAATGGTAAGTACGCGTGGACTTTCTAAATAGTGCTCTAAAATCTGTTGGCGCTGCTGTGGCGATTCGATGTGCTCCCAAGGGGTAGATTCTAATTTCAAACCGAGCCGTGATGATTCGATTGCATGCAAGCTTCTTTGGCCACCCTGTTGCTTAACTTGCATTTCAACATAAGCAAGAAAGGTGAGGTTATTGGCGGTAAGCCAGCTAAGAAAATTACAAATTTGCCGGCGCGGTTTTGTTTTCATCGGCGCCGGGCTTTGTGAATAATAGAGTTGCAGCGCTTCCGCTTTTTCCCGCATGGGCTGCCAGTGCTTAACAATCTGCTCGATAGTGCTAAGTGCTTTGCGGATACGCTGTTTTAGGCGAGTGTGTGATATTGCACTTGGGGAAGCTTCCAGCTCATAGCGCACAAATGACTCGGCGCGGTAGTCGGTGAGCTCTTGTTGCTTGCGATCGAGTGCAACGATATCAAGAAGTTGTCCGACCTTGTCTCGGTTTACCCAGAAAATGGGATGGTGCGATAAGAGCACCGTGTAGCCGGCATCGTATATTAGGCTGGAAAGCGTATCAAAGATGAATGGCCGATCTTTGGTCACCATTTCAAATACCAATAGACCGCTGTCGCCCTGCTCGCTAATGCTTATTTTCGGCTGGTCGAGACGTCGTGATTCGGCAAGACTCAAGTGTGACTGAACCGTACCGAGCAGCTCAGCGGCGCTGCGCTTGGCAATGGTTTCACTGGCGGTAACATCCCAGTAACGGCTCGCTAAGGCACTTAAGGCCTCAGACTCAGGGGTATTGCCGAGCTTTTGTTGAATGAAACGTGTTAATTTTCCGGTTTTTGATTTCATGTGTCAGGCTTGCCTAGTAATGATCAAGGTATTGGCTGAGTAGCTTGTTCAGTACGCTACCGGATAGCAGACGGGCTTGGGTTTAGCTTAGTCAATATATCGGCGATTTCAAACGCGCCCCCTAGGATTGCCTTATTCCCAACCTTTCCCATATTAGGATAGAAATGGAAGCTAGGAACTGAACTGCCCTGGGTTTACGACACAGTTGATGATTTGAAATTCAGCGACTAACCGCTAATGTGACGCTAGAGCCAGACACACCCAGTATCTAAGCAGCCACTTCCTGAACGGGTAATAAGCAGGCGCTCAAAAACCAGAATCAGATGTAAGTTGGTAGGTTTTTCTACAGCCTCAACGCCCTGCAGCGGGGACAGGCAAAAGAAGCGCAACGTTTTGCCTGTCCCGCCGCACTTTTCAGCGGCAATTGCGGCGATTGATATGAATTTGATAGTCGAAAATAGCACCTAGCTACCTCCAAGTATGGAGTGCAAGAAAAGCACTAATTTAGAAGACGCCTCACTTATAGCTAAGATTAATAACGCCCGAGCTCAGCGGATTTCGAGGCAAGGCACGTTTTTATGCAAGCAAAAATGAGTGGCGAGTCAAAAAAGTCCACTGCAACGATTTGTCGGGCGTCATCACTCCCCGATCTCAACGCCCTTCCAAAACGCCACCCGACCGCGAATGGAAGCAGCAGCCTCAAGTGGTTCCGGATAGTACCAGGCCGCATTTTCATTGCGGTGCGCCGCAACGTCGATTGAAAAGTAGCTTGCAGTACCTTTCCAAGGGCAGTGCGACGTATGAGCACTTTCGGAAAAGTACTGCTTTTTGATCGCATCGGCTGGGAAATAGTGATTATTTTCCACAACGATTGTGTCGTCAGACTCGGCCAATATCACCCCATTCCAAGTAGCTTTCATATTTACTCCCAAAGCGCTGCTGCTTTATCAATATTAAGGCAATCGTACTTGATGCCCCTCGAACTGAGGAGCATCCCCGCCGACATGATCCCAGGGAGCCTTGGACCCAACGAAGATATGGGCGCCAATTTCAATCCCAGGATCACCATTCACACAACCGAGCGTGACACCGTGCACAGATTCTTTGAAGTAGCCGCATAGAGTCGAGCCACAGGTTCTACAGAACCCCAGCCCCCAGTCAACTTGCGAACTGCACCGGGTCACATTTTCCGCGCCCGCTACCCAGACAAAGCTTTTCGGGCTTTCCAATTCAGCGTACGCTGAGGCGGCACCACTGAATGCCTTTCGGCATCGAGAGCAATGGCAAGAACGTGCATTCTTCAGTGCGCCGTCAATTCGGTATCGCACCGCGCCACAGAAGCATTCCCCTTCGATCACAGATATTGACCCTGTTTCAATGACACCCGAGAGTTTATAACGACTCAGGCCCTTATCGCTTTGGCCCGCTTATCAAAATCGGGGCTTCAGCATGGATTAAAAAATATACGGAAATTCAATAAAATGTATGTCTCGCGAGTAGCAAGCGCCGGTCAAACGAAGAATGATTTCCTTTAATTCTGCCAAACATTCCGTTCCCCTGATCATATCCCGTTTTTTAGAAATTTCAATGAGTTAAGTAACTCGTCAATGTGTTAATGGGAAGGAGTCTAGTGTTTAAGTGCCTTAGCGATGTTATAACAACAATTGACCGCTCTTGTGACGGTTGCCCCCCTTAGGATAAATCAACACACTGTGAATAGAGTGCTAAACTCCAGTGTAATAACGCTTTTGAATCTGATTACAGAAGGCCACTAGATTCTCATACCGCATGGCAATAGTGCTAAAATCATTGGCGACATCGGCTAAAATAACTTGGCCTAGAAAACCGAAAACACATGCGTCGAGTACGCTGGGTTTATCGTTCATAAAGTAGCTTTTACTGCCCAGCAGAACCGAAAGACTGTCTAGGGTATTAATATATATCTGTTGAATTTCCGACTCTGAATGCCGGCCCATGCCCTGCTTATAAACAGCAGCGCGGATATTCCTGCGCACGACTGCCGCGGCAATATGGCTTATAGGAAAAGGCAGAGCGCCGAACAGCGCCTGCTTGGTTAGTGGCCAGGTTTGATCACTAAGCCAACGTGAATACAGCAAGCACCAGTAGAAATTTTCATCCAAGGATTTTGCGATCAAATAAGCGTGTGCGCGCTGCTCAGGACTCAGAGCAGAACTCATGGTGACACCGGGCTTGTCGTTTAAGTATTCGATAATAAAGGCCGAGTCCGCAATGGTTTTACCATCGTCGACGATATACGGCAGCTTGCCCTTGGGAGCGGTACGCAAATTAGAAATGACAGACTTGCGCTCAAAATCCAAGCCCGCCATGCGTAAATAGGCATCGATCTTCAACACAAAGGGACTGGCATCTACCATGCCAAACGCCTCACCAAATCCATATAAGGTAATCATCACGCCTCCCTGGCTAATCGCCTATGCCGTTTCAATACTTAGGCTTAAGGACCGTTTAACATAATCCGCGTGGCTAACTGAATTTCGCGTAAAAATCCGGTTAGGGCCACTATTAAAAAACACATCGCAAAAACAAACAGCAAGGCCACGGCAACACTGCTATTCCAGCTCATGACCGCACTCAAGAACAACATGGCAATCACCACACACACCAGCAGTGCGCTAGCAGTACTAAAGCCAATAGCGCGATGCACCACCCGCGCCCGACGAGTGAGCATTGCCAACTCGTCGAGAATCACTAGACGACGCTCTTCGCTCACAGTTTCTAAGCGGTGGTGTAAATTGCGACTGCGATCAATAATCCGCGCCAAGCGATTAGTTAGTACATTTAAAATACCACCAATACCCGCCAGCAAGAACACGGGCGCGACGGCTTGCTGAATCGCATGGGTAATGGTGACGACTTCAAAATCAACTGCCATTTTATTCCTTAAGACGCTGCTTAACTGACTTCTTATACGTAAATAAAAATTTGTTCGCCTTCGCACTCTACTTTGAAAGTTTTCAGTGGCTGTGGCGATTTCCCGAGGGCAATCAGTTTATGGGTCCATCCCGGCATGGGCATACCGACAAATGCGTTGGTCCAATCAATATTCTCACCACTAAGGAGGTCGAAACTTGAACCGTGGAAGGGACACACCACCGCGCCGTCGCATACTTTACCCTTGGCGAGCGGCAAGCCCAGATGAGGACAGCGATTTTCTACCGCGCAAATCTGGCCGTTTATTCGACTCAGTAATACTTTATTGCCACTGACATTTTTACTTAACAGGGCATCCGTCTCAATATCATCAAGATTTGCTACAAAAATCTTTTCCATAAATCCCTCTCTTATTATCTATTTTCGTCGTTAAATATCGCCGCATTCAACGATATCAGCCCGCTGGTGATGACAACAAGGGCAGCGAGGTTTTACTCACCGGAGACTTCATCACAAAGCTTGAGTGTACGCCGGTCACACCATCTATTCGAGTGATCTTATTGAGCAGCAAAGCCTGAAAGCCGTCCATATCGGCAACTATCACTTTTAACAAATAGTCCGCCGATTGACCGGTGATCAAATGACATTCCAAGACCTCGGGTAGCTCGCCGACATGGCGTTCAAAATTCTCGAAACGCTCCGGTGTATGCCTATCCATACTAATCTGAATAAACGCCATTAAATTTAGCCCCAGCGCACGAGCATTTAGCACGGCGCGATAGGCGGCAATCAGCCCCGCCTCTTCTAAGCGCCTCACCCGTCGCAAACACGGCGAGGGTGACAAACCAATAAGATCAGCCAAATCCTGATTACTCAGGCGACCATCCTCTTGCAAAGCTTCTAAAATCCGCCGATCGTAGCCATCTAAACTCATTTTATTCCAACCACCCATAGAATATAGGCATAATATGCCATTAATTTAATATTTTAAGCAACTATCGATTACATTGACACCATTCTAAGCACAACTTCGCAATCCCCTGCCAAAGCGTTGCCCCTATACTGGGGACCGTGGAGTTACCGCTCCGCACACTACGTCGCACTGACCGCTACACCCCGCGCTCAGCACGCACGAAAACACCAGCTTTTACAAAAGATGGCCAAGGAAACACGGTAAAACGCCCGGTACACCGGGCTCCTACCCCACACTATTTACGTAGAACACTAACGCAAAAGGAAAGTCAGATCATGGGCGAGTTCAACCACCGCAAATATCGGCCCACACCGGTCATCAGCATAGCAGACCGTCAGTGGCCCAATAACACCATCTCGACAACACCACAGTGGTGTTCTGTAGATTTACGCGATGGTAACCAGGCATTGGTTGAGCCCATGAACGTGCAGCAAAAACTGCGTATGTGGGATCTACTCGTCAAACTCGGCTTCACTCAAATTGAAGTGGGCTTCCCCGCCGCGTCACAACCGGACTTCGATTTTGTGCGGGTGCTGATAGAAGAAGATCGCATTCCTGACAATGTCACTATCCAAGTGTTAACTCAGGCCCGTGAAGAACTGATTGCCCGCAGTTACGAGGCACTGAAAGGCGCTAAGAACGCCATTGTTCACGTTTACAATTCCACCAGTCCGGTGCAGCGTGAACGGGTTTTCGGTCTGGATAAAAAAGGCATTAGCAATATTGCGATACAGGGTGCAAAGTGGGTTAAGGAGTATGCTATCCGTCAGCCTGAAACCAACTGGTCATTCCAATATTCGCCGGAAAGTTTTAGCAGCACGGAGATTGAATTTGCGGTCGAAGTCAGCGACGCGGTGATTGCAGAATGGCGCGACAGCGGGAATCCCATCATTATCAATTTGCCGGCAACCGTCGAGTGCGCCAGCCCCAATGTGTTTGCCGATCAAGTCGAATGGTTCTGCCGCAACACGCGCTATCGCAAAGATATTACCGTGAGCGTACACACCCACAATGATCGCGGCTGTGGCGTTGCCGCTGGCGAGCTGGCCGTTATGGCGGGCGCCGATCGGGTTGAAGGTACGCTGCTGGGGAATGGCGAGCGCACCGGCAATATGGACATTGTCACTATGGCCATGAACCTCTACAGCCAGGGCGTAGACCCCGGTCTAAATTTGGCTGATATGGATGAGATCATTGCGGTGGTAGAACACTGCACGGCGATACCACTTCATCCCCGTCACCCCTATGCCGGCGAGTTGGTCTTTACTGCCTTTTCTGGCAGCCATCAGGATGCAATCCGTAAATGCCTGAGCAAGCAACAAGCTGATGAGCCTTGGCAAGTTGCCTACCTGCCCATTGACCCCGCCGATTTGGGTCGCAGCTACGAAGCGGTCATTCGTATTAACAGCCAGTCCGGCAAAGGCGGTGTGAGCTGGGTGCTAGAAAATGACTACGGCTTAGAACTGCCACGCTGGCTGCAAATAGACGCCAGTCGCATGGTACAAGCGCGGGCAGAGGAAATTTCTGGCGAAGTCACCTCGGCGCAAATATGGGATTTGTTCGACGCCCATTATCTGCAAACGAGCCGGAATATCAGCATTCAAAATTTTTCAGTTAGCCAAGACAATACTGAAAACGCGGGGCAGGATTTGCTCAGCCTTAGCTACAAGAATCGCCGAGGCATCAGCCATCTTCAAGGGCATGGCGACGGCGCCATTAGCGCGCTGGCTGACGCTTGGCAGCAGGAGTTTGGCGACAAGATAGAAATTCTGGACTACCGCGAACACGCACTGGGTAGCGGCACAGACTCGCAGGCGATTGCCTATGTACATCTGTCTATCAATAATCAGCGTTATATTGGGGTAGCCAAACATCGCGATGTGATTTCAGCCTCACTAAAAGCGGTGCTCAATGCAGCCGAGCAAGCCGCCGAGAGCCAAGCGAAAGCGGCCTGACTATTTAGGCTAACTGATACCATCGAGAGAAAAAAGCCGCGTTGAAGCAATTCAGCGCGGCTTTTATATTGGCTCAATCTTCATAAGAGTACGCAAAGCACAAATCTGCTGCACAATATCATTGGCCGTCTTGGCGGAGGCCATCACACCGCTAGACCACTGGACCGCATACCAGAGCACCGTTAAATAAGCGTAAATAACCCGCCAGTGATACAGACGACGCCAGTCATCGCTTGTCAGAGGTCGCTGCAAATATTCCGTCAGTAGTAAGCGCTGTTGCTGCTCATTCAAGCCATGCCCCTCAACAATGACCGCAAGCTCGTAGAAGGCATCACCCATGGCTGAGTATTCCCAATCGATGGCGTAGAGACCGCCATCATCGGCGGCAACTAAATTTTCTAGCAGTAAATCGTTATGACAGAGACAGCTCCCCGCACTCAGAGCCTTGGCATCTTGAATATGCGATGCCACATCCTCCGCTAGATTTTCTAAGTCAGCGGCAAACTCAGCGTCGCTGCTTATCGCCCGCCAGTAACTCGCCGCTTTTTCATTAATATCTAAATATCCGTCAACTGCAGCTAGGCCATGAATACTGCGCAGTAAATACGCTAAGGATGTTAAGCCCGCCGCATCCGCCCGCCAATGCTGGCCGCTGACAAAATAGCCAACCATATATTTATAATCTGCATCATAGTGAATCAGCGGAGCGCATAGCCCAGCGCGATCCGCTAATTTTAAAACCTGCGCCTCGGTAACCCGGTCTAAATTCAGCGCCGAACTGATGGGCGAATTTTGGCGCAAGACCATCACTGTGTTATCAGCCGAAATCAGCCAACTTTTATTGGTCAAGCCACCCAATAGCGGCCTAATAAGGACAGGCTTGGACTTGCTCCACAGGGGCCAGTCGAGGGGAATAATGTCTGTTAGCGCTGAAGTCATAGCGACCTTATGATTGCGACGCGAGCTGCTCGCGCTTGTAAATGGCGTACCACTGAAAGAAACCAATCACCACCAACACCACATAAATCACAAACAGCAAGGCAGTGAGATACAAACCACGGTCAATGTATAAATACACCGAGGCGCCGTCGATCACAATCCAGTAAATCCAGTTCTCCAATACCTTGCGTGTCACCATATAGGTGGTGATGACCGCGCCCCAAGTGGTAAATGAATCCAAATAAGGTAAGGCCGCATGGGTGGAGGTATGCAATACGTAGCCAAAGACCAGTGTTAACACCCCCACCACCGCAGCGATTAGTAAATGGGTGCGCAGCGACCAGCGATGAATACGCAATTCCTGCTGCTCATCGCCCCTATTGCGCCACTGCCACCAGCCGTACACCGCCATCACTAAATAGAAAATCTGTAGTGCAGATTCCATCAGCAAGCTGACATCCCAAAACAAAAAGACGTAGATAGACGTACTGAAGAATGCCGCATACCAGCACAGGCTATTTTCCCTCATAGCGAGAATAAGGTAGGCCAGCGCTAATACCACTGCGCCCAACTCCCAGAAGGACATCGCCGCAACCGCATCAGAAATCGCGGTGACGACCTGCTCGCTAAGCATGACTAGGCTCTGGGCTTAAATCGCCGTCAATAAACTTACATACAAAAATCGCGCGACCAAATTTCTCATACGACAGGCGGATTTCTTCTTTCAGGACATCCATCACCACATCGTAATCACCAAATACTTGGGTGCTCATGGTATTGGTTAATACCTGCAAATCTGGGTGGGTATTCAGTCTATCGATAAAATTTTGAATGGCGGGTATAAACTCGTCTTTCAAAGGGTACATACTGATTTCAACAGAGAGATTCATTGCGCTCATCCTTCAATATCGGGTTATTACTTAATCGGCTATCAGGGGCAACTAACTACCCCTGCTAAAATAGAGCAAGCGATTAATTAAAAAGTGTAGTTAGCCGACACACCCACTACCCTCGGCTCGCCCAACTGATAGTAAGCCTCTGGCGCGTAGCCATTGGCTGGGTTGTTACCGGAGGCATTACTAAAGTAAAAACCTCTGGTTTCGTAATCTTCGTCCGTTAAATTGCGGCCCCACAAAGACACTTCCCAGTTGCTGGCGAAATAGGTCAAACGCGCATTGACTAACTCGTAGGCTGTGGATTTCTCGTTGTGGCTGTTCGAGAAATAAAACTCATCCTTGCCCTCCACCTCCAAACGCAACACCAGATTAGTCGTCAGCGATAACTCGCTACCCACAAATAATTGGTATTTCGGCGCGTGGGCAACTTCACGACTGTCAAGATTGACCGGTGGCAACTCCGCGCGATTAACATCGTCTTTTGCGTCGACGTGGGACTTACTGCTAAAGCCGTTAAACTCTGCATTTAGCAACCCAGCAGCGGCGAAAAAGCGCAGCCGCTCAGTAGCAAGATAATTAAGCTCTACTTCTACGCCGGTGGTTTTACCACCGGCGGCGTTAACGAGAAAATCGTCAAAGGAACGATCATTGCCATCAAATATAGATTGCTTGGCTTGAACGTCGCTACGATCTTGGTAGAACACCGCCACCTGCGCTTGTAGACGACTATCCAGCCATGAACCTTTTATACCTAGTTCATAATTGATCATGTGCTCGGTATCGAACTCATACATATCACTGCTAATATCAGAGTTTTCTGGCGCAGCAGATATAATACGGCCGTTTACACCACCCGCCTTATAGCCTCGCGAAATAGTGCTGTATATCAGCTTATAGTCGGCGTAGCGGTATTCCAGAGTCAGATTGCCGCCCCACAGATCCTCGTCGTTGGCCGAACTCGGCATCAGCGAGTCACTGTAATCGGCGTTACGTTTTTCAAAGCGCAAACCCGACACCAAGTTCAATTTATCACTAAGGGCCGTTATCAACTGGCCATACACGGCGTAGTTCTCGGTTTCGAACTGGCTGCTAAAGCTGGCATTGCGCTCTAAGTCTTCGGCTTCCTGACGCAAGTAGACCCCCACTACCCAGCTGCTAGTGGCGTTAAACAGTTTGGACTGATCGCTAGAAATAAACCGCAATTCCGCGCTGATATTATCTTTATCGCGCAGGTAGCTGTCTTGCGAGCTGTACCCATTGGGATCAAAACCCACGTAGCTCCAGTCCTCATCGTAACCGTATTCAGTTTCTGAGCTGGCCGCGCTTAATATCGATTCAAGGCTAAAGGCCGAATTCCCCGACCAGCGCGTAATCACTGAGCCAGCAAGGGTTTCCTGCGCATCTGTGCCTGGTTGGTCAGACTGGGTTTTACGATTATTGTAAAACGAGAAGGCATCGTAGCCATTGTCGGCATCAATATATAAAAGATTAAAGTCGATCTCTAAGGTCTCGCTGGCTGCAAAACTCAGCTTGCCACGCAGCACCGACTCATCGATATTATTGACATCATCTCGGTTTAAAAATGTGTTCTCAATGTAACCGTCGGATTGCTGATTTTGTAGCGCAAGCCGGTATCCGACGCGCTCGCTGAGCGGCCCGCTGGCTATAAGCCCCAGGGTTTTACCATTGTAAGTAGCCGCCTCCGCAGAGACCTTAAGCATTTGCTCTGCCGTTGGCGTATTGCTACTCATACTGATCAGGCCTGCCAAGGCATTGGCACCGTAGGCTGTGCCCTGGGGACCACGCAGTACTTCGACCTGACCAATATCGAGAGTGCTCGCCGCCAAACCTAGGCCGCTAAAATCAATACCATCGATAATTAAACCCACCGACGGGCTGACTGGATCAATAAATTGGCTGCGCTCACCGATACCGCGAATCTGAAAGAAACGACCGCGCGACGCACCAGAGGAGAAATTTACGTTGGGGGCCAAATTGAGTAGCTGCTCGATGTTGTTAGCGCCGCGCGCTTCAATAGTTGCGGCGTCAAACACACTGACGGTGCTAGCAAGATCCAGCAAACTGCTGTCCCTAAATTGACTAGTCACCACCACTTCTTCAAGATTATTGGCTTTAGAACTGCTGCCAGCATGGATGAGTCCCGCTGTCATTAGACAGGCAAGACCAACAGACAAGGCGATGGGTTTTGGGGTAAATATATAATTCATGGCTCTCTCATATATAACAAAAATAAGAGACCCGGCACGCGCTAGAAGAGGGTTTTTGAGTGCTCACCTATTCCTACGCCGGTATTAACCGGATCAGGTTCAAGGGTTTGCAGTGTGGATTTATTCAAATCCACCACATCTCAGGCCGCAGCCACCCCTTAGGTTTTTTCGAGCGAGATTGTATCAGGTTTCAGTTGTTTTCGGGAAGACCAAAAGACCTTACACCCCACCACCGCAACAAACAAAATATTTTCAACGAAAAAGCAAGTAGCACTTGCCCTACATCAATTTACGTACTATTGTTTTCAACCTCGGACATAACTTCACTTTCACAACACCCTAGCCAAAGGAATGGTTACTATAAATGTCGCGGCCATCATCCATATATTACGCAAAATATCTAACCACCTGCAAACGCCCACCTATCGATACACCTCAAAATATCGACCGAAAAAATATTATTTTTATAGAAAAAAGATTAAAAAAAACCCTAAGATTTACGCTTCCTCTAAAAATAGAGGTGAAATTTTCACCCCCAGTCTCGCACCAAAAATAAAAACAAAATGGTCGACGACTAGAATTATTAGAGGATCACGCCAACCAAATAAGAAAAATCAGGAAAACACAAAAAATCATCCTTAATCGACAATATATAATTACAACTTTATAGAAAGATATAAAACCAAGGAGAACTTAAGAAATGAAAAGGAAGTTAATTCTAACAATCCTAATGACAATATTCGCAACAGGATGCACTGGAACAAAGGTATTAGTCACACCGGATCCAGATAGCTTTGGAACCATTTACAACTATAAATACCAGGATCTAGGATTACGAAACATACCAGGCGACAAAGTTTATGCTCCGGCCGGGAACATCACAGAATCTTTTGGAACAGAGCTTCGAACTTCTAGGTTCGCCAAAAATGTCTATTACCCGCTAAGACCTGATGACAAAGTAGATATCACGTTAGAATCAAAATTCGACCTCGAAATGGATCCTCATATGGGTTCCGGAATGATCAAGGCATTCATCACGGGCTTTACTTTTTTCATACTAGAACCACTGTTCTGGTACGACTACGACTACAAAATTGTAGGAAGTGTTGATGTGTACAAAAATGGTACTTTAACAAAAAAAGTTTCCGCTCAAACTGACGCCACGACGAGTATGAAATGGCTTTCTTTATCCAAAGGCCAAACTCTTGAAGGCGAAGCACTTGGAAAAGCTAAGCTCTCTCTGTTTAAGCAGCTCATGATTGAAATAGATAAAGAGTAGCTGGTTGCTCAATGTGATTTTTTCGAAAGCGCTGTGATCAAGTCCGCCTCACTGGCAGAAATACCGCAGCGCTGGGCTAGTTCTGGCGCGCCAACGCCCTGCCCTGCCATCACGCTAACTTGCTGGTAAAAGCGCATGTCTTTTTTATCGGCGTCATTCCGCTGCTGACGCTCGCCGAGCATCTCCAAGTATTCCTCTAACGCCGATATACGCTCGCCGAGCATTGTCATAGCAGAGTTTTGGTATTCAATTTTGCGCTCCAATGCCACCACAACGGCATCGGCATCGGCATCGGCATTTTGAGTTTGGCTAATCTCTTTTACAGTATCGCTACGGCGGGCTTTAACCATAAACATCAGCAAGCCAATACCAACTAAACTCAGGACTAAGCCCAGCAACGACGCCTCAGATAATCTTTGGCACCATTCAATAAACTTCATAGGAAATTCGAGATAATCGTATTTAGTCATTGTAGATTCTTCCTGTACTTAAATCTTAGCTCTTGATTGCTACCTTGGCAGCAGCTCATATTGCCTAGGCCGCAGTCCAGTCGCTTAGCCGACCTTTTAGCCTGACAATCGCTTGACTGTGGATTTGGCATACTCTTGATTCGCTCACTTCCATAACCTCACCAATTTCTTTAAGGTTAAGACCGTTTTCGTAGTAGAGCGCCATCACTAACTTTTCCCGCTCTGGCAAGCCATTTATCTGGCTCACCAGTGCGGTCTGAAAGTCGTCTTCAAGTACATTTTCCAGCGGTGCGTAACGATCATCGCCGCCGCCCACCTCAATAGCTTCGTGTTCGCCTTCGCTCATTTGGTCTAGGCTAAACAGGCGCACGGAACTAGTGTCGCGCAATAAGTCATGATATTCGTCTAGTGATATGCCCATTTCATCGGCAATTTCATTGGCGTTTGCCTCGCGGGCTACGCGACTTTCAACCTTGCGAACCGCTTCGCTCATTTCCCGCAGTTGACGGGTTACAGAGCGCGGCGCCCAGCCGTTGTGGCGCATTTGATCAATCATGGCGCCGCGAATACGGATACTGGCGAAGGTTTCAAAACTTGCGCCTTTATTCATTTGATAATTACTGCCCGCTTCCAGTAGGCCAATCATGCCCGCCTGAATAAGGTCATCAACTTCGACACTGGCCGGCAAACGGCTGACCAAGTGATAGGCAATTCGCTTTACCAAAGGTGCATGACGCTCTACCAGCTCTTCGCGGCTGCCGTATTGCACATTGAGGTAGGCGGAGTGCCCGTTCACATCGCAACTCCGGCGGCGGCCGCCGGTGTAAACATACGGTCGACAAAGAATTCAATATCGCCGCTTGGACCGCTGGGCATTGCCCATTTATCGACTGTTTCTGCCAAGCGGCGGAATGCCAGCGAGGACTCTGCGCCGGGATATAAATCGCTGACGGCTTTTTGGCGGGTATCGGCCTTTATCAAATACGGATCGCGGGGAATAAATCCGGCGTACTCCAGAGTGACATCTAGAAAACGTTGGGCAACTTCGTTTAAACGCTCAAATCCATCGCGGGCGTGGTCGTGGCTGTTAACCATATTACGCAATACTTTAAAGCGCTTAATGCCGGCGTCGCGGTTCATAACCTTAATCAAGGCATAGGCATCGGCCATTGAGGTTAATTCGTCTGTCACCACCACCAATACATATTGGCTGGCGCGACTGAAGGTAATAACGCTGTCTGAAATACCGGCGGCGGTATCGACAATCATTACATCATAATCACCACTTAGCGCGCTTAGTGAGCGAACAATGGCGGCATGCTGGTCATTACCCAACTCTGCCATTTTTTTGATGCCCGATGCAGCCGGGATAATCGAAATCCCCTCTGGACCGGGAAGCAGAATATCTTCGATTGAGCACTTGCCATCCAGTACGTGTGACAAATTCCATTTCGGTTTTAGCCCCAGCATGATATCGACGTTAGCCAAACCTAAATCGGCATCCATCAGCAAAACACGATTACCGCGTCTGGCTAACTGGCAGGCCAAATTAACTGAGACATTGGTTTTACCAACACCACCCTTACCACTACTTACGGCTATAACTTTTACAGGACTCATTGTTTTTATCACTCTCCCGATACATTTTTAACCACCCCAATTAGATGGTAGCGGATTCTCAAACTATCGTTACTCTATGGTATGTCTGTCGTCCTAAAATTGCTCTACGCACTATCACTAACTTTTCATACTAATCTTGCCTAAACCCGCACATTTAGCGCACTTCCACGCTGACTTTGCATGGCAGAAGCCACCTCAGCGGGCACCGATTCTTGCTGCGCGGGTGCCGGCATTGGCGCCGGAGTGCCATTGCGACGAACCTCAAAGGCCTTGGTCATCCGCACGGCCATATTCACCAGTTTTCCGGCATCTGCCGCCGACAAGTTTTGCGGTACCCGGGGGCCGTTAGCACACCACACCAAAGGCAAGCGGTGCTGGATCAAATTTGACATGGCGCCGCCTAAGCGCATGGCTTCGTCAATGCGGGTAAGAACTGCACCCTGGACGTTAAATGACGAGTAGGCGTCGATAATTTCGCTCTGCACATAGTTCTCTGAATCGGCGGGCAAGGTTAGAAACACCTGAAGGTCCTGCATACCGGAAATCAGCTGATTGAGTTCACTGATACCCTGTTTGTCCCGAAAAGAGATACCCGCAGTATCTATTAGCACTAAATTCTTTTTACGTAAAAGACGGTAGGTTTTAACGGCCTCGTCTGGGTCGCTGGCGACGTGAACCGGTATTTGCAGAATGCGGCCATAGGCTCGCAATTGTTCTTGCGCCCCGACTCGAGCCGCGTCTGTGGTTAAGATCGCAATGCCTGAGCGGCCGTGAGTCAGCACATATTGCGCCGCAATTTTTGCAATGGTGGTGGTTTTACCCGCGCCCTGGGGGCCAACCAAACAAATAGCCCCAGCGCTAGGCGGCGCCTTAACCGCCAATTTGTTGACTAACAGCATCTTAAGCATTTCACGCTGCACCGTGGCCGATTCATCGCTAGGAATTTCTGCGCACAGGCGTTTACCTAGGGCTGGGTCGATATCCATTGCCGAAAGAAAATCGTTTAGGCCTTGATGCTCTGGTGCTTGATGACTGGCTTGCTGCCAATTGTGACCTTTTAATTGGTCCATCAGCATTGATTTCATTGAGGCCATTTCCTGCTTCATGGTGAGCAGTTCTTCATTCTGGGACCATACCATTTGCGGTTCTGCCGCAGTCGGTCTAACACCATTACTATTGCTATCAGCAGTCCGGGCTGGCGGACTGCTGAGCTGGCTGATTTCTTCCTCGGCTTTTTTTCGGCGGTTAAACAGAGCATCGAGGGCTGTTGGCTCGCGACCTGCGTCGGGGCTGCGGGTTTGCTGCGGAGCCGGAAATGATGCTGGGGGCGCCGCAGCCATTGAGGTTTCAAGCATACTCTCAAGACTAACAACCACTTCCACCCCGCCTGCCACACTACGACAGTCGAGAATCACAGCGTCTGGACCATGGGCCGCGCGAACCAATCTCATGGCCTGCTGCGTATCCGCTGCTTGATATTTTTTCACTTGCATAAGCCACTCCCAGCACATCTCAATTTACGGCGAAATGTCATTAATAAATTTATCTCTAACTGTCTGTCGCCAACTTCAAACACCTTAATTCAAGCGCCCTTGCTGACCGATTGTTGACAGTAATCTCACTTGCTTGCTGTCTGGTACTTCGTTGTACGACAACACGGCTAATCCCGGTACGCTGCGGCGTGTAAAACGTGACACCCAAGAACGTATAGACGGTGACACTAAAACTATCGCTGGCTGCCCTGCTAGCTCCTGACGATGGCTATAGTCTGCCAAGTCATTCTGTAATCGCTCTGCAATTCCTGGCTCTAATCCAGCGGCGGCAGCGTTGCCTCTAAGCATGTCTTGCAACAACTGTTCCAGATCTGGATCTAGTGCGGAAACAGGTAGATCTTCCTCTAAGCCATTGATTTCTTGAACAATCATTCGACCTAAGGCGACCCGAACCCCCTCCAATAATTCGTCAGGATTTTTGCTGCGCGGCGCTTGCTCCGCCAAACTTTCGGCGATTAGACGAATACTGCGGATAGACACGCCTTCTTTCAGCAGATTTTGTAATACTCTAACCACAATACTGAGTGGCAATTGTTTGGGTACCACATTCTCAACCAAGCGTGGATCTGTTTTAGCCAGCCTGTCCAATAGCTGCTGCACTTCTTCGTGGCCCAGTAATTCATGGGCATGATTCTTAATGATTTGACTGAGATGAGTCGCGATTACCGTGCAGGGATCGACCACCGTATAGCCCATGGTTTGCGCCTGATCCCGCTGACTGGAGTCAATCCATACTGCCTCCATACCGAAGGCGGGATCTTTAGTAGGAGAGCCGCGCAATGTGCCTTGCGCACCACCGGGATTAATGGCCAATTCCTTGCCTGCCTGAATATCTCCCTGGGCGATAGTGTCTCCTAGTAACTGAATGCGGTAGCTACTGGGCGAGAGTTCGAGATTGTCGCGGATATGGACAGGCTGAATAAGAAAGCCCAAATCCTTGGAGAGCTTTTTGCGTACGCCGGTGATTCTTGCGATTAGCTCGCCACCTTGATTGCGGTCTACCAGAGGAATTAAGCGGTAGCCTACTTCCAGACTCACTACATCCATTGGGGTGACTTCGTCCCAGTTCAGTTCACTGGGTTCACGAGCAGACGGAAGCTCTTCGAGGTTTTGATCTTCATCAACAATTTCTGCTGCATTTTTTTTCTGATTTTGCATCCACCAGCCACTGCCGCCGCAGGCCGCAGCCAAAATAAGAAATACCAAATTTGGCATACCGGGAATGATACCGATCAGGCCAAGTAAGGTCGCTGACATATACAGCACATTGGGATTGGCAAACATTTGGCCAACAATCTGCTTACCCATATTTTGCGAGCGGGATATACGGGTGACAATTATCGCGACCGCGGTTGAGAGCAGTAATGACGGCAGCTGTGCCACCAATCCGTCACCGATGGTCAGCAGGGTATAGTTGTGCATGGCTTGCGCAAAACTCAAACCATGCTGGGTCATCCCTACACCAAGACCACCAATAACATTGATGAACAAAATCATAATGCCGGCAATTGCATCACCGCGTACAAACTTGCTGGCGCCGTCCATGGAGCCGTAGAAATCCGCCTCGGTACGCACTTCTTCACGGCGAAGGCTGGCCTGTTCTTGATTTAACAAGCCGGCGTTTAAGTCTGAATCTATTGCCATTTGCTTACCTGGCATAGAGTCTAGGGTGAAACGCGCAGTCACTTCTGCCACCCGCCCAGCGCCCTTGGTGACCACCACAAAGTTAATAACAACCAGAATGATAAATACCACGATACCGACGACATAATTGCCGCCGATAACAAATTCACCAAAGGATTCGATAACCTTACCCGCAGCGCCGGGGCCGGTATGCCCCTCTAGTAACACCACCCGAGTAGATGCGACATTCAAGGCAAGCCGCAATAAGGTTGCCAATAGCAATACGGTGGGAAACACGGAGAAGTCGATGGGACGATCTACGTAGATAACCGCCAGAATAATGACCAACGACAAAGTGATATTAAAGGTAAACAGCAAATCCAATAAAAACGGCGGCATGGGTATAACCAACATACCCAGACAGGCTATTAGCAATACCAAAACGCCAATGCCACTGTCGGCAGTCTTTTGTAGCCATCCGGGCATTGAAATTGCTTGTGTTGCCATACTATGGTCTCTCTACAAAAACGTAATGCGCTTTAAGGCTGCGCCAAAATTTCGTCGTTATAGACTACCTTTGCAACATGGAGGCCACTATTTGTAGGGGTAAATACTGATCGTCAGTGGACGACTACTTTCAACTCTCTCGAGTGAGGTTTGCTACAGCAGATTGCCAAGGTATTCATCAGCAATATCAGGTTCTGGGGTATCTGGACAATCTCCACCCATGGTTTCCCAGCTGCGTAACTGGTAGACATAAGTGAGTATTTGGGCCACAGCCAAGTACAAGCCTCCGGGGATTTCAGAATCTAGATCAGTGCTCGCAAAAATGGCCCTTGCCAAACGCGCGGACTCCACAATGGGAATATTGTGTTCCGTTCCTAACTCACGAATCTTGGCCGCAATATTGTCTGCGCCTTTCGCCAGTAAAATAGGTGCTCCCATGCGCGCCTCATCGTATCTTAAGGCAACTGCAAAATGAGTAGGGTTGGTGATAATAACGTCAGCAGTGGGGACTTTTTCCATCATGCGATTATTAGCAGCAGCCTGCTGCATTTCACGCATTCTGGCTTTCCCTTCGGGGCTACCGTCAGATTCCTTGTGCTCATCACGCACTTCCTGATGAGTCATCTTCAATTCTTTATTAAAATTCCATAACTGCCAGGGCACGTCGATAGCGGCTATCGCTACCAGAGGCAAACTGACGACAAAGAAAAACCACCCCAGCTGTAAGGCGCTATTAACAATGGCCTCCTTAGGTGACTGCAGGCTAAGGCCTAGAATATCATCCGCCATTCCGGACAATAACCATATTGCCGCAACACCGATAAATACCATTTTCATAATAGATTTAGCCAGCTCGCCAAGGCTGCGCAAAGAGAATAATTTACCCAATCCCTTAATGGGGTCCATTCGTTCCGGCTTTACACTCAAACTAAAGACCCAACCGCCCAGAATAGTCGACGAAACTACGACCGCTAACAATGCAATAGCCAGTATTGGCCAAATGCTCAACATTCCCATTATCAATGTTTTATACAAACGGGAGACAATGAGAGTTTCACTGTCGACTAATAAAAATTCTGGTGACAGGCTACTAGCAAGCAATGCCTTTTGCGCTTCGGCAAGGTCGGCGCCAGTAAATAGTAATATTGCGGAGCCACCTACGGTGACCATCATTGTGGTTAATTCTTTGGACCGCGCTACTTGCCCCTTTTTTTTGGCATCCGCCAATTTCTTGGGGGTTGCCTCTTCTGAGCGTTCCTGACCGTCTTCGTTCTCAGCCATACATCAGCCTCCGAGAAACAGTTCGACAGCAATAAATGCGCTGCCCAACATAGTCGTTAACAGGGGAAGTAAATTGGGTAGCAAACGATCGACCACCAAGAATCCAATCAGCATTGCGATAGGAAAACCCACCGCAAACAGGTTTAAGGTTGGCGCTGCGCGACTCACAATACCGATGGCAAGCTGCACAACCAGCAGAGCGACTACGGCGGGTATGGAAACTCGTATTGCGCCAGAGAACAGCTCAGCGCCGCGCATCCACACAATACTAAACTGGCCAACGGAAATACCGTCGCCGGCCACCGGCCAATATTCAAAGCTTCTTGCCAATAACGCCAAAAAGTCTATATGGCCATTCAAGGCAACAAATATAAGCATGGTAAATATCAGTAAAAACTGCGACAGCACAGGTACCTGCGCACCACGCTGAGGGTCTACCATCATGGCAAAGCCCAGCCCCATGCCCATGGCAATAATCTGTCCGGCAAGAATAATGGCATCAAATACCAACTGCACGATTAAACCAATACAGATACCAATCAACAATTCATTGACTGCCAGCAGCATGGCTTCGATACCGATTAAATTCGTCGCCTGCACAGGGGGCAACATCGGTAAAATAATGGCGGTGATGAATATTGAAACTAAAATACGTGCAGGTGTGGGTATATACGCCGCGCTGAATAAGGGTGCCGCGATCATCGCACCACTAACACGCACAAACGGCAGCCACGCGGATGCGAGCATAACGCTGAGTTCGTCTGGCGTTGGCGCGATCATCGCCAGGCTACCCGACTAAACTCGGGATCATAGAGAATAATTGACGGGTATAATCAAGCAATTGGCCCAACATCCAAGGGCCCGCAACCCCCAAAACCACAACCAGCACAACCAGCTTAGGTATAAAGCTCAGAGTCATATCCTGAATCTGGGTTGCAGCCTGAAACATCCCTATCGCCAAACCGGCAGCAAGTGCCGACAACAGCAAGGGAGCGGACAATAGTACGGTGACATTCATAGCCTGACGACCGAGTTCAATTACCGTGTCTGCATTCATTGCCTGGCCTCGTACATTATTATCATAGTCTTTGCCGCCACTATCTTTACTGCTGCCGAGGTCGTCATTGCCATCAAGGTCGTTTTTGCCATGAAGGCCGTCATTGATAGAAACTCGCCGCCAGTGAACCCATCACCAAAGTCCAGCCATCCACCAAAACAAACAACATAATTTTAAACGGCAGCGAAATCATCATGGGCGATAGCATCATCATACCCATCGACATCAGTACGCTGGCGACGACGAGATCAATAACCACAAAAGGGATGAAAAGTAGGAAGCCAATCTGAAACGCGGTTTTTAACTCGCTGGTAAGAAACGACGCCATGAGAATAGTGAAAGGCACGTCTTCCGGCTTATCAAGCTGTTGCAGGCCAGCGATCTCTGCAAAACGACCGATATCTTCTTCCCGTGTTTGGCGGAGCATAAATTCGCGAAAGGGCTGGAAGCCCGTTTCAAGAGCTTGGTCAAAGCTCATTTCTTCTGCGATATAGGGTTTGATGGCATCGGTATACGCTATTTCTGCTACCGGATGCATGATAAACAGGGTAAGGAAAAGCGCCAGACTCAATAAAATTTGATTCGACGGTGTTTGGCCAGTACCTAAGGCCAAGCGTAAAATCGACAGGACAATCATAATTCGTGTAAATGCCGTCATCCCCAGCAGTATGGCTGGCAGCAAGGTAAGCGCGGTCATCACCGCAAGTAATTGCAATGACACCGAGTATTCTTGGCCCCCTGCAGGGGTAGTTACCGAGGTAACCGCAGGTAAAGCTAAGGGCGCCGCATTGGCAAACAAGGGCAAGCCACAAAGGCATAGCAACGTCAGGATACGGGTAAGCTTCATTGCGACTCACCCCGCACTGAGAGATCTATATTGGCCTTACTTAATGGCGCCATCATTTGACGCTTTGCCAGCAATTTGGCAAATGGCGACTCCGCTGGCTTATCACTTTCGTCATCTGGCGACGACGCCCAGCAGTGCAGCGTATTGATTGCGGTAGCGGTACAACCTATCAATAATTTTTCATCGCCGACCTGCACTACCAACAACTTTTCCTTCATGCTCAGTGGTATTTGCGAGACCAGTTTGACACCAGCCTGACCAGTTGTAGACACCAAGCGACTGCGACGCAATAGCCACGTTAGGCCAACAATGCACACAATCACAAATAGTAAACTACCAACCATACCAGCTACATCTATCGACGGAGCCACCGGCATTGGCGCTGCAGCAGATTTAGCCGCAAGGTCTTCGGCAAATACTTTCAGCGGTAGCGTAAAGGTCGCAGCACTGAATAGTTTTACTGCTGTGCAGAGCCTACGATGACTAGCGAAAATAACCATTAGTGACGCTCGCGCTCTTCTTGACCAACCACCTCGGTCAGCATAATGCCGTATTTATCTTTTACTACCACGATCTCGCCACGGGCCACTAAGGTCCCATTAACAAGGACATCCAGCGGGGTGCCCGCCGCTCGGTCTAGCTCAATAATCGCACCCTGATTCAAGTCACGCAGGTCTCGGATACTCATTTTGGTCCGCCCCACTTCAACGGCGACACTCACGTTGACGTCCATAATCATATCCAGACTCATATCCTTGCTCATGCGTCCGTTTCCTTGTTTTGGAGATGTAGTTTGCGCTGCATTATTGTCACTCAAAGTTGTGCTCTCCGCGCTTGCGGCCATCGTATTTGGATTAGTGGCATCGCCATCATTTACTTGCTCGTCATTAGTTTGATCCGTCATGGTCAATCCTCAATGCTGATTTCGATTCGTTTCCGATCTACCGATCAAGCGAACAGCTAACTTGTCTTCATTACTGCCAAAGCGACCGTGCATAAACGGCGTATCGTCGATCATAAGAATCACATCTTCCGCCGACGGAATATCGATGACATCGCCCACCTTAAGCAGTGAAACGCGTTTTAAACTCATTCGGGTTTGAGCCAAAATGGCGACTAATTCAATAGGCGCGGTCTCCAGCCCCTCAAGCAGACGGTCTCGCCAATCTGCACTTGATGCTTTGCTGGTAGGTTTTGCCGGATCGCTTAAGCTATCACGCACCGCATCAATGGCACTCCAAGGCACTATCGACCAAAGGCCGCCAGCAAATTCGCCAACGTTAACAATAAATCTTGTTGCCACCAGGGAATCAGCCTCGCCAATACTGTCCAACATCCGCGAGTCACTTACTTGGGTGGCAATACTGGGCTCAGTTTTTATGACCGATTTCCATGCGCTAGCCACGTCAGTTAATAAGGCCGAACTGAGCATTTCCATAAAACTAAACTCAGAGACCGACAGTAGTTCGCGCTGACCTTTTTGAATACTGCCCGATCCACCGAAATAGCGATCGACCATCTGAAACACCAAATCAGATTCAAACGCCAATAAGATATTCGCGTTCATTGGCAAACCTTTCACCACAGAAATACTGCAGGGTGCGGGTAAGGTATTCAGCATTTCGTCAAATTTCATAACGGTAATTTTATCAACTCGCACCGCATCCACTGTGGAGACAAACTCGCGCATCCGATCCCGGGTGGCCGTAGCAAACTGTGATTGGATAAGTGATAGTGCGGGGATCAATCGCTGGATAGCATAATCTTGGCGGGCCAAATTATACTTTTCGCGACCCGGATCGTTCTGATCCTCACCCTCCATTAAAGCTTCTAGTTCTTCGGGATCGAGAATATCGCTCATGTCGCTATCCTCACTGAATCACAAACTTGGTGAAGTAAACTGCCTCGACGCCACCTTTCCCAGACTCTGCCTTCAGTACCTCGTTGATCGCAGCAAGTGCTTCATTCTGAAGTCCCTGACGCTGCTCGGCAGTGGCTATGGCATCTCTATCTAATTTGCTGAATAACATCAGTAAGTCATTGCGAATACGCGGCTCATATTGCTCAATGCGAGAGAAGACATCATCTTTGCGAGACATTAAGTCGATTTCCACCATCAAAAAGCGAATACCGCGTTCATTCTGCAAATTAACAACAAAGGACGGCGACAGGCTGTAATACTCTGGCTCTTTCTTCGCATTTGTCTCTTCACCAATCGGCTTACCGTCGGTACCAACAACAGCAACTGGCTCTGGTTCAGGTTCATGCATAAAAAACCAGGTACCGCCCACAGCCGCAATCAACACCACGACCTGTACCGCAATAATAATAATTTTTTTATTCATACCTGTTCCTAATTCCTTTTTCGCCAAAAATCAGCATTCTAATAGGGTTACAGCAAAGCTTATGCCAACCAATAAATAGCTTAAATAACAATACGTTATGAAAATTATCCGGGAGAACGACAATAATTTGGCGCTAGCGGCTGAGCACAGAGCCACTGTAGCAATACAGAGAAATCAGGCCATTAGTAATAACCACAGCATGAGTACGCGCAGATAACTTTTATGCGGGGAATACAAAACTAGTAGAAGCAGATGGTGTGGCTAGCTCGGCTAAAAACCAGCCCCATCAAATTTTGCTTAAGCCGGCGAATAAGCGCCGGCAAGAAGAGATATCTATGCGTGTAAATATTGGTAAGTAATAGTGACATCAGCATAAGCACTTAAGCGTAGTAATCGACTCCGCTGTTTTGCAATACTACGGTCGCGTTCTGCAGCCCTGAGGAACTGCCGTCGTCAACGCCATCAACACCATTTTCACCAAGACCATTTTGCTTAATACCATTGCGACCGTCATCGGCTGCGCCAGAACGATCACCCGCAGACTGTCCTGCAAACTGCTGGCCACTATTTGCGGCGCCGCCATCGTTTAAGTTCGGATTATGACTAACTTTAACGTCCTCTAGACGCAAACCTTGGTTCTCCATACCGCTGTGTAGGCGCGGCATCATCTTTTCCATAAGATCGGAGGTATCTTTATGCTGGGTTTGAATTTGCACAGAGGTGGTATCTCCCTGCATAGACAATTGAATATGGATGCTACCTAGCTCAGCCGGACGAAGTTGCAGGGTGGCGCTGTGCACACCATTTCCCCCCATCCACGAAATTTTAGCAGCCATAGCCTGTGACCAAGCAGGATCAGTCAAAGCATTTTGAGTTACCGTTAAATTAACGGGCGCGCGCACTGCGGCGCTATTATCGGTGCTTCGCGTCGGCGCAGCAGACAAGAGATCAAGGCCTGCGGTCAAATCAGCTTTTAATTCGATTGGCTGACCAGCGGCCTTCACAGTTGGTAGTGCATTAGCCGCCGAACTTAGCTGCATTGCGGTCGCAAAACCCGTGGTAGGCTTACTTAAATCACCAGCTACTGTTGCCGTTAGGGCAACATTTGCCTTAGTGTCGCTGCCTTTATCATTTACGCTGAGTAAAGTAGTAGCAACGTTCTCGCCCCCACTAAATTTTCCTCTGGCTGCATTAGTATCAAGATCGAGGCCCACTGCCACCGCATTCAAGCTAGCACTAGCGGTAGAGCCTTGATTAGAAACTAGTGAAGTGGACTGCCTAAACCAGTCAATCTGCGACTGCTGCCAGGTCACTAGAACATCGCCATCTTCACTATCTTCTTGAAGTGCAACGCTGCTTAAGACTTCGCTAGACTCAAGCGCAGAAAACGGCAAGCCCTGTCCGCCTTCAGGCATCAATTTGCCGCCAAAGCCGACATCGGCTAAAGAGTCGGAAAATATATCAATGTCTGCGCTAAGCTGCTGGTCACCCGTCATTTCAGCTGACTCAAAGCTTGCAATATCTTTAATTGGTGTCGCGCCTTGCGCGGTGCTCAGCAACTGATTAAATGGCGTACTTGGCTGAGCATCATCACTACTGCCCGTGCTGCTCAGAGCAGTGGTCTTTGCACTGCCGTCTACTTTAGGTAACGCTGGACTAATACTATTCTGCATCGTGTATGACCTGTTTGTTACGTCTAGAAATGTAACTCACTTCTGGCTAAATCGGTTTACAAATTCTATTTATATACGCCTAACGAAATAATCTAACGCAATATCTATGGCGAAATTTTTGTATTCATATAGTTATAGGCAATGTTTATGCCATCGCGCTATTTTGGCGCATAGCCCAAACAAAGCGCTGACTACTTAGATCATCTGCTACCCGCTGTTCACTTGCCTCCGCTTCGCATAATTCTTGATGAACATAGCGTTCAGTGAGCTTTTGCATACTCATTGCGCGGCGGCGACAATCCATCCAATGTTTGCGATCAGTATTCATGGCAAGTTCGGTCTTACGGACTATTTCGCGCTGCTGGGTAATCGCAGTGGCCAACTTGGCCATAAAGGCGCGGGATTCTTGCAAGCGGTTTATATCTAAAAATTCACCACGCGGATTGCGACTAGCGTCTGCATATTCTTGATAATATTGCTTTAGTTCTGTTAATTTATTTTTTTGGGCCTCGCAGTGTCGCTGGCTCTTTGAGAATTTATCGGCCTGTTCTCGCTCGTCCCGCTCAGCAATGCTATTAACGGTTTGCATACGCTTGGATTTTTTCATTGTCAGACCTCTTACCACGTGACTGCGAAAATGCTACTGCGATGGGTGCCACACCGACTACTTGATTATTCGTCTAGCAAGACACTTAACTGATCTAGTGACCTATCAAAGCCCTCAGACTCGTCATAGGCCTGCTGTAGAAACTTCACCATTCTAGGCCATGCCGATACCGCCTCGTCTAGGCGAGCGTCACTGCCCGGTTGGTAGGCTCCGATCGTAATCAGATCTTTATTCTGCTGGTACAGCGAATACATCTGCCGAAAGTAGCGAACCTGATCTTGGTGACTTTTGTCGGTGACATCGTTCATGGCTCGACTCACTGACCGCTCAATATCTATGGCTGGAAAATGCCCAGCATCGGCAAGGGCCCGCGACAAGACCACATGCCCATCTAGTATCGCCCTAGCCGAGTCGACAATCGGATCATTCTGATCATCGCCCTCCGCAAGAACGGTATAGAATGCGGTGATTGATCCACCGCCTGCCGCGCCATTACCCGCTCGTTCGACCAAGGCTGGTAAGCGCGCAAATACCGATGGCGGATACCCTTTGGTCGCCGGCGGCTCACCCGTGGCCAGCGCAACCTCACGTTGAGCTTGAGCGAAACGAGTGAGAGAATCCATAAGTAGTAACACCTGCTTACCCTGATCACGGAAGTGTTCGGCGATAGATGTTGCTAGCCAAGCACCCCGCATACGCATCAGTGGCGGGTGATCTGCGGGCGTGGCGATGACCACCGCGCGCTTCATATCTTCTGTACCTAAAATGCTGTCGATAAATTCTTTTACTTCTCGGCCACGTTCGCCAATAAGACCTACTACCACCACATCCGCTTCTGTGAATCGGGTCATCATACCCAGGAGTACGCTTTTACCCACACCACTGCCGGCAAAAAGGCCAAGTCGCTGGCCGCGACCTACTGTGAGTAAGGCGTTGATAGAGCGCACCCCAACATCCAGCGGCTCGCGTATAGGCTGGCGTAACAAAGGGTTTATAGGCACGCCTGAGATGGAGCGTGTCTGACTGCATTGCAGCGGGCCTTTGCCGTCTAGGGGTCTTGCTGCGCCATCTAGCACCCGCCCCAAGAGACCGTCGCCAACCGGGAAGTCTGAGCCCTTTTCAATAGGTATCACTCGGGCATTTGGCATTACCCCGCGCAATTCACCAGTGGGCATTAATAAGATTTTGTCGGTGGCAAAGCCAACCACCTCAGTTTCTAGCCATTCGCCATCAGCCGCTTCCACCAGGCAGTAACCGCCCACTGGCGCCTTGCAACCCACCGCCTCTAGCATGGTGCCGACCACACGTTTAAGCTGGCCTTCGACCACCGGCCGATCAGCACCACTGAGACGTTGACGATACTGTGCGAATTTTGCCGTCAGTTCGCCGCGAGCTGATACTGTCATAAACACTTACTCTTATACTGCAGTGGTATTGCCGCGATGTACTCAGCCATGGGCAGGCGTTAATTCCGTTTGCTCACCCAACATTTCAGCCGTAATGCGCTGCAGTCGAGTTTCAAGCTCCTCGTCAATACGCGAGCAGTCATTGCTGATACGGCATCCGCCGCGGCTCACACTAGGGTCTTCTAGAAGAATCCATGACGATTCGATTGGCTCGCCGTGCTCCGCCGCTAGTTCACGCAACACATCAACATCGGCGGGGTTAAGATAAATATTTAAGTCGCCGCTGGTCAGCGGTAAGGCCTCGATGGCCTGATGCACTAGGTTTTCAATCAATTCCGGCCGAACACTCAACTCATGTCGCAAAAGCTGGCGAGACAAGGTCAGGGTCATGGCCAATAATTCACGCTCTAGCTCGGTATCCACCCATTTTTGCGGCTCGCGCAAGGCTGCCATTGCCAGTTGTAGTTGCTGGCTTTGTTCGGCAAGTATGCGCTTAGCCTCGGCGTGTCCCTCTGCAAGTCCTTGCTCGAAACCCTGTTTTTTAGCGGCTTCACGGGCAAGATCCGCTTCATTTGGCAGGTCGCTATGGGGCGATGATTCTTTTTTCGCTGCAGCCGTGTTGGCTACCGCACCGCTAACCCGCGGTGGCACCCACGTTTGATACCCTCGCTCATCAACCGGGCTCTTCACCGGCGGCTCTTGGGCTTGCGCATCCGCGGCTACAACGCGGGGACTAAAGACCTGAAAGATATCTGCCATACTAGCTTCCTAATTCCCTATAACTCGCAAGGTGACGGCGAGACTAATCGACACCAAACAACCAATCCCATTAAACGTAGTCATCGCCACCACCGCGACCCAAGTCAATTTGGCCAGCATCTGCAAGCTTTCTTGCCACCGCCAATATATCCTTCTGGGCAGCTTCAACATCGCTTAGCTTCATGGGGCCACGTGACTCCATGTCTTCAAGCAACATCTCGCGAGCGCGCTTAGACATATTTCCTAAGATCTTCTCACGCACCTGCTCATCGGCGCCTTTAAGTGCCATTGGCAGCACATCGGAACCGACTTCGCGCAACAGTAATTGAATGCCCTTGTCAGGAATATTGATGAGATTACCGAACACAAACATCAGGTCTTGGATGCGATCAGAGAGGGATTGATTTTCTTTGGCGACCACCTCCAGAATGCGAGTTTCAGAATCGGGATCTAAGCCATTCATAATGCCTGCAACGGTCTTGGCACCATCAATTTTACGGTTTTTAAAGGTCGCGGTTACAGACAGTTTTTTCTTGAGCACGGTCTGTAATTGGCGCATAGCTGACTGGGGAATGGTTTGCATATTGGCAATACGCATCACGATATCGTCTTGTAGTGCAGGCGGCATCTGTTTGAGCACCGCGACTGCCTGAGCCTGATCCATATGCGCCATGGTAATGGCGATAATCTGGGGGTGCTCATCCTGCATCATGTGAAGCAATGCCTCTGGCTCCAACCAGCGCAGGGAGCTCATTTCCTGGGTTTCTTCATCACCGAGAACCCGATCAGCTAAGGTACTGCCTTTTTGATCACCTAAGGTTGAAGTAAATAACTTACGCACATAGCCATGCACACCCACACCTAGGGAGGTTTCTTGATGCAAGGCGCTACGGAAGTCATCTACGACGGCCTCGGCCAAACGATTGTCTACACTGCGAATAGACGCCATAGCGGTGCCGATTCGTTCAACCTCGTATGGCTCTACAAACTTTAGTACCTTGGACGCTTGCTCTTCACCGAGCATCAGCAAGAATAAAGCTGCCTTCTCGCTGCCGCTACCGCCGGAATTCGTCGCCATCTCAGGATTTGCCATTTTCTTCTGCCACCCATTTTTTCATTACTTGAGCAACCCGCTGTGGATTCTCATCCACCACCGAGCGCACCTCAGTCATCTTATCTTCAAAGCCCATACGTCCCTCCATAGGTGGTGCACCTAGTGCGGCTATCGCAGGGTGCAATACCTCACCGCTGACACCAGCTTCCCCGCCACCTGCTAAGGCCCGAGGCGCGGCATGCGCGGCGTTAACCTGCGCATTCATTAATGTCCGCATTCCGGGGCGCAGGATGGCGAAAATAATAAACAATACGCCTATACCAACCAGCGACTGCTTAATCAGATTTGCAAACCATGCTTGCTCCCAGAAAGCCGTTTCAACCGTTTCCATTTCAATATTTTCTTGGGGTATAAAATCGGCAGAAACTACGGTGACTCGATCACCGCGGGTCGCGTCAAAACCGATAGCATCTCGCACCAACAAATTCAGTTTTTCCAACTCTACCGGTGACACTTCTACCAATGTACTTTGACCCTCTGCATCAGTGCCTTGACGATTAGCCACCACCACTGCAACCGAGAGCCGACGAACCGTGCCAGTCGGTGTCGATGAATAATTCAGAATTCGCTCTATTTCGTAATTACGAACAATAGATCGGTTACCGGTATCCGCCGCCCCATTGTTATTCCCTGCGCCGTTAGTTGGCGGCTGATTAGTTAAAGCGCCAGGAATACCGCTGGCATTGGCGTTCACATCACCGCTCATCTGCTCATTTATCTGCTCGCTGCGAACCACCTTACTTTCTGGACTCCAGCTTTCGCGACTTTGCTCGGCACTGGAAAAATCAATATCTGCAGCCACCTTAACGCGCACTTGACCGGCGTCGGCCAAGGGGCCCAATAACTCTTCAATATTTCTCTGATAAGACTCTTCAATACGCTGACGATAAGTAAATTGACGCGAGCTCAGCCCCAGGTCGTCCTGGTCGTCCTGAGAAGACAATTGCTGCCCCTGCTGGTCGACTACAGTAACTTGATCGGGTGATAAACCGGTGATACTTGACGCTACCAGATTCACAATAGCTCCCACATTTTGCTTGTCGATAATGCTGCCGGGGAACACATCTAACATAATTGACGCACTAGCCGCTTTGCGGTCACGAACAAATACTGATTGCTTGGGAATGGCCAAATGCACCCGTGCCTTGCGCACTTGATGCATACTTTCAATCGTTCGGCCCAACTCCTGCTCTAAGGCGTAATGAAATTTCTTAGACTGCATAAATTCACTAACACCAAAGCCTTGTTCCTGCTCTAGCATAGCCATACCAGACCCATCACGCATAACGCCCTGCCCAGCAAGTTTGATACGCGCGTCATGCAACTGCTTCGTTGGTACCATGATAGACCCAGTACCGTCTTCAATTTTATAAGGGATACCCGCAGCAGTTAGTGCATCGACAACGCCGGCAGCCCGCTGCGGCTCAACATTGGCGTATAAAGTGCGGTAATCACTACCCTGCGACCACATTACTGCCGCCACCCCGACAGCAACACTGGCGGCAATTCCCACTAATATAAGTAATTGGCGCAGAACGTCATTCCCTGCCAGCTGCGCCAACAAATTGGCGGGTGGGTTTGCTTTAGTTTCGGCCATGATGATTCTCCACCGTCACGATTACGCTGATACCTGCCATTACATCGACATCCTCATCACTTCTTGATAAGCCTCTACAAATTTATTGCGCACTTCTACCATGGCTTTAAAACTAACCGAAGACTTCTCCGAGCTAACCATCACCTCGGTCAAGCTCACATCTGGGTCTCCGCGCTCGAAGGCGTTACGCAATGTACCAGCGCTTTTCTGCATATCATTTACGGAGTCAATGGACTGCTTAAGTACCGAGCCAAAATCGACTTTCGGCGTGCCACCCACATTTATAGCGCCCAGGCTATTTGTGCCGCCTTCGGGCCCAGAGACCGCAGTTTGGTCGCGGAGTGAGCGAATCTGAGTGAGAATTTGGTCTACGCGCATATCTGACATGTCTCTACTCCTTAACCGGCGATATAACGTTGTTCACGCAAGCGTGCGAGCTTGTAGCGCAAAGTCCGCGGGCTAATACCGAGGATTTCAGCTGCCTCTTTTTTAGATCGCCCCATTTGCAGGGCGTCCGTTATAACGCGGCGCTCCTGATCCCGCATGTATCCACCCAGTACACCGCCATTATCACTAGACTGCACCTCTCCAACCGTATTCTCGGCAGCAGCACGATCAAAGTGCTCGTCAAAATCACTGACAAATCTCAATCCAGTTTCAAATTGAATATCTCGCTCAGTGATGACGTCTTCCTGTCTCAAAATCAAAGCGCGCTGAATCACGTTATCCAGTTCGCGAACATTGCCAGGCCATGCATAGGCCAATAATTTATGAATCACCTCCTCATTCAACATGACAGAGGGATCACGGACACTGCTATCGCGACCCAAAAAGTGATATGCAAGAGGCAAAATATCGCCACGACGCTCAGCAAGACTGGGGACGAACAAGGGGAAAACATTTAGGCGATAAAACAAATCCTCACGAAATTCACCTTCGCGAACTGCCGCGCGAACATCCTGGTTGCTCGTTGCAATAACCCGGACATCAAGTTTCAGCGTTTTCCTGCTACCTAAACGCTCTAGCTCACGCTCCTGCAATACCCGCAAAAGCTTGCTTTGCAAGCCGAGGTCCATCTCTGAAATTTCGTCAAGTAATAAAGTTCCTCCCTGAGCCTGCTCGAACTTCCCTGTATGGCTACTGATCGCCCCGGTAAACGCACCTTTTTCATAACCGAACAGCATGGCTTCAAGCATGTTTTCTGGAATCGCTGCGCAATTCAAAGCAATAAATGGCGCTTCGGAACGCCGAGACTGACTGTGAATAAAACGTGCATAAACTTCTTTACCAGCGCCACTCGGACCACTTATCAATACGGTCGCATCAGTCTTAGCAACACGAGACGCGAGCTCTTGTACTGATTTTGATGCCTTATCGGCTATAATTAGATCAGCCATCTTAACGACCTCCATTAGTAGCACGGCTATTCGCAGCGAGACGTTTTGCAATCGATAATTCCGTAAGTAAACGTTGCGTGGCGTATGTTATTTCGCGATGACAGAAATCCAAGCAACGACTATCGATAAGATTTTTGTTTCCATTGAAACTATTGTTCTTAGATTTATCTTTTGTCATCGTCGCAGGCCTACATCAATTACTTTCCAAACATAAAGCAATCGTCATGCCACTATATAAAGCCGTTCAAAAACAACAAGTTATAGTATAAATTGATATTCGCGACGGTTTTTTGGCGAGCGTTTTTTGGCGCCATTTATAAGCAAACGGAAGGGATAAAGTTTGGAATTATTTTATGTGCAAAACCAACTTATTATTGACGTTAGTTTTTAATGTAGGAGTTTAAATAACACTGAAAATGCACTAAGGCGGGATACTTATTATTATGGGCCCTAGCTAATAAGCAAGCGGAGTAATCATAATGGATTACAACACACCTAATTTCTTCATTTTCTCGGCTAAAGTTGTGCGCTGCAGTCCCAGCAACTGAGCTGCACGGGTAATCACACCCTGCTCTTTACGCAGAGCTTCGGAGATAAACCACTGCTCAATATCTTGTAGATACGATTTTAAATCAATGCCATCTTCGGGTAGAGGCGGCTTACCATTGCTAGCTTGCACTGACACTGCCACATCGAGATCATCACTACAGGGACGTGCTAACAAAGACGTCATCAAAGCATCTTGATCTTCACGTTCTTCATCGATAGCAAAGTCAACCATGCCCATGGTGCGAAAGCGCCTAGGCAAATCGTTCATACCAACCAGTTTGCCGGCATGCGTAATCGCTAAACGTTCCATCAAATTTTCTAGCTCGCGGATGTTTCCTGGCCAGCCATACACTTTTAAGGCGCGCAAGGCGCTAGAAGAGAATCGGGGAGTACGCATACCTCTAGCTTCTAGCTTTTCCATAAAAATGGACATCAGGACTGAAACATCTTCGGTGTGCTCTCTTAACGCCGGCACTTCGATAGGAAAAACATCTAATCGATAAAATAAATCTTCTCGAAAAGTACCCTCTGCCACCATCTCTTCTAGATTGCGGTGAGTGGCAGCTAGAATGCGTACATTACACTTTTTGGTATCATTACTGCCAACACGCTCGAAACAACGCTCTTGCAACACCCGCAGCAACTTAACCTGCATAGGCAGGCTCATATCACCAATTTCGTCAAGAAATAGGGTTCCACCTTCAGCCAGCTCAAATCGTCCCTGACGAGTAGCTATCGCCCCCGTAAACGCGCCCTTTTCATGACCAAATAATTCACTTTCCAATAAGTCGGCGGGAATAGCGCCACAGTTAACCGGAATAAAGGCTTTAGTTGCTCGAGGAGATGCATTGTGAATACGCCGAGCGACAACTTCTTTGCCGCTGCCAGACTCACCACGAATAAGCACCAAGGTGTCGAACGTCGCTACCTGAGAAATTAACTCATCAAGATCGCGCATCGCTCGTGACTCCAGTGTTTTTTTGGCAACTAGATCATAGTCTTCAGTGATTAATTTATTATTGTTCCGCATTGAAGGTTCACTCGTTCAATGAATATAGCGCCCAGCAAACGTTAGAACAGATAATCGCATTGCAAAATAGGCCCCGGAAACAATGCCGTGATATCAATATGCATTGCCAGTGTCTCTATAATGCATAAGAAATAGGGTGGCTGTGTATACGTGGATGTCCTAGGTTATGCTGCGACAGCATTGCTGAAGGCACAATATAAGACACAAAAGCGGCGATTTTAGAAAGGGCTATTGCTCAAATAGCGATCGACATTGCGAATATTTTGACACGATTGATTGGCCTCCTGGGTCATTGTGCCGCGCTGGCGATACAACATTTCGCTAACCAACTTATCAACCAAAAGTATCTTTTCAATAACACTGGCTACGTCGCTGCTCTCCGCGGGAGTACAGGGCGTTGCAAAGAATTCATCCATTAAAAGACGGCGCCGGCGCTGCTCGTTGAGTGCTGACACCCAATCATTGTTCTCTGCAAGCTCTTGAATATATTCAGTCAAGGACATCAGGGCCTGCAAGCTGCGTTGTCTGGCAGTGAGCGCTGTAGGTATGCTTTCAATATTGTTCATTATTCACCATAGAAGCTGCTCCTGTCGTGGCCCGAGCGCCACGAACAGAGCAAAGCTAAAATACACTCGATTTCACCATCACATTGTTGATGAGGCTGCACTTTTATTGACTTCGCCATTTTGTAAGCCTTGGGGTATGGCATCCCATGCCTCCTTTAACTCGCGCAACAAAGCAGACACTTCATCTAAACCCGAAACATCATTGTTAATATTGGCAAGTAAAAGACGACGATTCATATAATCATATAGATTTTCCAGATTATCGCTCATCGCCGCGTCAATGCTGTGATCTAAACTCATTCGCAAACCGTCGACTATCGACATAGCCCGATTTACCGCATTGACTTTTTGCGGTACTTCTCTGCGTTGCATGTGACCCTTAGCGATCGCCAGTCTATCAAGCGCACCATCCATTAAAAGCTGAACTAGGCGATGCGGTGTTGCTGCCGACACCCTCGACTGAGCCCCTACTGATGCATATGCTTGAGTCGCCCTACCTGCTGAATAGCTCATTTTTTTTCCTCTTGGTAAGCTTCGTTGCTTACCCCAATTGACGACTTTTCAGTGTTTTTCTTTAGCGATTTATCAAGGTATTTATACTTACAAGCATTCACTATTTACCGTTTCTGAATACGGTGCCAGGCAGGTTCGCCAATTGCTGAGTCAAAAAATCACCAGTCGAGTTAAGCTGACCCAGCAAGCTATCTAGCGCACTGAATTGAGCCTGATAACGAGCCTCAATACCCACGATGCGTTTCTCTAAGGCTTCACGCTGCTCATTGATACGCTCAACTTGACTACTTAGGCCATCGGTGCGATTCGACAAAATTCCACCGCTAGCGGTAAGATTGCCTATTAGGCTGTCTAGCCTAACCGCATAGCCGGACTCACTTGAAAAAATGCCACTGAGCTTATCGAAGTCAGAGCTCATCACTTCTGCGAACTGCTCACTGTCTAGCACCAGTTTATTTTTATCGCCAGTGGTAATACCCAGCTCAGCAAGAGAATCTAGCTCGGTTCCCAAACCACTAACGATAGTGCCCATTTCCTGGCGCAACTGATTCGCAACGCTACGTGTTGCCGAATCGCCCTGCAATAAACCAGCTGTTTTGGTCTCTGGGTCGTATGCGGTGAGATCGTTTATGGTGGTCATTAAGGTATTATAATTAGTGACAAAACCCTCAATAGCACTTTTAACCGAGCGGCTATCAACTTGTATACTAAGGCTAAAACTTTCACCCGGCAGGGCTTTCTTGAGATCTAGGGTCACACCGTCAATCATGCCTTCTATTTTTGTATTCGCACTGGTTTGAGTAAAACCATCGACGATAACAATCGAATCCAGGGCCGCGGTCTTCTCGACCATCGAGCTCAGCTGAGTCTCTAAACTATTATCATAAGCCAACTGACTCAGGTCACCACTGGCACCGTTAGTTACAGCGATATTGACGGCATTCTCCACCCCCGTCTTGGTCGCAGAGAACACCAAATGTGCACCGTCTTGGTCGTTAATAATTGAGGCCGATACCCCGGTATTATCTGCAGCAGAATTCACCGCATCACGGATATCCGCCAAACTGTCGGCCCCGTCAGCTATGGTCACCGAAAAGGACTCGCCATTGACGGTAAAGCTCAAATCACCGCTACCGACACTGGTATCACTATCGGTATAGGCTTGAGATGCAATTTTTTGGCTGGCGGCCAACTGCTCTACTTCAACAGAGTAACTACCTGATGCGGCGACATCTGTGGTCGCCGCAGAGAAGACGGTTGGATCCTGAATCGATGCACTGCGTTTGGTAAAGCTATCAGGATTAGCGAGAGTGCTAAGACTGGACTGGAAATTTGTGAGAGCGGATTTAAGGGAGCCAAACGCAGATAGTCGCGCCTGAATCAGCGATTCTTTCGAATTTAGTCGCGTTTCCGTGGGGCCGCGTTCCGCTGCCACCAATTGTGAAACGATATTATTGATATCGAGACCTGAGCCTATTCCGGATGCGGTTATAGTTGCCATGTCTTTTACCTGCCCGCTTCTTTCAACATTACATTATGGATCAATACCGTAGTATCGCCATAAACACATATACTTACTAACGCATATAATATGTCTTTAAATACATATAAAAACATTCATTAGAATACTTCATATCGGTACTGCAATGCAGGTATCGCGCCAATCATGCCTGATCATCAATCAAACTGCCGGTACCTTCAATAAACACTCGCGCTATATGAAGTAACTCTTCAGGAGGAATTTGCCGAATGACCTCGCCAGATTCCGCGTGTATGACTTTAAGAACAGTTCGCCCAGTGTCTTCATCTACTGAAAACTCTAGGTCGCGCTCGCGATCTTTAAGAATCTCATTGAGTTTTGCAACGGCCTGCTCGGTGCGCTCAACATTTCCCCGCGAACCAAGTTCAGTGACGAGGGCGACGGCCATACGACTTAGCTGATCGCGCTGCGTTACGGTGGCTGCTTTCTCTGCAGCGTCCTTCTTTTCTGCTGCTAGCGGCAATTTGAGGCCTAAATTCGAGTCCTGAGGCAATACCTTGCCGGCTTGAGACTGCCTAGCTGCCGACACCTGGCCCATATTTGGCGAGGTATTCACTGCCCTCGGCGGCGATTTAGCGACCCCTGTCGCGACTACTTGTACATTTAAGCTCGTGTCCATAATCTAACCTTTCACCCATTAAAACAGCTAATCGGAGAACACAAATAGGGCCAATTGGCCCTTAAGTCTCTCCCTTTAACTCCCTTTTGGGGCCGACAAACCCCGCGTTCAAAGAGCGCGGGGTATCATCGGGTATACGCTGCTTACTGCAGCAGACTTAAAGCAGCCTGTGGAAGCGCATTAGCCTGAGCTAGGATGGCGGTACCAGCCTGCTGCAGGATCTGTGCTTTGGTCAGGTTCGCGGTTTCTGCGGCAAAGTCAGCATCGAGAATCCGGCCACGTGATGCAGACAGGTTTTCAGAGATAGTCTGCAAGTTAGTGATCGTAGACTCGAAGCGGTTTTGAACCGCACCAAACTCACTCCGCAGACTACTTACTGAACTCAGAGCCGAGTCGATCCGTTGAATCGCATCGTTTGAGTTAGCAACAGAAGAGACCGACACTGAGGATAAAGTGGTGGTATCTTTTGCCACCGTGCCATCAGTCACCCCGATTGTAGTGCCGCCGACCACCGTAATGGTGTCTGACGATGACAGGGTCACACTGCCATAACTGGTGTCGTCACCAACACCACCGACTACTGTGGTCTCGTCCAGGGCGATCTCGCGGCCATCAGCAGCAGTGAATACTACATCCGTACCCGACACGGTCGCTGTTACACCGGTTTCGACCGATTTCTGGTTTACGGTGTTTACAAAGGCGTCAATATCGATAGCCGTAGAGGCATCAGTACCCGCGTCATACACATCCACACCATTAATCGTCAGTGCGTAAGTGTCAGTTGCGGATCCACCGATATCGGTGAATGCCAAGGTGCTTTCGTTAGTCGCGGTCGCACTCAAGCCGAATACACCAGCCGAGTTTATGGCATCTGCTTTAGCAAAAGCACTAGCGGCAGTTTGACCTGCGCCATTACCTGCTACAGATGCATCGATGACCACTGCATCACCAGACCCGACTGCAATACTAAGAGTGCTAGCAGGGATGGCCGCTGCAGTTGCAGTGCCGGTTGTGCTGGCTATCTGGCCAATCTGGTTAGATTTTACGCCGGTTGCCAAGTTAACACCGATAGTTTCACCAACATTTGCACCCACTTGGAAGCTGGCGCTACCGAAGCTACCGTCGAGAAGCTTGGTACCGTTGAAGGAGGTTTGACTGCCGATACGATCGATTTCAGCTAGACGTTGCTGCACCTCTGAATCCAGTGCTTGGCGGTCAGAAGCAGAGTATGTTGAGTTAGCAGACTGTACTGCTAGCTCACGAATACGCTGCAAGTTGTTTGTAATTTCGTCGATGGCCGCTTCACCCGTTTGCGCTAGTGAGATACCGTCATTGGCGTTACGAACCGCTTGGTTCAGACCGTTGATTTGCGTTGTGAAGCGCGTAGTGATCGCCAAACCGGCCGCATCATCTTTTGCACTATTAATACGCAGGCCAGTAGAAAGGCGCTGCAGCGAAGTGTTCAATGTCTCTTGCGACTTTTCCAAATTACGCTGTGCATTCAGTGACGCAACATTGGTGTTAATACTTAGGGCCATGGTAAATCTCCTTCCAAACTATGCGGTATAAAGACTAAGAGTCTTTGATTAAGCACCAGTCTGATTGACTGTGATTTGCTTTCACCCCATATAACGGAGTTCCAAGGAAGATCTTTAAGTTTATTTAGTAAGTAGATGTACGCATTTGGGTGAGTATTGAACATCAAAACTGCGTTATTTAGCCGCTGTAGGCCCTAAGAATATTGGACTTCAGTCATATCGACCCGAAAATCGAAAACTAAAGTTACTTAAAACTCAAATATTACCTAATGGCGTCATGATTTTAATCGTTCGCGCCCTACTACTCATTCCATTCTGCGCGATCTAATAATCCCAAGGCTTCCAATAATCGCGACGATGCACCACGCGTAAGGTGCAGGTGTGCCCCAAAGCGCCTTATCACCGCCTATCGCCAAACTGACGCCGAGTAATGCGAAGCCAAAACTCATCGCAGTAGCAACCGTCGCCATCAATAAGTTATCTCGCTTTTTAGTGGCGAGAATAAATAGTGCAATCATCGCTATGATTGCGATGGAGCCAACGTGCCAAGAAAAATGGTGCAGCCATACAACCTCCGCCGGCAAATCGGCAGCAGATAAAGGAGGCAGTACCATGGGTGTTCCGAGCAATTCATGAGCTATAAGTACCAGAACACACAATACAATGGCTGCCCATAGGAGCTTGGATGGTTTATACGCTGTATTCATGAAGTGATCTTCCCAATATTTCACAGTGGACGCTGCGGTAGTATGCCCACTATGGGACTCGTGGCTTCTTCCGCTGATTGTTATTGATTACGCTAGCTATCGCACGAGACAAAAGTAGATCTATTAAAACTAATGTAAGTATACATAGCTAACTTTCGCTTCCCTCAACTCACAGAAAAAATGAAAACCATTAAAAATCATGGCCTTAAATTTTTTACAAAATGGAATAGGGAGCACAATCTATGTATAAAAATGTCATCGTCTTGGTGGCGACAGGATAAGGTAGTGGATTACCGCTAGGGAGCTAGCCTTGATAGAAGAGTTTATATAGTTAAGTTGAGACGAAATAATTATAAAGAAAGGCGATCATCCCATCACCTCAACTGTAAGAGTTGAGAGTGAGAAAAAAATATAGCGTCGCTATCAACTTACAAATAATTGAATAGCGACAAACCCTGGGTCTTAGCAAAGGCCTGTTGCGCTGCCTGCAGCGCCGCTTGCTGCTGACTAAACCGTGAAATCGCTTCAGCGTAATCTAAATCATTGATCAAGCTCAGGCTTTCCGCGATTTGTAGCGTCGCCCCCTCGTTGATATCTACCTGACGCTGGAGAGACTCCATTCGGGCGCCAATATTAGATTGCTTTTGTATTAGATGATCCAGAGCTTGATCGAAGCCACTGAGCGCGGTGTTTATTTCATTGTGCTGAGCCGCGCGCTCGGTGGGATTTTTTCGCTCCGTTTCCAGTGATACCGTTAGTGACTCAAGCATTGAGAATAAATCTTGGCGTCTTGAGGGACCTAAATTAAATTCATCGCCAGCCGCCGGCTGGCCTTCGATGCCAACCGACATACCGGCAACGCGGATATCGCCGCCGTCCAGGTAATCACCACTGTCAATAACAGCGCCGCTGTCATCAATCAGATCATACTGGGTGTCACTGCTAAAGCGAATGGTCACGTTATCGCGATTAAAAGCAGTGACATCGGCAACGCTGCCAGCGTCAATAATTCCGGTACCAGTATTCGTAGTGGCGGCGCTCGCGATAAACTGACCATTGCCATTAAAGATGCCCATGTAGACATCTGAGCCGGGGTCGCCATCAGCCATGCGACGTGATGGACCGATTTGTAGTTCGCGCTGGCCATCGTCACCATTATAGATATACCCATTCGCAGTTTTGGAGAATGGTGCACTGTTCTCTTGGTAACCCGCAAAGATGAAATGACCACTGCTATCCTTGGTATTTGCATAGCCAAGCAGATTATCCAATTGCTGCCGCATCTCGGAAGCGATAGACAGACGCGATTCATTACTCTGTGAATCATTATTAGCCTGAATAGTAAGCTCACGAACACGCTGAACAACATTTATAGTGCTTTCGACAATACTCTCCTCAAGGCGGAGACGACTATCGAGTAAATCTGCATTGCGTAAATACTGCGTGGTTTGATCTTGAGCGCGATTTAGCTCGAGACTGCGAACCGCACCCACAGGATCCTCCGAGGGGCTAAGAACGCGTTTACCGGTCGACAATTGTTCCTGCGTGGCCGCCAGCTTAGATTGCTGGTTAAGCATACTAGTCACGCTGTTGGTATACATTTGACTGGTTGAAATTCTCATTAGCCTACTCTCTATTCCTGCCGCTACCTGTCTTTAATGTCGATTTGCTGCAATGACAACCCGAACACTAACTCTATGTCTTAACGAAATGCGCCCAACAGTGCTTGAAATAGGTCATTCGCTACGCTCGCAGCCTGTGCTGCGGCCTGATAAGCCTGCTGAAATTTTAGTAAATTCGCGGCCTCTTCGTCGAGATTCACGCCGGATATCGATTGCTGGTTAGTACGGGTTTGATTAAGCAGGTTTTCTTGAGACTGATAATTTATCTGGGCACTACGAGTCGCCACAGCAATATCACCCACCAAGCCATTCACGGTATCTTGAATACTGGCACTGCCGCCATTAAGTACCTTACTACTTTCCGCGGCCGCCATTTTCAATAAGTTGCGGTTATCACCTAAAGCGTTAGTGTTTGCGCCGATAGTAAATTGATCACCCGCCTCAGGAGACCCGGTAATCGTCACTTTACTGCCGTTAATCGTAATATCTGAGCCCGATGTGAAACTGAAACTACCCGCGCCATTGACCTGATAACTAGTCGCCGACAAAAACTGAATGGCGACGGGGCTAAGCAAGTTTGGATTGCTACTGTCGATGACATCGGTTTCAGATATTTGCCCCGAGCCAATATTGTTCAAATCTGCCGTGCTGCGTGTCGCAGCAGCCGCAGCAATACCAGCCGGATCAGTCATGATCACCTTTAGGCTATCTGCCGCGCCCTGGGTTGAGCGCAACAAGAACTGATCGCCCAGCGCCGCCGGAGAGGTCAAACTAAGGGACACACCATCCACAATGAAGGGATCGGCAGCGCTACCAGTTCCCGTTACGCCGGCGACAGCGGCACCGGTAGATTCATCAAAGAAGCGCCAGCCACTGCCATCTAAACGAATAAGGGTATTGTTGCCTGTCAGCGCCGAAACATCGCTTACCTGCGCATTAAATTCTGCACCGCTGGTATTGTTTCTACTGCGATAGACCTCGGGATCTGAGACCGAGAATATATCGCCACCCTGCTCACCCTTTAAGTCCATACCAGAGCGATTAATATTATTGAGGGTATCGGCAATCGCCACCGTGAGTCGTCCCAACTCATTACGGGTATCGCTTAATACACCATCTCTGAAACTCAAAGTGCCACCCAGACTGCCACCGCTCAGACTGTCACTTATAACCGCGCTATTGCCACCGACTTCCATTGCAATTTCTACCCGGCCGGGCTCGAACACATTGGTCACTGCCCGCATTGCAAGTGCGCGCTCACCCAAAACCAGCGCTTCACCGTTGCCGATAAACACACTGACAGTGCCGTCAGCCTGCTCAACCGAAGAGGTGCCGATTAGCTCATTAAGTGACAATAAGGCCTGATCTCGCTGATCAAGCAAATCATTAGCTTCGGTGCCAAACTGCCCCTGAGCTTTACTAATCATTAGATTGAGTTCAGCAATTTGAGTGCTGAAGTCATTGATATCACTCACTGACGCTCGGACGCGGGTGCTCACCTCGCGTTCTAAGCTGTCCAGCTGAGATGACAAATCTGCAAAGCGATCACCCAAACTCTCCGATTCGGCCAACATCAATTGCCGTGCGGGAATAGACGAGGGGTTATCTGCCACGTCTTGCAGACTATTATAGAACCGAGACAAGGATGCACTGAGACCAAGGTCGGCATCCGCCAAGGCATTATCAACTTGACTAGCTAATTGGAAATAACTTTCTGCTTGGGAAAATGCAGACTGAGAAGTGCGTAACTGATCGACGGTGAAGGCGTCATACACGCGACTGATCGACGACACTTTAACGCCAGAGCCAATGGTTAAACTACCGGATTGCGATGGCACACGAGTGGCAAAGTCGACTTTCTGGCGGCTATAGCCCTCGGTATCCGCATTGGCAATATTATGACTGGTAGTTGCCAAGGCACGCTGATAAGACACCAGTCCCGACAACGCATTACCTAACATATCACCCATGAACTACCCCTTATTTACTAACCGATTTATCGGCGTTCAAGCTAAAATCTTGAATACTGCGCTCAATACCACCAAGCTGCTGCAGCCGACTGCGCAGCGCGCTACCCTCGGCACTTAAGGCTTGCGGCGATTGATCCGCAGGCCCTTTTAATTGCGTTACTATCGACTCAGCCATGCCAATGCCACCTTGATCAGACAAGGTTACCGACAGCTGGCTGTCGAGCATTTCTTCATACATCGCCACACTACTATCACTAAACAAGCCGCCTTCGGGCACTGCCGCGCGCATACTCTTTAACATCATTTGCAAAAACAAGGCTTCAAACTGTTTGGCAACCGGCTCAATGGCTTCTTCAGGCGAAGCCTCGGCATCACTGCGCAGCGCGGCCAAGCCCGAAAAGTCGTGATAATTAGCTGCTGCCTTAACGTCCATTAGATTTCAACCTTGTATTAATTTAAGGCTTAAATTACCAGTAGTTCAGCGCGCAAGGCACCGGCCTGATCCAAAGCTTCAAGAATGGCCACCAAGTCGCTTGGCGACGCCCCAACATTGTTAATTGCCTTAACAATGTCTTCCAAGGTCACGCCCCCATCGAGTAAAAACATGCGCGAACCCGTTTCTTGAACATCAATATCCGATTGTTGAGCCGCAACGGTTTGACCACCTTGAGCAAACGCGCCCGGCTGCGACACTTCAACATTCTCCGAGATCGATACCGTTAATGAGCCGTGACTCACTGCGGCAGGCATAACCCGAACATTGCCACCAATAACAATGGTGCCAGTACGAGAGTTCACCACTACCCGAGCACTTGCCTGCGCGGGGGTGATCTCTAAGGTCTCTAACATAGAGATAAATGTGACGCTGCGATCAGCATTACTTGGGCCCTGCACTTTAACGGTGGCAGAGTCCATTGCACTTGCCGTACCGGCACCAAACTTGGAATTAATTTCTTCGGCCAAACGTCGAGCGGTGGTGAAGTCTGACTTTTTCAGGTTCAACATAATTTCACCGTTAGCAGACATCACACTCGGGGCCGCGCGTTCGACAATGGCGCCGTTGGGAATACGGCCTGCGCTGGGGATATTTACAGTGACCCTAGAGCCATCTGCACCAGACACACCTAAACCACCCACTAAGAGACTGCCCTGCGCCACAGCGTAAACCTGACCATCTGCACCCATCATTGGCGCCATCAACAAACTACCACCACGCAAACTAGCGGCGTTACCAATTGATGAAACGGTCACGTCAATGGTCTGGCCCGGCTTGGAAAAGGGCGGCAAACTGGCATGTACCGTCACCGCGGCGACATTTTTTAACTGTGGGTTTACATTATCTGGAACCCGAACACCAAAACCGGTCAACATATTGCGAATGCTTTGAATAGTGAACGGCGCCTGGCTGGTCTGATCACCGGTGCCACTTAAACCCACCACTAAGCCGTAGCCTACCAATTGGTTCTCGCGCACCCCGGCTACATTTACCAAGTCCTTTACGCGCTCAGCATTGACTGCTGGAATATGGCAGGAAAGTACGACTGCCACCGCAAACAATGCACTGCGGACACGATCTAGCTTTTTAAATACCGACATAATGGCGTACCTCAAAAGGGCGATATTACCGACTGGAAAATTCGTCCCAGCCAGCCCATGGAATTAGCATCTGCCAATGCGCCTTTACCGCTATAGGTAATGCGAGCATCTGCGACTTTGTATGAGGGCACTGCGTTGTCGGGGCCGATATCTTCAGGGCGCACAATACCTTTAATTCGAATAAATTCTTCACCTTGATTAATGGTTACCCATTTCTCACCGCGCACCCGCAAACTGCCGTTACGCAGCACTTCCGATACCGTAACCGTAATGCTACCGGTTAAACTATTACTTTGACTGCTAGTACCCTGGCCGGAGAAGTCCTGATCAGAGGACACCCCCGAAGAAACAATCGGCACCCCATTATGGGTAACGCCACGACCGAATAAGGTCACAGTAGGAACCGAAATATTGCTCTCTTTGCCGGTTGCCGTGCTGGAAGACTTCGAGGCATCGGTTTTTTCTTCAAGGGTTACCGTAATAATATCGCCGACTTGCCGAGCGCGACGATCTAGAAACAAACTCATGCCGTAGCCGGAACGGTATATCGAACCCATATTTTGACTATCGTCGGCCATCGCTGTCGGTGCCGCAGATTCATAATCTGCAGATTGATCTTTCGCAGGAGCCGAGGAACAAGCAGACAATAAAATCACCGCGGCTGCCGCCAACAAGAGGTTTAAGCGCTGAATGTTTCTTGCTGTGATTTTAATCATCTTAATCGCCTGCAATTTGTATTTATAAGTGCCATTAATAAGTGCCTTACATTCGCTCTAGCTAGCTAACGCGCAGCCATTTGCTACTTATAAATTGTTATTAACGTACTGCATCATCTGATCGCTAGTGGCGATGGCCTTGGAGTTCATTTCATAGGCTCGCTGGGTTTCGATCATATTCACCAGCTCTTCCACCACGTTAACGTTGGAGCCTTCTAGGGCGCCTTGTTGAATAGTGCCCAGCCCGGTGAGGCCTGGTGTACCGGTCTGTGGCGCGCCGCTAGAGGCAGATTCCATATACAAATTCTCACCGCGAGCTTGCAAGCCTGAGGCGTTAACAAAATCGGCTAGCTGAAAGCTGCCTAATTGCACTGGCGCTGAACTGCCTGCCAGCATGGCGCTAACCACACCGTCGGACCCTATGGTGACACTTAATGCGCCCTGCGGGACCGTAATACCCGGATCAACAATATTGCCGGTATTGGTGACAATTTGACCTTGATCGTCTAGCTGGAAGGAACCGTCGCGGGTATATGCGGCGGTGCCATCTGGCATTTGGACCTGAAAAAAGCCCCTGCCATTAATCGCCACATCCATGGAGTTGCTGGTTTGCGTCATGGTGCCTTGTTGGAATATTTTTTCCGTCGAGACGACCCTGACACCAGTGCCGATATGCATCCCGCTAGGAGATCGGGTTTGCTGTGAAGTCTGACCACCAACCTGGCGCATGTTTTGATACAACAGATCTTCAAAAGAAGCTCGGTCGCGTTTAAAGCCGGTGGTATTGGCGTTTGCCAAATTGTTGCTGACCACTTGCATCCGAGTTTGCTGGACATCGAGACCAGTTTTAGCAACCCATAGTGATGAATTCATAATTACTTCCTCTTATTCCAAACGCAGCATACGGCTGCCTGTTTCTGCCATTGAGTCAGCTGCACTCATGACCTTGACCTGCATTTCAAATTGCCTGGCCAAGGCGATCATAGTGACCATGGCATCGACGGTATTTACATTCGACGACTCTAAACTACCGGCGATGATTCGAATTTCCGACGACGTTTCTGCAACACCACCATTTCGCATTCGCATCAAGCCGTCCTCACCTTTTGCAAGATCCGCTGGCGCGGCATCGACTAAGCGAATTCGATCAACCGTGGCAACGGATTCTGGCCCCTGCCCCAGCGGCACAATCGATACCGTGCCGTCATCACCGATCATCAAACTTTCGTGCTCGGGAATAGCGACTGGGCCACCGTCCCCCATCACCGGCTGGCCTGCGCCGTTCAACAACATGCCATCTGCGCTAATATGAAAATCTCCACGGCGAGAATAGGCTTCGCTACCATCGTTGGCCTGCACTGCAAACCAGCCCTTATCACCACGAATAGCAATGTCCAAATCACGTCCTGTGGTAGTCACTGCACCGGCAGAGAAGTCACTTGCCTGACCTTCAAGAACCGAATTAAATCGAGTTTCCATACCGGGGCCGGCAACCTGACGGGAAAGTAAATTTTGAAAGTCACCACGAAAGCCCGCCGTGCTCACGTTCGCCAGATTATTGGCGTTAGTAGCCTGCGCTTGCTGGGTGTTTTTAGCACCCATCATGCCTATGTAAAGTAACTTATCCATACACCCTCCCGTTCAGTACGCGCGCGACTATCGGATATTAATAATGGCCTGCGTTACCGCATCAGCGGTCTGGATCATCTGGGTATTCGCCTGGAAGTTGCGCTGCGCTGTAATCATTTCAACCAGCTGGGCGGTCAGATCAACATTGGAGCTTTCCAGTGCGCCTGACTGCAGCAAACCGAAATTCGAAGAACCCGCCTCACCCACACGAGCGCCGCCGGAGGCAAAGGTTTCCGCCCATGAGGTATCACCCTGTTGCTGCAAACCGTTGGGGTTAGAAAAGCTCGCCATAGCCACTCTACCGAGTTGTTTCGACTGACCATTGGTAAACCGAGCAGATATGATGCCGGTGGTATCCACTTCAATACCCGTTAAGCGCCCGGTGGTAAAACCGTCTTGCTGCAAGTTATTCACACCAAATTCTTCACCGTATTGCGTGGTCGCCGTAAAATCAAAGCTCAAGTCAATATCAGCGGCCCCACTACCTGGATCATAGGAAGGGTAGGTAATTAGACCTGAGGCTGGAACTTGCAATTCGCCGGCATTACTAAAGCTCACCGGATTAAAACCGCCGACAGGGTTATTATCGACATACAGCTGTTGATTCCAGGTATTGGGAGCCGCGTCCTTCACAAAATACAAGGTCGCGGTATGTTGAGTACCCAGGGAATCGTATACCGTAAGCGACGTTGCGTGGTTATAGCTTGTTGCCAGTGTTGGATCGAATGGCGTTGCGGTTGGCACTGGGGCATTGGCGGGCAAGTTCACACCGATCTCAGCACGTGAGGTGGCAGCCGGCGCATTTTCCGAGACCTGCAATTCCAAATCACTTAAAGAGCCAGTAGAGAAGCTGCCATCCCCAGAGGGGGGAAACACCTGCAAACGCTCTAAATTATTGTTCACAACAAAGCCATCGCGATCGACACTAAAAGAACCTGCGCGGGTGTAACTTACACCGCTAGACCCTTTCATGGTGAAGAAACCTTCACCCGAAATCGCAAGGTCTAAATTGTTATCGGTGAAGTCGACATTACCCTGGGAAAACTCTTGGGTAATCGTATTTAAACGTACACCAGCGCCCGGCGTGGTCTTGGTGACATCGTTATTGGATGTGGCGTATACATCTGCGAATGCCACCCGCGACCCTTTAAAACCAGACGTATTCACGTTGGCGATATTGTGTGCGGTTACATCGAGATGAGATGATGCGGCGTTTAATCCACTCAGTGCAATACGAAAGCTCATAGGGCCTACTCCTGGTCTAAAAACATCTAATTTGTACTAAACAGCGTCATTACTGCTTAGCTGATTTCAAGAATCTGTGACATGCTGACAGTGCCTACGCCCTGGACTTGTACCTGGGGAGTGCCACCGCCAGCCGGCACACTCACGCTCATGACTTCGCTGCGAACTTCAGTCGCTGCGGCTTCCAAGGTATTGCCATTCAAATAGTTGGCGCGAATCTGATAAGTACCGGGTGGCATGCGCTCACCATTGAGACCAACACCATTCCATTCAAACGGAACGGTTCCAGCGCGCTGCGGACCCAGAGGTACTTTGCCGATAACCTCGCCACTGGGCGCAACAATTTCTATATCTAAGGCCGTGGTACTGGTGGCCAAATTTACCTGCCCCTGCACACTGCCACCTGAGGGCAGCGCTGCAAATTCGGTCTCTAGCAACACGTCCTTGCCAATTAATGATGAGGCATCTAGCAATTGAGCCGAATACAATGACTTCGTTAATCCAGCCAAGTTTTCGTTCATTTCACTAATACCACTCACCGAGGTCAGCTGCGCCATTTGGCTAATGAATTCGGTATTATCTGCCGGATTAAGCGGGTCCTGGCTCTTAAGTTGCTGAAGCATAAGTTTCATAAAGTCATTCTGATCTAGCGAAGACGCATCTTTCTTGGTCTTACTCGCTGAGGTCTGCAATTGCAGCTCTTCTAAAGTGCGAAGTTCCATAATCTTTATTCCTACTGTTGGCCTAACTGCAAGGCTCGCAGCATCAAGGTTTTAGTGGTTGAGAAAACTTCTGCATTATTTTGATAAGCCCGTGATGCAGACATCATATTCGCCATTTCTTCCATCGTATTGACGTTCGAGCTATAGATATAACCCTCCGCATCGGCTTGTGGGTGTCCAGGCTCATAACGTTTAGTTACTGGCGCGTCACTTTCAACAACACCGGTGACCGCAACACCAATAACTTCACGCTGCTGATCCATCATGGTTGCAAATACCGGTTGGCGAGAACGATATGCGCCCTCTTCTGTGCCGCTCACGGTATCAGCGTTCGCCATATTACTGGCGACGGTGTTAAGCCTAAGCATTTGCGCATTCATTGCTGATGCGGCGATACTCAATGGATTAGCCATAACTTAGCGACCTCCTTGCAAAATAGATTTTAATCCGCTGAAACGGCTGCCTAAGAACGACAATGTAGCTTGGTAGCGCATGGCATTGTCGGCAAATTCAGCCTGTTCAATATTCATATCGACGGTATTGCCATCTTCCGATGGCTGGCTGGGCACTCGGTACTTAAGATCCATCGGCAAACTTTCCGCACTGACACCTGAAGCTGCTTGTATGTGTCCACTATTGGTAGTGCGCATCGCTAGTTGCGAGTGACCTCCAGCTGCCGCAGACTGTGACAAGACTGCTTTAAAGTCGATGTCTTGTGCTTTGTAGCCAGGGGTATCAGCATTCGCTATATTGGTAGCAAGCACTTCATTGCGCCGCTGGCGCACTTGCAATGCCTGATCGTGTATCCCTAATGCTTTATCAAAGTTAATAGCCATTTTTAATACCATTCTTTCTAAAGTTTCTATGGTCACTGCCGATGTATTCAATAGCCTTGACGCATACCGGCTTTTATCGCCGCGCACTAACGACCAAGGCAAGGCTCGTGCCATAAAAAATAATCTATAAATATCAATGTGTTGCAAACCATAAAATTATCATTTGCCAAAAAAACGGCGCCAATCTTCCAATACCGGCAAAATTCCGGCAGGCTTCATCCTCCGTATAAACCCCTACCTTTTCTGGCTAACTTAATTGTCACTTTGGCATAGCCATTGCAGCCATTTAGCAAATGACAAAACTTTGACAGTTTGAATGGCTATGAAAAAACAAGGACATTACTGCGCACTACTGCTAATCGGCATGCTACTCGCTACGGCGAGCCAGCCGCTTATTGCTAGCGCGACAGAAAGTCACACACGCATCGCTGACACCGCTCGCGCCTATATTGCAGAGCGTCACCCTTGGCAACAGATGACGACCAAGATTACCGTTCAATCTTTAGACCCTCGTACCAAGCTCAGGCAATGCCCAGTAAAACTTGAGGCATTTTTATCTGCGGGAGCAAAAGTAAAACGTCGGACCACCGTGGGTATTCGTTGCAACAGCAATAAACCCTGGAAAATATACTTGCCAGTAACGGTCGAGGCTTTTGCAAAAGTGATGGTGGCTCGCCATCCCATCGCCCCTAATACTGAGATTAGCGAGCGCGATATTAGCTGGAGTCAACGTGATATCTCTGCACTGGGATATGGGTATTTACGATCCTTGGGTGATCGCGGTGGCTATCGCAGCCGGCGCAGTATTGCGCAGGGCGCAGTACTCACTCCTAATATGGTTGAGGCCAGTAGTATTGTTAGTAAAGGACAGCGCGTGCAGTTAAATTCCAAGGCCGGAGCAGTCAATGTGAGCATGATGGGTATTGCCATGGAGAGTGGCGCCCTGGGGGCACGAATATTGGTAAAAAACCTCAACTCTGGCAAGCGCCTAGAGGGTGTGGTGGAATCAGAAAATGTTGTACGACTTAATTAAAGTTTTTTGCCTAACTGCCGATACAATAGACGTAGGCATATTAAACGAGAGGATTTTGACATGATCGACCGATTAGATGGCTCTTCACTGGGCCAGCTCCGCAAGTTAGAGAGCGGCAGCGCTGGCGGTAGTAAATCTGAAGGTGTCGGCGCGAGCACCGCTGCGGCAGCTAATAACAAGGCATCATCTACTGCGGAGACGCCACTTATGGAGCGCACCCGCACGCAAGTGAATAATAGTGATGGTATTGACCGTCAAAAAGTAGATGCCATTAAGACTGCTATTCGCAATGGCGAGTTTAATATCGATGCCAGCAAAGTAGCGGAAGCCATGGTAAATATGGAAGCACTGACAGGCGCCTGATAAAAATGACTGAACTTAGTGATGTAATTCAACACATTCACAGCCATGCCTGTGAACTTGAGTCCGTACTGCTTAGCGAAGCAAGCAATCTGAAACGCGCGGACTCCGCTGAAAACATTGAAGCCATCGCCATCCAGAAAATGGACCTAGTGCAAGCCCTCGATCAACTTGCCCTGCGTCGCCGGCAACTAATAGACGACTCCAGCGATGGCGATCAATATGACAGAGATCCTGTTTGGCAAGACGCTCTTGCCATTCTTTCACGCTGTCAAATGTTAAACAATCAAGCCGGCGCAGATATCACTGTGCAATCTCGATACAAACAACGCGCTCTTGAAATACTTGGCACTCCACACGCAGAGACCCAGCTCTATAGTGCCAGCGGAGCGGCGCAATTTGCAGGCCCAAAGCAGGCGCTGGGAAAAGCCTAGCCAATGACTAAATTCAGCCTCTTGCTAGCTATGATCATTCGCCGCTGCTAAATCTAATTCCATATAGAGATGATTATCTAGCACCGAGTTATAAGTCTTGTTTCTATTTACTACCTCAAACCCCAACTGCTGGTACAAACGCAATGCATTGGTGTTCTTCTCAGCAACATCCAAACTAAGACAGCGATAGCCCCCCTCGCGCCCCTTGGCCATCATAAAATTAATCATTTGTGCCGCAATACCCTGACCTCGACAATCTTCCCGCACGGCAACATGAAAAAGATACAAACACCCCTTGCGCGGCGCTTTCATTAAGCGAAGCTCAAATAGCAGACCTTTTAAAACGCCTCGTAGTCCATAGTTGCAAAAAATAGCGCGGGCATTCCCCAAAAACGTTGCACTATGGCTGGGCGCGTCAAAACTACCAATACTGCCAACGACATTGCCGTCGCGCTCGTAGACGTGGTGATGGCGATGACTGAACATCGTTTGGCTCTCGGCGAATTCAATTTTCAAAAAATCGACGACTGCTGGGCCGTGTCTAGTGCTGAAAATATAGTCAAACGTCACCGGGCCAGAAGAGAATATCAGTGGCGCTATCTGCACGCTGTCCTTACTTATTGCCTTACGTATACCCATTAACACTATTACCAATTTGCGGTGTGAAAATGAATTTTATAGCATGAATGAATGGCTAATTACTGCTTAAAAATGTGTAACAGTGGTATTAAAAGTGTTCTAAAACCACTATGCTCGAAGACAGCTAAGGCAAATTTCCCCGCAAATACTGCCGCAGCCCATCAGTATCAGCTAGGAAGATTTGTTACCAGCCTCATTCAAATTAAAGAGAGTGGCGATGACCAGTAATCAATCCTCACAACTTGTTATCTTTGGTGGCACAGGCGACCTCGCACTACGAAAACTGCAACCAGCCTTGTATAAACTGCAACGCGAAGGACTGCTGGACGATGTGTGTGCCATTATTGCATTAGGTCGCGGCGACAGCAGCGATGAAGAGTATCGGCAGCTTATAAAAGAAAAAATGCGCGAGTTCCTTCCTGCCCACTTTTGGGATGAGCAACATTGGCAGGCATTCTCGGCAAAGCTTCATTTTATCAGCCTGGACGTAAACACTCTTAAGGACTATCACTGCCTAGCCGACGCCATTCATCGGCATCCGAATAGCGCGGTGACATTTTACTTGGCCACCTCTTCCACCCTGTACACCAGTATTTGTCGAAATCTTCATAGTATTGGTATTGTGAATACAGATTCGCGGGTAGTACTAGAAAAGCCATTGGGGCACGATCTCGCCAGTTGCACGGAGATCAATCACGAGGTTTTACAAGTTTTCCCCGAGGGTAATATTTTCCGTATTGATCATTATCTGGGAAAAGAAACCGTTCAAAATCTATTGGTCTTACGCTTTGGCAACGCCTTATTTGGGCCGCTGTGGAATAGCCAATATATCGACAATATTCAAATCACCGTGGCAGAAGATATTGGTGTTGAGGGCCGCGGCGACTTCTATGCCAAAACTGGCGCACTGCGCGACATGGTCCAAAATCACATCTTACAGCTACTGTGTTTAGTCGCCATGGAGCCACCGGCCAATTTACGCGCAGACACTATTCGTGATGAGAAAGTAAAAGTGCTGCAAGCCCTGCGTCCAATCACCGCTGACAATGTCAAAGCGAAAACAGTGCGCGGTCAATATACCGCCGGCGCGGTAAATGCGGCGCCCGTAGCCGCATTTTTAGATGAAACCGGTTTTGAAGACAGCGAGTACACCGAAACGTTTGTCGCCTTACAAGCGGATGTGCACAATTGGCGCTGGGAAGGTACGCCATTCTATCTACGCACCGGTAAACGCCTCGCTCGGCGGTACTCAGAAATTATTGTTGAGTTAAAGAAACACCCCTTCAGCTTATTCGAAGGCGACCCCAATGACCTACCCAATAAATTGGTGATACGGCTGCAGCCAGAGGAAAATATTACCCTCTACAAAGTTAACAAAAAGCCCGGCCTTGGCAGACAACTAAAACTAGAGCAGGTCGAATTAAACCTTGATGCAGACTTACACGACGAACTGCAGGCGCATGAAGCCTACGAACGACTATTACTTGACGTGCTCGAAGGCGACCAGACCCTATTTATGCGCCGAGATGAAGTAGAGGCGTGTTGGGCATGGGTGGACAGTATTATTGACGCATGGCAAAACGCCGGTATTAAACCAAAATCATACGCCGCCGGTACCATGGGACCCAATGCCTCACTGGCCTTACCAGAGAAACATGGGAGGAGCTGGCATGAGTAATAAACCCACTCTCATATTGCTGCCTAATCGCGATGAGCTGGACCAGCTGCTTAGCGACAACATTGCAAAGACACTTAATACCGCAGTGCATAATCATGGGCAAGCATGCATGGCTGTCTCTGGCGGCTCAACGCCCCAAAAAATGCTGAGCCTACTAGGCCAAGCCTCTATCGATTGGCCCGCCATACACACACTATTGGTAGACGAACGCTGGTTACCCAAGGATCACACCAACAGCAATGAAGCCATGCTTAGGAAAACATTATTGAAAGGAGCCGCCGCCGCGTGCCAATATCTGCCGCTGAAAAATAGTGCTGAAACACCTGACGATGGCCAATACCAGCTAGAAGAACAACTGGACACCTTGGCCTGGCCGCTAAGTGTTGTTCATCTAGGTATGGGCGACGACGGCCACACTGCATCTTGGTTTCACGACTCCCCAGAGTACCCAAGATTATGCGCCGCACACTCCCAGCATTGTTTTGCGGTACACCCCGGCGCAGCGCCATACGCAAGAATCACGCTATCTCCAAATGCCGTATTTAGCAGTGAGAAAATTGTGATCCACATTACCGGCAAAGCCAAGCGCGACATCCTGGAAAATGCCTTGGGAAAATACGCCGACTACCCTATTTCTATGGTCTTGCATCAGCAGCAAGTACCCGTCGACATCTATTGGGCACCGTAATGACTTCAAGCTCTAAAACACCTTTGCATTCCGTTATTGCCAGTGTGACTGAACGCATCCGTGTTCGCAGTATTGCGAGCCGCAATGCCTACCTAAAAAAATGTCAAAGTATGCGCCGTAAAGGCACTCAGCGCGGACAGCTCTCATGCAGTAATTTGGCTCATGGTTTTGCCGCCTGTAACGACGACGACAAAGCACTAATTCGCCTAGAAGAAGCTGCAAATATCGCCATCGTCAGCGCTTACAACGACATGCTGTCGGCCCACAAGCCTCTGGAATACTATCCAGACCTTATTCGCGAAGCAGTATCGGAATTAGGCTGTACTGCCCAATTCGCCGGGGGAACGCCCGCCATGTGTGACGGCGTTACCCAGGGTGCCGAAGGCATGGAATTAAGCTTGTTCAGCCGAGACACAATTGCGATGAGCACTGCCATCGCTCTGACACACAATATGTTCGACGCCGTTTTATGCTTAGGAGTCTGCGATAAAATCGTGCCCGGCTTATTAATTGGCGCCTTAAGCTTTGGCCACCTTCCCCTCATTATGATTCCAGCAGGGCCTATGTCGACCGGCCTAAGCAACGATGAAAAAGCACGTATTCGGCAACTCTATGCTGAGGGCAAAGTCGGGCGAGAAGCACTATTAGATGCCGAAGCCAGCGCCTATCACGGCGAGGGAACATGTACTTTTTACGGCACCGCGAATAGCAATCAAATGTTGATGGAGGCTATGGGTTTACATGTGCCAGGCACGGCGTTTGTCCCGCCGAACGGGCCATTACGGGAGCAGCTAACACGCACCGCCGCTCAGCAAGTATGCAAAATTACCTCGCTCACCCCAAATTACACGCCGCTATGCGATGTCGTAGATGAACGCAGTTTAGTGAATGCCATTGTCACCTTGTTGGCCACTGGCGGTTCAACAAACCACAGCATTCACTGGATCGCCATTGCGCGTGCGGCGGGAATTATTATCGACTGGCAGGATTTTTCCGAACTGTCCGAGGCCACCCCCCTGCTCTGCCGAATCTACCCAAATGGCACCGCCGATATCAATCACTTTCATGCCGCTGGCGGCACCGGTTTTGTTATCGCTGAATTACTCGCGGCCGGTTTACTCCACGCTGACGTCAATACCGTGTGGGGCAAAGGCCTACACCATTACATCCAAGCGCCGACGCTAGCGGGCGGCAGCTTACACTGGCAAAAAAGCCCCTCCATCAGCGCAGATCGTGAGGTGCTGCGACCGGTCACTGAACCCTTTGATCCTCACGGCGGCATGAAATTACTCACAGGACAGCTCGGACGCAGTATTATTAAAGTCTCAGCGGTCAAGCCCGAGCACCGATATGTAAAAGCGCCAGCCATCGTTTTTGATACCCAAGAAACGCTAAAAGAAGCCTTTGACTCTGGGGAATTGGAGCGCGACTTTATCGCCGTCGTTCGCTTTCAGGGCCCCAAAGCGAACGGCATGCCGGAGCTTCATAAAATGACTCCGTATCTTGGTATTTTGCAGGAACGCGGATTTAAAGTGGCACTGGTGACTGACGGGCGTATGTCTGGCGCCTCTGGTAAAATACCGGCCGCTATACATCTTTATCCGGAGGCTATTGCCGGCGGCCCGATCGCAAAAATTCAAAACGGTGACATGCTAGTTCTCGACACCGACAAAGAAATATTAGAGATCTTAATATCTGCCGATGAATTAGCGCAGCGTCAGCCCGCAAGGTCTGAGCCCGCAGCCAACAGTGATAATTATGGCCGCGATCTGTTTGCCGGTCTACGAGCTAACGTAGGTACCGCAGAGGAAGGTGCTGCCACCTTCCTATAGGGAAACAATTAAGACTTGTATAAGTCTTTGAGCATGGCCAAAAAACTGTCACGGTCTTTTTGCAGCTCCTCCTCGCTAGGCACAATCCAACTCCCCCCCACGCAGGCCACCGACTCAAGCGCCAAGTAGGCCTGATAATTAGCCAGAGAAATACCACCCGTTGGACAAAATGTGACATCGGGAAAAGGTGCAGACAGGGCTTTCAACAAGGCAACACCACCGACGGCAGCAGCGGGGAAACACTTAAAAACACTGTGCTCCTCTTTCATGGCGGCCATCAATTCAGTGGCGGTAGCAATACCGGGAATATAGGGCGTTAAAGTTTTTCTGGCTAAGATTGACAGCTCGGCAGAAAAACCGGGACTGATCACAAAATCAGCTTCATCGGCGGCTCGGAGCATTTGGCGGCGATTCACCACGGTGCCGACACCAATTTTTGCCAGCGGCATAGTGTCTTTAAAAATTTTCACCATCTGCCATGCTTGCGGATGCCGAAGGGTCACTTCTACCGTTGGCACTTTAGCTTCTGCAAATAATTCAGCGCAGGCCTGCGCATGCTCCAAAGAATGGAAATGGGCCACCGGCATTACCGGCGCAGCGCGTTGCAATATCCTTAGCGCATCATTCATAGTTCGCTCCTGCTTTGCACACCCGTCCCCCAAATCACTTGGGATCAGAGTCATAAATGTAAAGGTTAAGGACTACTCTACACGTGACAGCGCCGTGGCATCAAAAATAATTGGCTCTCAATCTAGTGTGCGTTTGTAGCGAAGCATCGCAATAAATACCACCACAAGCATAAAGACCACAATTGCGGCTAAATCCATTTTCAAATCTTTAAAGCCCGCGCCTTTGAGCATTATTCCCCTCACCACCCGCAAAAAATGCGTTAGCGGCAGCACTTCTCCAATGGCCTGTGCCCATGCCGGCATGCCCCGGAAAGGAAACATAAAACCAGACAGCAACATTGATGGCAAAAAGAAAAACACGGTTAACTGCATTGCCTGAATTTGCGATTTCGCAATGGTCGAAAACGTAAAACCCAGGGCTAAATTTGCAATAATAAAAAGTACCACACTCATCAACAACAAACTGATACTGCCTACAAATGGCACTGCAAAAAGCCAATGCGCAACAAGCAAGACAATAAGCGTTTGCACCGCACCAACACCGAGAAACGGCATGATTTTGCCGATCATCACCTCGAATGGTGAACCTGGCATTGCCAATAAGTTTTCCATTGTGCCGCGCTCGGTTTCTCGGGTCATAGCCACCCCAGTAATCATCACCAAGGTCATGGTTAAAATGACACCCAGCAAACCGGGGACAATATTGTACTGAGTAATACCCTCGGGGTTATACCGGGGGTGAATAACCACTTCAACTGGCCCAGGGTCCACCTGCAAATAAGCCAAAGCGCCAGTAAAATCTTTGCGCAATGATCTATTTACAATGGTATTGATTCGACTCAGTGCATTTGACGCCGCCACTGGATCAGTGGCGTCTGCGGCCACCAGCAGTTGCGGGCGCTTGCCTCGCAGTAATCGCTCGGTGAAACCTGCTGGTATTTCGATCACAAACACCGCCCTACCACTGGCGAGCAAGTGATCACCAGTGCGGGCATCTGGGATATTCATGCTCACATCAAAGTAATCAGAATGCTCCAAGCCTGCCAGCACGCTGCGTACCTGCGGGGTATATTCCTCGGCGTGCACGGCGGTTGGCAAATGCTTTGGATCAGTATTAATCGCGTAGCCAAATAACACCAATTCAAGAATAGGAATAGCCAGCATAACGGCAAATGTCAGCCTATCGCGACGCATTTGAATTAATTCTTTAATAAACACCGCGTTAATTCGAGCAAAATTAATACCTGTGCTGTATCGCCCGCGATCACTCATGCGTGACTCCGCAAATCTGCCCCAGACTGATCCATTAAGGCTATAAAGACATCCTCTAAACTCGGTCGAATCTCCTGCCAGTGGTAGCCTTTGCTAGCTACGGAGCTCACCGCTTTCTCTAAAAGAGCTCGGTCGTGACCGCAAATATGTAAGCCCGCAGCAAAATAGGCCGCGTACTCAACACCGGCCTGCGCAGCAATATGTGGCTCCAGACTCCGGACACCGGTCCCCTCGGCGCGGAAACTTATCAAACCAGATTGATCAATAATGTCAGCCACCGTGCCTTCGGTGATTAAATTACCGTGTGCCAGATAGACGATGTGATCGCAACGTTCGGCCTCATCCATATAGTGGGTAGACACTAATACGGTCATGCCCTCATTGGAGAGCCGATGTATTTGATCCCAGAAATCGCGACGCGCCTGTGGATCTACCCCGGCGGTCGGTTCATCTAAAAGCAATAATTCAGGCTTGTGCATGGTGACGGCGGCAAGGGCCAACCGTTGCTTCCAGCCGCCTGACAATGCCTCTGCCAGCTGATGCTGGCGATGGCCCAAGCCGAGCACCTCGAGAGTGTCATCAACGCAGCGTCGTCTATTCTCGAGCTCGTATATGCGGGCGACGAATTCTAAATTTTCACGCACCGTTAACTCATTCCAAAACGAAAATTTCTGCGTCATATAACCGGTATGCCGGCGAATGAGCTCCGCGTCGCTTCGCAAATCAAAACCAAGGCAGCGGCCCTCGCCTTCCGTTGCCTTTAACAGTCCGCACAACATTCTTATCGTTGTGGTTTTTCCAGATCCATTGGGCCCAAGAAAACCCCATACCTGCCCTTTCGGTAGCTGCAGATCGACCTTATTTACCGCTACTTTATTACCAAAATGCTTGCTCAGGCCGCGCACATCAATCGCAAGTTCAGTCATTGCCATCAGCACCTAAGAAAACATCCACCGGCTGCCCCGGATGTAGGCCACTGTTTGGCGCCAATTTAGCCTCAATTAAAAACACCAGTTTTTGCCGTGACGCAACACTGTAGATAACGGGGGGAGTGTATTCAGGTTCGGCTGCTATATACGACACTAAGGCGGTCATGGGCTCTGTAATGCCATCTTGTCGTACGCCCACCATCGACCCGACAGGAAAACTGGCTAACTGGCTTTGCGCCGCAAAGAAGCGCACCTTTAATCCATCTTCGGGGAGTAATGCAAGCGCTGGCACCCCCGCAGCTAACTGCTCACCTTCGCGGAAAAAGACTTGTTCAACGCGCCCCGCCCGTCGAGCATATAAAGTACGCTGCTCCAAACGCCACTGCGCTCGCTCAGCTCCAGTCTGCGCTGACTCAAAAGCAGCCCGTGACGCTAATATGGTATTTTCTCTAGATGCCAACTTCGCCAGCCGTATTTCTGCATCCATACGATCGACACGGGCATCGGCCGCATTGAACTGCGCAGTTGCCTGATCAACACTAGACTGGGCGGCGACGCCCTTTTCGCGCAGCGAACTCAGGCGCCGATTTTCCACCTCAGCCAGTGCCCTTGCCGCGACCGCTTCCTTTCGCTGTGCCGTTAAGCGATTAATTTCATCAGGACGGGCGCCAGTCGCTAAGTCTTGGTATTGCGCATCGGCTTGTAGCACCCGAGTGTTGGCTTCATGTAGATCAAAACGTTGGCGGTCATTATCCAATTGCAGCAATACTTGGCCTTTTTCTACGATATCGCCTTCTTTCACCATGCTAGCTATAACCCAGCCAGGCTCTAGTGCACTTACGTAAATATATTCGGCCTCCACGTAGCCATTGAAGCCTCCGGGAGTCGTTGATGACTCACAGCCAACAAGTAATAGCAGTGCGCCCATCACACTTAAACGCAGGAAAAACGGCATGTCGTCACTCCAATATTTACATAAAACTTGTCGATCCGTATCAATCGACTTCCACAGGCATCATGTCTAATTAGAAATACACAGTTATTGATTAGTTCTTCGTATTTGCAAGACGGTAATTGCTATTCACAGCCAAATGCCCCTGCAAACTAGGGTCGGACTATATTATTTATCATCAGCTAATCTGCGAATAATGACGAACACGAAAATTGAGCTGTCTAATTATTGTAGTAGCGCAATAAAAACCATGACCTAAAAAATACCCCATATCGCGACTAAAGAGTAATTTAAGTAGCGCAAAACCCAAAAAGGCCAGACCGTTGCCGGTCTGGCCTTTTCAACTATGCTTGTTGTGGGTTACCCCACAAACCCACTTAGATAGGCAAAGGTAGTGCATCTAGACCTGGAATTGGAAGCGAATCCAATCCAGGCAGAGCATCCAAGCCTGGGATAGGTAGCGCATCTAGACCTGGCAGACCACCGCCACCAGAACCACCGCCCAATGCCATCAAGTTGGCTGCCAAATGCTCACCGGTCGCTTGTAGCTGCTCACCGACTAACATAGCACTCGCTTGAATCATGTCTGGATCTGCACTTGGGAGCGCGTCAATCACGTCTGTCAATTTATCGGTCACACCAAGGAAACCGGCAACGTCGTTAAGTGCGGTGTCAACAGTGAAAGTCAGCTGCAAAAGCTGATCCACGCCGGGAATACCGCCGCTAGCGCCGCCGCCTAATGCGTCTAAGCCCGGAATCGGCAGTGCATCTAGACCAGGAAGTGCGTCTAAGCCTGGAATCGGCAGTGAATCCAAACCTGGCAGACCACCACCGGCAAGCGCGTCAAGACCTGGAATAGGTAATGCATCCAAACCAGGAAGTGCATCTAAGCCAGGTAGAGCAGAGCCACCGCCGCCACCTGCGCCAGGAACCGGCAAGCCTAGAGCAGTCAGTGCATCTAAACCAGGTAAGGCATCTAGCCCAGGAATAGCATCGCCGCCAGCCAATTCGCTCAAATTAGACGTCAAATGATCTACAGTTGTTCTAAGCTGGACCCCAAGCAGAAAGAATCCGGCTTGAATCTTTTCTTGATCTGCGCTTGGCAGCGCGTCAACAATATCTGTCACTTTGTCAGTAACGCCATCAATACCCGCCGCGTCGTTAAGCGTGGTATCAAGAGTCGCAGTAAGCTGGAATAGTTTCTCTACGCCGGGAATACCAGCACTACCGCCACCGCCACCTAAGCCTGGGATTGGCAATGCGTCTAAGCCGGGCAGTGCGTCTAAACCAGGTAGACCACCGCCACCGCCGCCGCCTAAGCCTGGGATTGGCAGTGCGTCTAGGCCGGGCAAGGAATCTAAGCCGGGCAATGCATCTAAACCAGGCAAACCGCCGTCGGACAATCCGCCCAACTGGTTATCAACCTGAACCAACTGAACTACCAACACATCTAGTGGCGTTCCAGCGGTAGCATCAGCAATAGGTGAAATGATAACTGCCAGAGGACCTGCTTGCACAGCGCCCGCAGTAGCCATCAAACCAGCCATTAGTGTTTTCTTAAATAGATTCTTTTGCATATTCACGCGCTCTCATCAAATGTTCTTATAATGATATTGCGTCTCGCATACTTAAATGGCTGACGCTTGTCCTGAGCTGCGATGGTACGGGTTTATACCTACCAAATAGCGTGCTGCAGTTCACACTTTTGGACTTCGCTGCTTAGTAGCGAGATATATAGCAGGCAGGCGGCGCCATTCACAAGCTAAATGCCAAGCGGCTAGGCCCCGCACAACGTGGCCTTACAACAAATTTCGGGACACACTAATTCACTTACAAGCTACAAAAAAATACCGAGCCTAAAAAGCTGCAATTAGGAAAAAGCGGCACATTCTGCGATCAAGAAATTATGTTTTAATACTCTGTATATCCATAGCAAGATTTTATTTCAACTAACCGTTCCCAAGCGAGTGATAGACATGAAGCAGTCAATCAAGCCCTTTAAAATAGACATTCCGCAAGCCCAACTTGATGACCTTAAAGCACGGCTCGCCAACACTCGCTGGCCCAACGTCGAGCCGGTCGATGACTGGAGCCAAGGAACACCGCTCAACGCTGTGCAATCGCTATGCGAATACTGGCAACACAGTTATGACTGGCGGCGCTGTGAACGTGAATTAAACAGCCACCCCCAATTCATCACAGAAATCGACGGTCTTGATATACACTTTCTACATATTCGCTCGCCGCACGAAAACGCCATGCCGATGATTATGACACACGGCTGGCCCGGCTCAGTACTCGAGTTTATGCGCGTAATCGCCCCACTAACCAACCCCACCGAGCATGGCGGCAGTGCCAGTGATGCCTTTCATTTAGTGATCCCATCCCTGCCTGGTTATGGATTCTCCGGGAAACCAACTAATACTGGCTGGGGACTGGAACGTATTGCAAAGGCCTGGATTACCCTAATGGCAAGGTTGGAATACCCAAAATTTGTCGCCCAAGGCGGTGACTGGGGAGCCGGCGTCACTAGCGCAATAGCTTATATATGCCCGCCGGAGTGTGCCGCGATCCACCTAAATATGTCGCTGGCACAACCGTCTGCGGAAGATATGGAATCACTCACCGAACGTGATCAAAAAGCCTTGGCAGATATCCAATTTTACTTCGACTCGGATTCCGGCTATGCGATGATTCAAAAATCGCGCCCACAATCGCTCGGCTACGGTTTGGCAGACTCCCCGGCCGCACAAGCGGCATGGATATACGAGAAATTTCATCGCTGGACAGATAATAAGGGCCGCCCCGAAGACGCGCTTTCTGTTGATCAAATGCTAGACGACATCAGCCTGTATTGGCTTACCAACAGCGGCGCATCATCTGCACGCCTGTATTGGGAAAGCTTCAACGCCTTCGGTGCCGAGGTCATGACGATGCCCTGCGGTATTTCAATTTTCCCCAAGGAGTTGTTCAGGCCCGCCCGTAAATGGGCTGAACGTGTCTATGAAAATCTGATCCACTGGAACGAACTGGATAAAGGTGGCCATTTTGCCGCTTTTGAACAACCCGAGCTTTTTGTCAAGGAAGTACGCAACTGCTTCGCAAAAGTTCGTTAATTCGCACGCAGGCTTAGCTTAGTATGGAGGCCTGCGGCAAACTCACACCCCCATTAACTAGCAATGCGTACTCATTACCAGTGCTTGCTAATAAATTCGCAAAGCTTGTTTAGTGCGATTTTACTCTCCGGCAACACCGCCATTAATTGCATATCATGGCAGTGACCCGGCCAGATATCGATCTCAACCGGCACACCCGCTTCGCGGGCTTTGGCAGCTCCTACCACAGCTACATCGCGCAGTAATTCGGTGCTACTAGCGGTGAAATACATGGGCGGGTAGCTCTCAAATGAGGCCAATAAAGGTGACACTGCAGGATCACTGGCATCGTGGCCGGCCAAGTATAGGCTGCGAAAAAACAAAAACGAGCTGAGGCGGAACATCGGGTCTCGACCTTCATTTTCATAGAGTGACGGCCCCGATAGGGTCCAGTCACCCGCGGGCGAGAACAAGCTTGCAGACGTTGGCATCGGTAATTTTGCCTCGCGAATTTTAGCCAAAATTGATAGCACCAAGCCTCCGCCAGCGGAATCACCAAGCAGAGCGATATGACTGGGTGGCACACCTTTACCCAACAACATTTGATAACCTGCAAAGCAGTCATCTATTGCCGCAGGGTGAGGGTGCTCTGGCGCCAAACGGTAATCCGGCAATACGCCGATAGCACCAAGATTACTGCATATGCCAGCCAACATCGCACGGTAAGTATTCGGAGAGTGCAAGCAATAGGCACCACCGTGAAAAAAAAGCACGTGTTTAGCACTTAGCGGATCGTCGCTAAATTCTAGTGGCTGCAAGACGTCCGCCTGACAGTTGGGTAAATCGACCTGACTAATACGGCAAAGTAAATCTGCCTTACCGGCAGCCCGCTTATCCAGCTTTGCAAAACGCGCCCGAAGCGAACTTAGTTGCGCGAGGTTCCAAAGCGGACGACGAAGTAGCCTAAGTACAAAATTCAACAGCCGACTGCGAATACTTTGCTTCATCAATCTATCCTTCATATACGAAAAGCTAAAACAACATCACCTTATAGCACTGCTAAGACCACACAGCGGGCATTTATTATGCAGTTTAGCGACAAAAACAACAGCACAGTCAACTAATACAAGGCGCTAAATACCCAGCAACAGAAATCGCCCCTCTTATTGCCATGTTTTCGTATGGCGCAGCACTCAAACGCCCAGGCAGTATTTCCAAGATACCACAGCGGGCATCCGCGACTTAAAGCTAAACATAGCTGACCGCCTCTCTTTTCAAGTGTGGTCTAATCAAATTAAATACTGCCAATGCACAAGGTGCTTGGTAAGGCCCTCGCCTATCAACACCATGATGCTAAAATTAAAAGCCTCGCGGTCTGTTACAATACAGGGCAGAACAGCAACGTTATAGCTCATCGCTGCGAAGCGATGCACGATACAAGGGCCATTTAAAAGATTGTTATATCAAAAAAGAGGAATTATTAGTCATGCTTAATATATCGCCGTCAGTATCAATTTCCGACGACGAAATCGAGCTAACTGCCATCAGAGCTCAAGGCTCGGGCGGTCAAAATGTTAACAAAGTATCGTCAGCAATCCACTTACGCTTCGACATCAATGCGTCATCGCTATCAGACTTTCACAAGCAAAGACTGCTAGACAGAAAGGATCAGCGTATCACTAAAGATGGCGTCATAATTATAAAAGCCCAGCAATTTAGAACTCAGGAAAAAAACCGCGATGACGCCCTAACGCGCCTGCGTGAACTGATTAACGACGCCATCAAAATCCTGCCACCTAGACGCCCTACCAAACCCACCAAGGGGTCACAGCGACGTCGCATGGATACCAAATCTCAACGGGGGAAGATCAAGAATCTACGCGGCCGTGTCGACGAATGAAGTAAAGCACTCTTCGTAGACATACCATCGCCCCACACACCAAAAGACGCGTTTATCAGAACTCGCTCTGCCTTATTAAGGAAGTATATGCGCGACCCCTCGGTTTTATCGTATAGAATAAAATTCAAATAGATTTCAAACTGCCAACCTTATATTGCTCAGCTCGATAAGGTCTTACTATGCAATTAAATGAAGACATCACAAACTTCATGGAAACGCTTGTTGAAGAGGAGTTTGAACGGCAGAACATCAGTACGCAATTTGACAACGACTACGTACAAGATCTTTTCTGTCTAACATTAAATCAGCTTTCGCCACACTACGTACGCAACACTATAGATGTGCGAATTAATATAACGCCAGCCCAACGCCAGGACATTGCGCAGAAAGTTATCAGCGCTATGCATGAGGGGCACAAGGTTTTAGGGTCGCATCGCCGAAGTGCGCAAGCGAGAGACTAAACCGGCTATTATTTTATAACCGGTTAAGGCCGCTTTTCTTCGTAGAGACTCACAATCCTGGCGGCGATTTTTGCTATTGGCAGCACCTCATCCACGGCACCGACTGCTACGGCGGCGCCGGGCATCCCCCAAACTACTGATGACGCCTCATCCTGCACAACGGTGCTAGCACCTGCTTCATGCATGGCTTTTAAGCCCTCTGCGCCGTCTTTTCCCATACCGGTTAGGATAACTCCAACCGCATTTTTACCGACATATTTCGCAACCGAATGAAACAACACATCCACCGATGGACGATGACGATTTACAGGATCATGATCACTCAACACACAGTAATACCTGGCCCCATCTCGCCTAAGGCTTAAATGGAAGTCACCTGGGGCAATATAAGCGTGCCCGTGTAATACCCGCTCGCCATCTTGTGCTTCGCAGACAGTCATTGCGCTGCATTTATTCATTCGCTCGGCAAATGGCCCACTGAACATACCTGGGATGTGCTGAACAATAACCGTGCCAGGGGTGTCGATTGGCAAGCGCTCAAGAACCTCCCGAATAGCTTCAGTACCTCCAGTAGATGCACCAATCGCGATGATTTGATCTGTAGTTTTAAAGTGTAAATTACTCGAAATATTAGTATTTCCTGCCGGGGAGATAAAGGTTTCGTTACATCGCACCTCCGTGCTAGGTGCCAACTTATTGACGGTAGCATAGCGTGCTACTTTCACCTTTTCTATAATGTCCTCAGCGTAGTCCTTCAGCTTACTTGCTATATCGATTTCGGGTTTGCTGACAAAGTCTACTGCGCCAAGCTCTAGGGCCTCCAGAGTAACCGAGGCATTTTTTTGCGTTAATGATGACACCATAACCACAGGCATGGGTCTTAAGCGCATTAAATTTCGTAAAAACTGCAAACCATCCATCTTCGGCATTTCGACATCTAAGGTAAGCACATCGGGATTCAGCAATTTTATTTTATCGCGAGCAATATAGGGGTCCGAAGCCACCCCCACTACTTCAATATCTGGGTCTGAGTTTAAAATTTCAGACAACACATGCCGCATGAGCGCAGAGTCATCAACAACTAGGACCTTAATGCGAGGCTTAGCGCCCTCCCCCGGAACAGAACCCAATATACACACTCCAAAATAGCATTCAGCGGTGCGCTCAATGATGAGACCGGAAGATGGCGCTAGCTACCAATAGTACTAGCGCCACCTATTACTTAGTATTAAAATTCCTCCCAATCATCTGTTTGCTGATTACTTGTCTTTTTGCGAGGCGCTGGAGCCTTCGCCGCTGCGGGCTTGCTGCGGGGAACAATCTGATGCACGTCGCCACCGCGACTTCCTGCGGGTTTAGGTGCTAAACCGGATCTTGCGTCAGATGCCCCAAGCTCATTGGCAGAGGTTTTGAAGTAAGTCATTTGATCGGTTAGCCCGCGGGACAAGGTATCCATGGACTGACTGGCCGCCGCAGCTTGCTCGACAAGTGCCGCATTCTCCTGAGTCACTTTGTCCATTTCAGCAATCGCTTTATTGACCTGCTCAATCCCTGCTGATTGCTCTTGGCTGGCAAGCGCAATCTCGGCAATGATATCTGAGACTTTCTTCACGCTACTTACTATCTCACCCAAAGTAGAGCCAGATTCATCAATGAGCTTAGTGCCTTCATCAACCTTCTCAACACTGTCTTTGATCAGCGTTTTAATCTCTTTAGCGGCCTGGGCGCTACGCTGCGCCAAATTACGGACCTCCGAAGCTACCACCGCAAAGCCTCTTCCCTGCTCACCGGCGCGCGCCGCTTCAACAGCAGCATTCAAGGCCAGTAGGTTGGTCTGGAATGCAATCTCATCAATCACACCGATAATATCGGAGATACGTTTTGAGGAAGAGTTAATTTCACGCATTGCCCCTACCGCGCGCCCAACCACTTCACCACCTTTCTCAGCCTGGCTTCTTGCACCTGAGGCAAGATTATTAGCTTGCGAGGCGTTCTCGGCATTTTGCTTAACTGTCGCCGTAAACTCCTCGACACTGGACGCGGTCTCCTCCAGAGATGCCGCTTGGGCTTCAGTCCGGTTTGACAGGTCTAGGTTACCTTGCGCTATCTCTGAGGCTGAACTTTGAATACCGGTAGCGGCCTCTCGAATCTGGGTCACCGTATCCCGCAAGTTGGTCACCGACAGATTTAGTGCGTCCTGCATTGTTGCAAACTGGCCATGGTATTCACCGTCCATGATTTGCATCAAATCACCTTCCGACAGGGCTGCCATGACCCGAGAACTTTCCTCTAATGGCGTGCCAATCGCATCCATCAAACGGTTCAGACTAGTCGCCAAACGGCGCAAAAAGCCCACTGTAGTCTGATCATCTATACGACTATCAAGCTGTCCAGCTATTGCGCCTTCCAGCAACTCATTTATTTGCTTTTCAGCATTAGCTTGTTCGCTAACTATCGCGTCCATTAGGCCGTTTATCGATACACTTAAGCGACGCATAAACCCTTGGTAGTTCTCAGCGGCAAGGCGCTGATCCAATTCGCCCTTAGAGGCTGCCTCGATCAAGGACGCAATCTGGCGCTCTGCATCTTTTTGCTCAGTAATATCCTTCCACTCAACCATATTCCCCATGTACTCGCCGTTAGCACCGAGTACCGCAGTTGCATTCACCTCGAATTCTAAGTCTGCAATTTTGAGTTCCGCTTTGGCGGGAAGACCGCTGATATTTGCCAATAAGCCACGCTGGTGACTCGGGTTCTTGTGAAACTGATCAATAGATTGCCCGATCAGGTTGTCAATCGAGAATGAAGGGAAGCGTTGACGTAACACATCTTCCCGATTCCTCAACATCTGTAAGACCGCGGGGTTTGCGTACGTAATGTTAAGATCTGCATCGCACATCATCAAATTAGCTTCCGCGCCATTCACTGCGGACTGCAAACAGGCGATTTCAATTTCCTTGGCACGCTGCTCGGTAACATCCAGCCATTCAAGAGTGTTGCCGATGTAGTTACCACTGTTATCGATTTGCGCGGTGACATTAATATTGAATATTAAATGGCCAACATTGATATCTACAGAGTGGGGTAGGTTCGCCGGATTGGCTAACATACCGCGTTGATGCGCGGGATTCTTGTGAAAAATATCAATGCAAGTACCCACGATATTATCAACATTAAACCCCGGATACACCGCCGCCATTGCGTCACGATGACTTCCCAATAAAGTATTAGTTGACTCGTTGACATAAGTCACGACGAGATCGCGATCTACCATCATAATCGCGGTTAGAGCGCTGCCAACAGCGGTCTGCAGCCTTGCCACCTCGGTCTCTTTGGCGCGCGTCTCAGTAACATCAAGCCACTCTAGGGTATTTCCAATGTAAGCGCCGTCGGCGCCCATTTGGGATGTCACGTTAATATTGAAAATTAGGCTACCCACATTGATATCAACCGAATGCGGAAGATTAGCGGGATCACTCAACATACCGCGCTGATGGGCAGGGTTTTTGTGGAAAATATCAATGCAAGTACCCACTATATTTTCAACTTCAAAGCCGGGGTATACAGCCCTTAGTTCATCACTGTAGCCAGCCAATAATTTACGAGTAGAATCATTAACATAGGTCACTACCAGGTCGCGATCAATCATCATAATCGCAGTTAGTGCGCCATCAACTGCCGTCTGCAGCCGCACTACGCGCTCATTATCCGCGCGTTCCTCAGTCACATCGCTCCATTCCAAAATAGTACTGACATGCTCGCCAGTATCATCCATCTGTGAGGTAGCGTTAATATTAAAAATCAATTCACCAATAGCAACATCTTTCGAATTCGACGATTTTGAAGCCTCAAACAATTTATCTGAGCTGTAAGAAGGGTCCTTTGAAAACAAACGATCGACGCACAGCCCGATTATATTTTCCGGATCAAATTTTGAGTACACGGCCGAGATCTCATCGGCGTGCATTTCCATTAGTGACATAACCGCACTGTTGGCAAACGTGACGGTGAGGTCGCTATCAACAATCATTATCGGCGCTTTGACACCCTCAATAAGCGATTGCCATTGACTCAATTCTTTCTGTAAAGCAGCAACACCTGATCTCGCGGGAGATGGTTTTCCAGCGGCAGCTTTAGCCTTAGCCGGAGCCTTTCGAGGACTGGCGGCGCCAACCTTCGATTTGGCGACAGTAGGCACTGCACGAATCTTGGTGTTTTCCTTTATTTTCGTTTCCATTTTCACTCTCCCAAACTGAAAGTTCAACGTGAGCACGTCACGCTCTAAAAATCACGTTTATAAATAATTAGATTTTCTCGTATATCGTTCTACCAATAAGTCGGTATGAATCACAAACTTCTGCAATATTTTCGGAATGACCAATCATTAATTTAGCCCCTTTCTTCTGATTACTGGCAAAGCGACTAAACAATCTCTTCTGAACTTCTTTACTAAAATAAATAATTACATTTCGGCAAAAAATAATGTCGAATGAAGTCTTCATCGGCCATTCTTCCAAGAGATTAAGCTGTCGATAAGTAATCATTTTACGCGCGGTGGGATGCATCATTACCAGACCGGCATTATCTCCACGACCGCGTTTAATCCACGGTTTTATTATTTCATTATTAGAGCTATCAAAACGCTCATCGGCATAGACACCACGAGAAGCCTTGGCAATAATTTCAGTATCTAAATCAGTAGCCAGAATCTTAACATCGGCGCCGTCAATATCAGGTATACCATGCAACAAGGACATTGCCATTGAGTAGGGTTCTTCACCACTAGAGCATCCGGCCGACCAAATACGAACGGAACTCTGCAATTCTAATAAGCGTGCAACTTCACTTACCAAGAATTCAAAGTGGTGATTCTCTCTAAAAAAGCTTGTAAAATTTGTTGTTATTGCATTTATAAAAAACGGCATCTCTGAGTCGTCGCCAGATTCTATAATACCGATATAGTCATCAAAATCTTTCATACCCAAAGCACGTAAACGCTTTGCGTATCGACTGTACGTCAATTGCTTTTTCTCATCCCCCAAGGTAATACCTGTGTGCTCAAAAACCAAAATCCTCAACTTTTCAAAATGCTCATTCTGAAAAGGGAATTCGAACTTTTGCTCAATCACTTCAACTTCTGCAGTCAATTTAAATTCCACCCATAAACTTGGTTTTGAAAAAGCAACACCTGCAACCCTGTTTCGTTTAGCATAGACCTACCCCACGGGGTTCTTGACCACCGGAGAAAACTCTGAGGAAGAGCCACACGTCGCGATCCTAATTATGCATAAAGCACCTATTAACATCAGTGCACCGGCGGCAAGTTTGAAATAGAAGCCATGAGATGCTACGGCCAGGGAGATACCACCCATGACGGTCATTGAAAGCAGAGAAAATACTTTCGTTTTACAATTAACACAGCGCCGACTTTCCCAGCGATGGATGCTTGGACCAAATAACTTGTTTCCAAGTAGCCAGTTATGCCACTTTTTCGATGATCGAGAAAAGCAGCCTGCGGCAAGAAGAATAAAGGGTGTAGTTGGAAGCACAGGTAAAAACGCACCAATTGTGCCAAGCGCAATAAAGAAGAATCCTAAAAAGGTAAATAGTCTCATCTTACTTTATCCAATCATTATAATTCTTACAGCCACCCTAAATCACACTAAACAATAATTTACCCACACCGTATCTCGGTATTTTCAGTTTAAACCCAACGGTGACGCGAGCTGTAAATCCTTCAACAATTGCAGCGGCCTCAGCCGGCCTGTATACCTTGTCTAACTTAAGATGTGTTGACGAATCAGACATCAGCAAACGAGAGCACACATTGATAACCTCATAAAAGTTATCAACTGCCTTCTGAGTAAAATCACCGGTATCTAGCATATCCTCAGCACCGCCAACTGGCATCATAGATAAGGCTGCTCCGGAAAACGCAACAAAAGCTGGGTCACTTGCGCACACTGCAACAAGTTCACCCTCATCATTTACAAAGCTGGCAACAAAAGCGCCGGCAATACTTTTATCCGGTATCTCGCTAGTATCAACGTCGTTGCCATACAACATAGACAACATATCGGATACACTTTCGGAGGTTGGTACAATAAGTCTATTAGCCATATCTTATGCCCCGATTACATTATCGCTGTTAAAACTTTTTCAAACGATTCTACCGAGAACGGTTTGGATATAAGGAACTTTGCACCGCCGGCAGAGGCCTTGGCTCTCATTTCCGAGGTAGCTTCTGTAGTAATAAACCCGAACTTGGTTTTTATCCCCTCTTCATTCATTGCCTCTAACAGCTCAATCCCTGTCATATTTGGCATATTCCAATCTGCCAAAACTAAATCTGGTACCTTGGCCTTTATTGATTCAAACGCGATAGCGCCATCCTCGGCTTGAGAAATATCGTTGCCACCAAATCCAGCTTGACGCAATGTCCGTATTATCATACTACGCATAGCAGCACTGTCGTCGACAACCATAATATTCATGTTTTATTTTTCCTTAAGTAGTAATTCGGTAATTATGGGTAGTTCATCACAAGATTTACAATTCCCCTATCAGTGATGATACTTATTGAGTAACGACTTTAGTAAGGCGAATATACTTACTTTAATAGTAGTAAGATGACGACCTTACCATGGTGTATTAATACTGAGCTCATCGATCATGCCAAATGCGCGCGAACTAGTGGTTGACACCACCTCCTTAATTTCCTTTCCTGATGTCGCTATCGCACTAAATACCGCAATCAGTAAAGGCGACAATTCCGGAAAACAAGTGAGCGACATTATTGAACGCGATCCCGCCTTGACCGCAGCAGTACTTCGTATATCTAACAGCGCAGCAATGAATACCGGAGTGGAAATAAACACTGTGTCCCGCGCGGTATCACGCCTAGGATATCGACAGATTAATGAGCTAGTTCTGGGTATTGAGGTAGCAAAATCTTTTAACAACTTGACCAATGACCTAATTACCATAGAGGATTTTTGGCAGCACAGCTTACTTTGCGCGTCTATTGCCAAAAGAATTGCCAAACTCTGCAAGGGAATTGATGCTGGCGCAGCCTTCACCGCCGGCTTGCTTCATGACATTGGCCAACTCATTATATTTAGCCGTTTAGCCGAAGAGTCTGAGGAATTTTTATCTAAATCAATTTTAGAATTTGATGGCCTCACCACCTACCGCTGCGAAAAAGAGGTTCTTGGCTATGATCATACTAACGTCGGACTTGAATTAGCAATAAACTGGAAGCTTCCACAATCACTGCAGGAGTGTCTTTACGCGCATCACGAGCCAAACAAACTCGTACCCACACCCGATCTCGTTATGGTGATTCACATCGCAAACAGTTTGGCTGTGTTAGCGGAGCTAGAAAGCACCACGTTGGAAGATGCGCCCGAAATTCAAGAAAATGCGTGGCTACAACTAAAAATCAGTAAAGATAGCATTCCTGAACTTCTACATGGCATTCAGGACGAAGTCGCTGATCTACTTAAAATTTTCATCCCCAGCTAACATCCATCTCAACTTCACGCTATTCGCAGGCATCGGAAAGTCAATAATAAGCCCTATATAGTAAACTCAATCGAAGAGCTCAATATCATTCGACACGGGCTTGTCGTGTAAGGTACGCTCATATACTTCTTCTTCGTGAATGACCATATTAGCGTGTAAGGACCTAAGTCGCTTAACTAGTACACGACCGGTTGTAGGGAAGTAGTAAATTTTTCTTGAAAAATCGAGACCGACATCTTCTGCAACAATATCTATCTGTTCAAGTTCAAGAAAAGCGCGAACGAAGGAAATATTCTTTTTGCCAATATCATTCAAGCCTCTCATCATTCGACCGCCGCCAAAAATTTTTACCTCAAGATTCTCGCGCCTACCACCTACTTTTAGGATGTCATTGATAAGATGTTCCATCGCATAGGCGCCGTATCGGGCCGCCATGCCATCCATTTTGGCATCCCCCTCCGGCAACATAAAGTGATTCATACCGCCTATTTTTAGGACTCGCTCCCGAATACATGCCGAGATGCATGAACCAAGAACGGTGGTAATCATTTCTTGCTCACTACCTGAAACATAGTACTGACCAGGCAATACTCTAGCCGCATAGACCTCATGGGCGCCATCCCAATGCTTTTGAATATCGGGATAATTGGCATTTAATTTTGACTGGGCTTGCGGCACAACTTCATCCTTAGAATAGCTCGGAGTTTTCGCACGACGCATCATCAGAGGCACCGATATGAACATTTAACTCTTCAGATGAGGAGTATAAACCCTTAACTTCATTATCTAACTTACGACTTAATTTATGGCTGAGGGCAGTGGGAATTTCTGCCTCAACTAGCACTAGAGCGTTTTGTACATGACCTAATTTTTGAGCAAGAAGATCAAAACACTGCATGTGGATAACAATCTCGCCCAAGGTATCTTCTATTTTCTTAGTCGAATTTGGGTCAATAAGACCTGACTTCGTCAGCTCAGCCAACTGCTGATCTAGACTTAGAAAGCCCGACATAAGCCCCCCTACATCTGCTGCTGCCTCAGTTACAGCAGCAGCCACTTGATCAGACAAAATTCCTAACAAAGGCTTTTGCGTCTTACCTCTATCGCTCGCTCCGCCCCTCCCCATAGCATCGACCCCGCTAGAGAGATTCAACCAAAGAATCTAACTTAAGATACTTTGCATAATCTAGCTGCTTTGCTAAATCGCAAAAATACGGTGTCGGCTGATACCAGGCGATGGCGGTTCCATTACGATCTGAATTGACAACAAACGACGACAACAGTTGTAATACAGCGGTGTCTGAATCCGTGACCGCGGATGCATCCAAGATTAAGCAGGCATCACTACTTGCGTCCAATTCTGCTAGGTCTTGATAGAGTGCCATAACACTATCTATCGTTGAGTTTGATGGTAATGTTAGACAAGTCCCAGTTTCTTTCTCGCTATCATCCTTTTCCGCCGGCTCATTATCCAACAGGTATACGAATTCTTCTGAACGAGGATTCTCTATCTCGTCGCTCGGTTGATCGAGCAAGATCACAAATTCACTAGAGTCAGCCATACGCCTCCCTTCACGACATTTAATGTTAATACATTTGCTTCGAAAAAATATTACGCCGCCGTCGCAGTGATCTCTTTTATCGTTAACAGCTTATCGATATCCAACAGTATTAGCATTTTGTCGTCCACCGTGGACAGGCCCTTGATAAAGTCTTCACGCACGGTGCTACCAAAGTCCGGCATTGCCTGCACCGTTTTCTCATCGACTCTATACACTTCTGAGACAGCATCAACCACCATGCCAATCGTTCTGCCTTTGTCGTCATTTTCAACACGAACGACGATAATCACTGTCGTTGGTCCGAAGTCTATCGATTCCATACCGAAGCGCTTGCGCAAATCGATAATAGGAACGATCGCGCCCCGCAAATTCATTACTCCCAACACATATCTAGGGGAACTCGGAATTGGCGTTACTGTGTCCCAACCCTGAATACCCTGCACACGTAGAATTTCAACCCCGTACTCTTCGCCGTTAAGCATAAAAGTAAGGTACTGATTTGTGTCAGCGTGTAACATGTCTGACGGAGATAGCTGTAAGGCTTCAGTGCTCATTTAATTTTCCTCACGTATCATTAAGCCGCACTAGACTGCGGAGTATTGTCTAATTGCTGAGCATCAACACTATGTACTAAACCCGGCACATCTATGATCAAGGCAACGTTGCCGTCGCCAAGAATGGTTGCACCTGCGAGGCCTAGTACTGGCGAATAATTTTCTTCCAGACTTTTTATAACAACCTGCTGTTGCTCTAATAACTCGTCGACAAACAATCCCATCTTTTGACCATCACTCTCTACAACCACGAGAAGCTCACCCTTTTTCTCTTCCGAGTCATTGATAACTGAGTCCGATGACATATTGAATGCTTCGCTGAGGCGAACAACCGGGATATAGTCATCCCGCAAACGGTAGACGTTTCCGGCACCGACGACCTTACTAATTTGTCCTTTAGATACGAGTACGGTCTCTACGATCGACAGCAGTGAGAATATATAAACCTGATCGCCAACACGCACTAATTGACCGTCGAGTATTGCCATGGTCAGTGGCAACCGGATCTTCAGTGAAGAGCCTTTTCCGAGTGTAGACTGGAGATCTATTCTGCCACCCAAGTCCATAATATTGCGACGCACGACATCCATACCAACACCGCGACCCGAAAGATCACTTACTTGGTCGGCCGTTGAAAATCCTGGCTGAAATATAAGGTTATTAATTTGGTCGTCAGTGAGTATCTCACCCGGCGCCACAACACCGCGCTCAATCGCTTTTTCTAATATCTTCGCGCGGTTTAGGCCTGCACCATCGTCGCTCACCTTAATGACGATGTTGCCACCCTCATGGTAAGCGCTCAGATGTAAAATGCCTGTTTCTGGCTTACCGGCGGCGATCCGATCAGCTGGCATTTCAATGCCGTGATCTAGTGAATTTCTTACCAAGTGAACCAAGGGATCACTCATTTTTTCAAGTACCGTTTTATCGAGCTCAGTATTTTCTCCGGATAATTGTAACTCGACTTTTTTACCGAGCTTGGCACTCATGTCTCGCACCAAACGCTTAAAACGGCTAAAACTTGCGCCTATGGGCAACATCCTAATTTGCATAGCGCTTTCTTGTAATTCACGGGTATGACGCTCAAGAACTAATAAACCGTCGCGCAAGCCTTGGGAATCGCCGTCGCCGCCGCCATTTTCTGTATCACCGAAGCGTGCAAGCATGGATTGGGTGATTACAAGCTCACCCACCAAGTTAAGCAGCATGTCTATTTTATCAATACTTACCCTGATAGAACCGCTGTCTTTAGGGGAAGACTGGACTGCCCCTTGCTTACGAGACGCAGAAGCTGGAGGCTCTTTAGCCACAGGAATCTCAACCGTCGCGGCTACGTCTTGACTTACCGGGCTATTACTTAGCGCCTCAATACGAATCTCGCTTTGATTACTCACCCACTCAAACACATCAAGTATGGCATCTTTCTCTATATTGCCCCGCAGCTCTATATCCCAGCTGGTGTAACAGGACTCGGGATCCATGCTATTAAAATCGGCTTCTTGTCCCAGTGTTGCGACAACCGATATGTCGCCCATCTCGGAGAGTTCGCGCAGCAGACGCTTGGGCTCATTGCCCGTTTTAAATATGCTGGGCTCTGGCGCATAGTGTATTTTCCAACCCTGGAGCCCACCTTCTTGTTGCAGCGGTGAATCGGCTTTGTCGGCATCAGGTAGCTTCGAGGCACTAAGCTCTTTGCTTAATAGCGCATCAATTTTACCTTGTACTGAATCAATATTCTCTTGGTCAGCTTCGGTCTGATTCTGGCTTGCGGATAGCATATCTCTTATACAATCTACCGATGCCAGCAAAACGCCTATCACCTCCTCTGTTGCGTCCCGCTGACCAGAGCGCATCTCATCAAGTATGGTCTCTACCCCATGGGTGAAACCGGAAATATTAAGGAAGCCAAAGGTCGCGGCGCCACCTTTCATCGAGTGTGCCGCACGAAATATATTATTTATTGTTTCAACATCAGTATTGTCAGGACTCAGGTTCAGCAAACCGGACTCCATTACGTCAACGCCTTCCGCACTTTCTTCAAAGAAAATGGCGTGAATTTCTGCCATATCAAGATCGAGCGACATATCAGCTCCTTTTCGGTTCTAAAACACGATCGAGAATTCGCAGCAAAGCATCGGCATCAAACGGTTTCACGATCCAACCTGTTGCGCCAGCGTCTTTGCCGCGCATTTTCATGTCAGGTGACGACTCTGTAGTGAGCATTAAAATTGGGGTAAATCGGTAGGAGGGCAGACGCCTGAGCTCAGCTGTCAGCGTAATTCCATCCATATTAGGCATGTGGATATCGGTAAGGACAACATCTACCCCCTGCTCTTTCGCGAAGCTTAAAGCGTCCGTTCCGTCTTCAGCGGAATGAACTTCATGTCCTGCCTTGCGCAATGTCATGGACACCAGCTGACGCATGGAAGGAGAATCATCAACGGCAAGTATGCTAGCCATAAATTAGTCTCACCCTGTTATTCTAATGGGCTTAAATTGCAATAAGGCATGACAGCCGCTTGAAAGTAACGGCCGTGCCACCGGCAAGTTTCTTAATTGCAGTAAACTAATTCGACGTTCGACTAGATATTCGTAATTGTACTGACCGTCGTCATTAATCCTTTAACAATGCCGCGGCACTGGCCATGACGGTCATAATAAATAAAAACCATTTAAGACCCGCGGGGCTTGCCGTTATCGCTATACGCACCCCAATTTTCGCCCCCACCACAGTGCCCACAGCAAGTATCATCCCTGGCACCCAGGCCACCAATCCCTGCCAGATAAAAACAGCTAAAGCCGCCATTGTTAGCGCCGCAGTGCACACCATCTTTATGGCATTAGTTTTAACTAAATCGTAGCGCAAACTTCCGGCAAGCGCGGCAATGAGAATGAAGCCCACGCCTGCCTGCACGAAGCCTCCGTATACGCCAGCAAAGAACAGCGTCCAAGCCGAATTTGGCGAATCAGCCATTGCCAATGCTTCGGTTCCCAGTGGCGGCGCAATGATGCTTGGGCGAATCAATATAAGTAGCGCCATAGAAACCATGGCCATTAAAAGTGCGGGCTTGAGCCACTCACTAGGAGCAAATGCAGCGATAACTGCTCCTAGCAAAGATCCCAGCAAGGTTGGCTTCAAAATATTCCAAAGATCATGACGCACTAGCTGTCCGCGCCTATCAAAATCTTTGGCCGCAGCGAGGGATTGCATAAGCACTCCCAGTCGATTGGTAGCATTGGCGACATCAGCCGGCAGGCCCATCAGCATTAAAGCCGGCAATGTCAGATTTGAGCCACCTCCAGCCAAGGTATTAATAACGCCGGCGACAAGCCCAATAAGGACCAATAAAGCAGCAAATGCTGGACTAAGGGAGTAAACTGAATTCAACTCAAACACGCGCAAGATTCGCCTAATATAATCCAACAACAATCCACTATGACAATGAAGCCCAAGCTAAGCGGGACGCTATAAACATATGCACATTGCTCCTATTAATAGGTATAAGCTCGGATCGAAGCTCGGCATTTTTTCCCTATACTACTTCTCATAATCTAGATATTTGGTTACCACGTATACCCAGCATCTCTTTACAGTGAAGAAGGGCAACAAAATGGCAAATTCCAAAGCAATTAGTATCGGTATTCCGGTTGCGGCCAACGTCGTATTGATTGGCGCATCTGGGGCAGCAGCGCAAATCAGCATGGGGCCACTACCTGCTATCGCACTCATCGTCGCATTGCTACTAAGCGCAACAGCGTTAAGCGCCTAAACACTCTCTGCCTTATTTCGGTGACCTAGTGCTTAATTTAGCGCTCAGCTGTACGGAGAATGTGCTTCCGCATCACATATCTCCGCATCGGGCCATTAATTTCCCCACTTAGTCTATCCTGAGCCACTACGCTATGCGAAAGGTGTATTATCATTAGATAATCCCAGTGCAGGCTAAACAAACACAATGCGCCTTCATTCAAACGTGCTGACAGAGGCAGCGGTGATATGATTCTAGACCAAGACCGAGTTAGGGACATCACTCGGGGCAACAGCAAACTACTGGTGTCGATATCACAACTGTTTCTCAAGGAACTACCTGATATGATCAGCAACATTGAGCAGGCATATCAGCAAGCTGATCGCAAAACATTATCGATCGCAGTCCACCGTTTAAAGAGTGCACTGGGGAATTTTGTGACCAGCAGCTACTATCAAGAGTTCTCGCGTCTCGAATCGTCGGCCGCAGAAAATGAATCACCTGTTGTTACGCTGAGTGACTGGGGCAACGACTGGAATGCGGCAAAACTAAAACTAGACACTATGATTGTTGAGCTAACAGAAATGGCAGGTATATAGACATTCTATGGATGTGCTAATTGTCGACGATGATGCGATCACACGCCTTGCACTCTGCGCTGCTCTGGAGGAATGGGGCTTTATACCCATTGTCGCAGAAAATGCTGAGAATGCCCTCCAGAGGCTTGCTACAGACACCACGCCGCACTTACTCATAATTGACTGGTCAATGCCTGGCATGAGCGGGCCGGAGTTATGCAAGACCATCCGTAAACGAGAAGATGGCCAATTCTTTTACATCCTCATGCTTACGGGTAAAGAGGGTAATGAGGCCATAATCGAGGCAATGGAAGCAGGCGCCGACGACTTCCTCAGCAAGCCTTTTGACCACCGAGTACTTAAAGTGCGGATCGCTGCCGGCAGTCGTATCGTTCGCTTAGAACAAACACTCAACCAGCTAGCATCGCGTGACGCTCTCACCCAGTGCTGGAACAGACGCATGATCGACGAGCTGTTCTCCCACAGCATTGCTGAAGCCACACGTAAGCACACAACTTTCTCCCTCATGATCTTAGATATTGATCATTTCAAAAAGGTCAATGATACCTATGGGCACTCCGCCGGCGATGTCGCCCTTAAGCACGTTGTTTATATTTTAAACATAAATCTTCGCGAGTACGATCAAGTGGGTCGCTATGGCGGGGAAGAGTTTGTCATCCTACTGCCGGCCACCGACCAAAATGAGGCTTGGGGCGTCGCGGAACGCATCCGCTCCGCAATCCAATTTCAGCCGACCGTCGTCAGTGATGATGTGCAAATTAATTTAACCGTGAGTATTGGTATCGCTCAGTTTGATCGCCATCGCGACGCCAACCAAAGCGCCTTCTTCGAACGTGCAGACAAGGCGCTTTATACCGCGAAGCAAACCGGGCGGAATCGTATTATCTGTTCAGAGTAAGTTATCAAAACTACCCTCGACCAAAATCCGTACGGCGTCGAGAGCGTAGAATAATAAAATTAAACACGGAAACCATAAACTGTGGACAATATAGCCCCACCACCACTTATGCACTCGCTAAGCGAGATCTGGCGCGCCGGAGCAGAAGCCACTCAGCTTGCGTTTAGCGCTGCCTCACTGCTCAACACCCCCAAAGGCGACGGCCACGCAGTGATGACACTCCCCGGTTATGCTGGCGCCGATGGCTGTATGGCCCCACTTAGATATTTCCTTAAGAGTCGAAATTACCAAGCCCATGGCTGGAGTCTAGGCCGCAATATCCCGCCGACACGTATCACTAGCTTAGAAGAAATGAACGATTTTCAAGCCGGCATTCTTCTCCGTCTAAGCCAGAATATTAGCGAAATATGCGATAAAACTGCGCAAAAAGTAAGTTTGGTTGGCTGGAGCCTGGGAGGCAACTATGCCAACCTACTTGCTCAAAGCCATCCAGATTTGATCCGCCAAGTCATTACCCTCGGCACCCCCTACGGCGACCCACGTGGAACCGCTGCATGGAATGTCTTAAAACGGCTAAATCGCGGCACTCAGGCAGATGAATCGCAGAGCACCGATACCTGGTCTATGACTAATAATGGCAAGCGCACAGTACCAACAACTGTTATATACAGCCCTGTTGATGGCATTGTATCTCCCCAAATCGCCAAATTGACCGCAGAGAACACCTATAACATTGCCATCAATTCAAGCCATATCGGCTTTGCTGTGAATCGCGATGCCTACAGGATCATTGCGGAGATACTCGCCAGACCGCAGGGTGGAAACGCGAGCGTTACAAGCAAGAATTAGAGAACAGGATCACAAAATAAGATCAATAAAATAGCGCATATATTAAAGAAGAGTGGCAAACTACCCATATATGCGCAAAAGCATAACCCAAAAATAACGCATATTAGAAATCAACAATATACCATAATGAGCTAAACACTCGGCAGTAAACGCGTTAACGCGGAACTACTTCAAGCGGATTATGCCTGCGTTATCTTTAAATGGTTAATATGTTCTAACTAATGCCCTACATTACATAACAATAATGATCTGGAACGGAGCGCCTACGTGAAAAAATTAACGCCTATAGTATCGGGACTGTGTGCATTTTCGGTCGTGATGAGCAACCCAGCCTTTTCTCAGACAGAAGTTAAAAAATCCAGCTTCGCTCTAGAAGAAGTGATTGTAACCGCCCAGAAAAAAGCCGAGTCGCTACAAGACACACCAATATCGCTAACCGCCTTTGGTGAAGAACGCTTAGAAATTGACGGTATTAGCAATCTCGGCGATATCGGCTCTAAAGTACCTAGTTTGACTATCGAGCCCTTCCCTATTAACAATGCGACCCTGCGGATTTTTATACGCGGTATCGGTATTGCCGACGTACAGGTGACACAAGATCCACCAGTCGGCATTTACGTTGATGGTGTTTATATTGCTCGCTCAACCGGCACCGCGCTAGACGTTGCAGAACTCCAGCGAATAGAGGTCCTGCGGGGACCACAGGGCACACTGTACGGGCGCAATACCACCGGCGGCGCTATAAATCTAATCACCAAGCGCCCCACGACCGACGCCTTTGAGTTAAAGCAAAAATTTACCGTGGGTAACCGCGGTCTGTTTACATCAAAAACATCCGCAAACATTCCGCTCGGCGATACCCTTGCCGCCAAAGTGGCCTACCTCACCACCCAGTCTGACGGCTTTATAGAAAATACTGGCCCCGGTGGCGACTTCGGTGACAAAGAAGTGGATGGTTACCGCATAGATCTGCGTTGGGATATCACCGACAGCATGTCGCTAGACTATGCCTACGACAATTCAAGCTTTGAATACTACAACTATATGTACCAGTCTATTAACCCCGCAATCCAGAATAAAGGCCAAGCCGAGCCTATTCGCGAATTTGCGGTAAGCGAATCAAAGCACAGTGAAGATAGATTCAGCAGCATGGCGACGGCAAGGAACTTTGAGGCCTCCACTACCGACATCGAAGGCCACTCATTCATCCTTACCAAAGACTTTGAGAACGTACAGTTTAAATACATTGGCGCTTACCGCGAACTCACCGATGCGTCCTACGCCGACTTAGGTGGCGGCCTGGGCTCAGAAGATTACCGCGTTGACTCAAACGCGTACTGTGGTCCGTCAGTCGCAGCGGAAACCGGTTCTGACTGCCTACCCTTGGTGATTCCCGTCATAACCCAAGAGCAATTTTCCCATGAGTTCCAACTGAGCGGCTCGCTATTTAATGACAGCGTAGATTACATCTTAGGCGCCTATTACTTTGAAGAAGAAGCCACTGAGAATAACTCGCCACTGCATCACCAGTTCAGCTCTAGAATCAGTAATGGCATTATCCCTATCCCCTTACTAGGTGAAATACTCGGCGGCGTGCTCATCGGCGCCGGCGACGTCCATCTGGTGAATATGCTGTCTCAGCGCTATGACATTAAAAATGAAGCCAAGGCTGTCTTTGGTCAATTCACATGGACACCGGATTTGCTCGACAAACGTCTGCACCTAACCTTTGGCGCTCGCTACTCGGCCGATTCTCGTCAAGCACTGAAGAATCAAACCGACAAGACCTACCTTGAGCTAAGAAGTCTCGGTCAGGCAATCGACACCGAAAACCTTAGCGCGCTGTCACCGGTACTTGAGCAAGTCGGATTTCTACTTCCCGGCGACCGTAGTTTTGACAATGTATCTGGCGAAAAGGATTTTGATGACACCTCATTTAGCTTCATCACAGAGTTCGACCTGACCGACGACATAAATCTCTACGGTAAATTCATTCAAGCCTATAAGTCTGGTGGTTTTAACACCCGTGATCCGCAGCGCGGCAGCACTGGCTTTGCAGCTGGCACTCCCGGCAAAGGCGACGACACCGCAGTGGCTGCGCCAGATGGCAATGTCTACGGCTTCGGGTTTGCAGATGGCTTTGATGAAGAACGCGTTGCCTCTTTGGAAGCCGGCATAAAAAGCGAACTGATGGATCGCCGCCTGCGTATCAACGCTAATATCTTCTTTAGCGAATACACCGACATTCAGCTTAACTTTATACTTGGCGGCACCGTGGCAGACACCAAAGTCACCAACGCCGGTGAAGCTGAAATGCGCGGTTTTGAAACCGACATCACCTTCATGGCCACCGAAGACCTTATGCTAATGCTGAATTATGCATTTTTGGATGCCGAGGTGACTAAAGCCCTAGACGAGTTCGGCAACGATCTCACCGATAGCTTCGGCTTCTACTCGGCTCCCGGCCAGTCTTATACGGCAGCAGCTGACTACACGGTAGGGCAATACGAATGGGGTCAGCTTGCGCTTAACTTAAGCTACAACTATATGGACAAGCGTCGCGGTGGCGTGAGAGCCGCCAATGCGAAAAACACATACATTGGTGAATACGGCCTAGTTAACGGCCGCATCAGCTTCAGTGAAATCCCGGTCAGTAAATACGGCACACTCTATATTGGTCTATGGGGTAAAAACCTGACAGATGAAGAGTTTGAAATTACTGCGGTCGACAATCTTCCACACAGTGACCGGACAGTCATTTGGGGAGATCCTAGAGCTTATGGCATCGACCTAATCTACCAATACTAATAACGTCAGATACAAAAAAAGGCAGCTTAGGCTGCCTTTTTTTGTATCTACGTTTTTACTAAAAATAACTACCTAGTTCAAGTCTACAAACCTACTAAGGGCTGAATCAATCTTGCTACCAAGCCTTTAAACGCTAACGGTGCATCCATACCCGCCAAGCAAATACAATCCCTATCACTATCTGCCACCGGCTGGTGCTCTGTGCTACCCTCTAAGTCTGCCACATCACCAGCATTAAACTGTCCAAGCGCATCGCTATAACCGCCGCTGAGAATCAGGGTTAACTCGCTACCGCTATGGCTGTGAGCCGGCATTTTACGACCGGCAGCAATCCGTAACAAACGCGCTCGGCCTTCACCACAATCCACAACAATTTGCTTTAAGCCTGGCGCTATTGTTCTCTTCCATGGCAGCGCGTCAAAGTCTTTCTCTTCCAGAACCTTCTGCAACAAAACGGGCATTGAACCACGCGCACCCGTATTTTTACCGCCGGCTAAGGAAGATACAATCTCGATCTCATCGGTGTGGGTTAGCACTTGGGTATCCGCATGAACCTCCTGCATTTCTAATCTTTGCAGGACATTCGATCTTGCTCTTTCAGACAGCGCTTGAGGCGATAAGGCCGACATTAAAGTACCGCCCAAGCTTTCGCCGGAACGAACTTGAGACCGACACTGCGGACAAAATTGTAAATGGCACCCCACGACCAGTGCCAGCGCCGCTGGCAGAGAGCCTGCAGCATAACTGTACAAAGTATCGTCCTTGGGATGATGTTCTATTCGGCTCATACGCCACCTTCTCCAAAATGCTGACGGAAAGCTTTTATCGCCAACCGCAAACTTGATTTTACGCTACCGAGGGGCATCCCAGTCTCTTGTGCAATTTCACTGTGACTTTTGCCCTCGTAGTACGACTTGTAAACTACTTGGGCCTGATTCACCGGCAAAGTATCTAGTACCGCTTTGAGTCGATCTCCGTCCGCGTTGAGGCGAACATCGGCATCAACCGTCTCTTCCAAGTTGTCATCTGTCTCGTAAGCAATACCTCTCTGCTTACGTAATTTATCTATCCACAGATTTCTCGCCACCCGAAATAACCACGTACTGACGGCAGCTTTTTCGCGATGATAAAGGTGCGCCTTATTCCACAAGGCCAATAGCGCCTCTTGTGCGAGATCTTCTGCTATCGATGATGCCGCTCCTTGACCCAGTAAATACGCATTGACTCTGGGTGAAAAATGGTCAAACACCAACATAAAACTGTCTTTATCTCGACTCTCAGCAATACGAGTCACGCAATCAGCCCAAAACTCGCCATTACGTTCTTGCTTGGCGGCATTGTCTGCCATAAAAACCCCTTAATTCAGGCCATCTACGCTGCCTGTAGACTTTTGGATCAATGTCCTACCAATATTACCTGTAGACCATAAAATCGCCACAATTAGTACAAATTGCAGCGGAATACGCAGCCATAGAAGCTCTGGAGCAACTGGGCTGCCAAAAATTGGCACATCATTAAGCGCTTGGTAAATATTAGCGGGAAGCACCAATACACAATAAATAGCGGCTAACTTACCCGTCAATAAGCGCGAGCTCGGTATTAAGATACCCAATACCAAGGCCAGTTCTAAAATACCCGTTACCCAAACAATCACTACCGGCCAGGGTAAAAACGGAGGCACAATACCAGCAAAGTCGTCTGTAAGTAAAAAATGAGCGATCCCACCAAAAAAAAACACCCCGCACACTAAGAGTCGGATAACGACTTTAAGCATAAAACTCCCTTCACTGCTTTTTTGGTATTCACTGCCAGCCTTCTATTATCTCGTTATTTAGCTCACAGCGCTTCAACTAATCACGCACTTACATCTAGATAGCAAGATTAGCACAAACTAGACTAATAATTAGCATTGCTGCTGCCGGCTCCGAGCTATACCATTAAACCTGAAAAAACGGAGAGAACCATGTTTTTGCCTAGCGCTAAATCTATGCCGGACCTTATCGGCAACACCCCCCTGCTTCATCTTAAGCAAGTATCAGAATTGACCGGCTGCACCATTCTGGGAAAAGCAGAATTTCTCAACCCGGGTGGGTCCGTTAAAGACCGCACCGCGCTGGGCATTATTCGCGACGCCGAAAAGAAAGGCACATTGAAACCCGGGGGCACCATTGTCGAGGGAACCGCGGGCAATACAGGCATCGGCCTGACTATGATCGCGAACGCATTGGGCTATCGCAGCGTAGTCGTTATGCCACACAGCCAAAGTCGCGAAAAAATAGAATTGCTTGATTTGTACGGCGCCGACCTGCGTCTTGTTGCGGCCACAAATTATAGCGACCCCAATCATTATATTCATACCGCCCGCCGCCTAGCCGAAAGTTTAAATGAAACCGAACCTCACGGCGCGGTGTGGGCTCGTCAGTTTGACAATACCGCAAATTCTGACATCCATGAAACAACCACAGGCCAAGAAATCTGGGAACAAACCGGCGGCAATATCGACGGCTTTATTTGCGCAGTGGGCACGGGCGGCACCCTTGCCGGTGTCAGCCGCGCATTAAAAGCCCACAAGCCAGATGTCACTATTGGTATTGCCGATCCGATGGGGTCCTCACTGTATAACTATTTCACCAATGGCGAATTACGCGGTGAAGGCCGCTCTATTACCGAGGGAATAGGTATCAGCCTGATTACCGACAACTTGCGTCGGGCAACAGTAGATGAGGCATTTGAGATAAACGACGCTGAAGCACTACCCTATATTTTCGATATGCTTCGCCATGAAGGACTGTGTCTTGGCGGCTCGTCTGCTATCAATATTGCCGGCGCAGTCAAATTAGCCCGTAAACTTGGCCCCGGCCATACCATTGTCACAATTCTCTGTGATTACGGTGACCGCTACAAAAGTAAATTGTTTAATCCCGTGTTTTTAGAGAATATGGGATTGCCAGCCCCACACTGGACACGGAACTAAATCGAACTAAGCCATAGCGCAGACTGCGGTTGCAGTCTGTTTCAAACGACAAATATCTCGTCAACTGAGATTAACTCACCATGCAGCAATGTCCCTTTGCCAATCTGCTAAACCCAGACACTTACGCCCAAGGCATGCCCTATCAGGCCCTTAAAGACATACGGCAACAGGGTCCAGTGGTAAAAATGGCAGACCCACTCACCGGCGTTCCCTATTGGGCGGTTGTCGGTCAGCAGGAGTTAGATTTCGTCAGCAAAAATCCATCGCTGTTTTCTTCTGCCAGACGCACCGCCTTCCCAATGGAATTCCCACAAGATGAGGTGGATTTCATTCACTGCCACACCATCATTAATATGGACCCACCTCGCCACCAAAAAGTGCGGCGCATTGTTCGTGAAGCCTTCACACCGAAAGGCGTTAACTCCTACGCGCCGGCGTTTCGAGCACATGCCAAACGTATTCTCGATAGCGTGGTAAACCGCGGCGAATGCGAATTTGTTGAAGAGGTTGCCGCCGAACTGCCACTAGTTGCCATTTTAGAGTTACTTGGCGTCCCCATTGAAGACCGCAAGCAGTTCTTCGATTGGACCAATACCATGATGTTTGCCGACGATCCAGATATGGCCATCAGCATAGAAGATGGCCAGATAGCCGCAGGCGAATGCATCAATTACGCTTTAAAGTTGGCAGCACAACACCGCCAACACCCGATGAAAAATATTACCGGCGCCCTGCTCGACGGCAACGTAGACGGAGAGCCTATATCAGAAGAAGATTTTGCATGGATGTTTATTCTTATTCTGGTCGGTGGCAACGAATCCACCCGCACCGTGATATCTCATGGCATGCGTCTGCTAATGGAACACCCGGACCAACTGGAATACCTTGTTCAACACCCGGAACATATCGCAGCGGCCATCGACGAAATTTTGCGTTTTAACACCGCCTTTATTCAAATGCGCAGAACCGCCACCGACGATCTCGAACTCGGTGGCCAACAAATACGCGCCGACGATAAAATCATTCTTCACTACCATGCAGTTAACCATTCCGAGGCAGTTTTTGGTGATGACGCCATGAGCTTTGATGTCCGCCGCAGTGAGCGCATGCCGAAACTCGGCCAGCAACTGCGCTCCTTTGGCATAGGCCAACACTTTTGTATTGGCTCCCATCTGGCCAGACTGGAACTGCAAGTCATGTTTGAAGAGATAATTCCTCGACTTAGAAACCCTCGCCTAGTGGGCGATATAGCCTACACCCGCTCATATTTCGTTAACGGCATTAAAAATATGCGTATTAGCTTCGATACCAGCACCTAATAGCCATAATTTCATTTTATACTTTAGGCTTATACTCTAGCCCCATACTCACGGGCCAGGCTCATTGTCAGCGTCGCGCAGTAACTGGAAAAGGAAAATAATATGGAAATTGGATTTATTGCCACCCTCTGCCTTCTGGTCTTTGTCATTGCCTACACAGTAATGCTGTACAACGGCCTGGTAAACCTCAAACACAATGTCGCTAAGCACTTAGCCAATATCGACGTCTTACTTAAACAGCGCCACGACGAACTCCCCAAGCTAATCGAAACCTGCAAACAATATATGCGCCATGAGCAAGAGACTCTAACCAAGGTCATTGCCGCTAGGCAGAACGTCGCAGACGCCCAATCTAGCCATGACATGAAAGCCCTGGGCCAAGCTGAAACCGGACTGCGCGCCTCCATGGGGCAGTTATTTGCGCTGGCTGAAAACTACCCAGAGCTAAAAGCAGACACCACGTTCACCACCTTACAGCACCGTATTTCGGCCCTCGAAAATGCCATAGCCGACCGGCGTGAGGTATATAACGAAGCGGTGAATAATAACAATGTGCGTATTGAGCAATTCCCCGATGTCATTATCGCCCGCTGGTTTCGCTTTACTGCCTTTGAATTACTGCAATTCAAAAAAGAAGAATTAAGTGACGTAAACGTAAAATCACTGTTTAGCTAGAATGGAAATCGACTACGTCGCGCTGGTGATTTGCGCCGTAATATCCCTCGTCAGTGCCGTCACGAGCATTAAGCGCTTAAGCGCCGCCAGAATTATTGAAGACACCCCGACCTCAAAAATCCGCTCTGCACACCAAGGCTATGTGGAACTTGTTGGCATTGCCAAGACCGGGCCAGAGTCACTATTACTGAGTGGCCTAAGTCAAACTCCCTGTCTGTGGTATCGCTATAAAATAGAACGCTATGAGTCGTCTGGTAAAAACAGCAACTGGCGAAGCATAGAAAGTACAACCAGCAGCCAGCCATTTACCCTCACTGATGGCAGCGGCGAGTGCTATGTTATGCCAGAGCGCGCAGAAGTCAGCACGGCGCGCAAGCGGAGCTGGGAAGGGAATTCACGTCACCCCGCTAAAATAAGCTCAAGGGGCCTTTTCAGTAAACGCTACCGCTATACCGAGGAAATGCTCTGCGCCGAAGACATCGTCTATGTCATCGGCCTATTCGAAACCCGCCATCCACCCAGCATCACTGCCGCCCGCGATAGCGAAATGGCGAAGATTCTTGCCGAATGGAAACAAGATTATGACAGCCTAATTAACCGCTTCGATCGCAACGGCGATGGTGAGATTGATTTACAGGAATGGGAGCTGGTACGGACAGAAGCACGGCGCCACCTAGAAAATACGCCCTCCCTTGCGCCAGTAAACACCATCAGCTATTCGCCCAGCCGCCGACAACCCTATATCATTGCCAGTTCAGAGCCAGAGTCCCTAAGCCGACGCTATCGATGGCAGGCTTTTGGCTTATTGCTTGTCAGTATTGTCAGTGCCACCGCTTTGGTCTGGATGATAATACCGAAATAGCACAAACATAGACCCGCCATTAAAAGTTAGAACAACAAGGACAACACTATGGCTACCCGCCGCAATACCAAAGAACGTATCCTCGACATCGCCGAAGACCTCTTTGCTCAGCAGGGTTTTGGGGCGACGTCAGTGAGCGAAATTGCGGTGCAGGTAGGCATCAGCAGTCCGGGTATTTACAAACATTTTAACAATAAATTTGCGATCTACGAGCAGGTCTGCCAACGTCTATTTGCCCCCTTGGCGGACGCTACCCGCGGTCTAGCTACTGACGCCGACTTCACCGAAACTCGTAAGCAAATTCACCAAGTCATGTCGCTACTGGCCAATAAACCGAATACCGCCAGAATCGTGCAGCACGCCACTCTAGCCAGAGACGAAACTCTAAATCTGTTAAGTGATCGCTGGTATCGAAAGTTTTTTTCCGCCATCAGCGATCCCGCCAGCAACCCCGATAAAGAATGGATCAACGTACCCACTGCAATGGCATTCCACTGCATGATCCTAGGCTATGTAACGCTAGCGCCCTTGCATAAATCAATATTTGGCGTAGACCCCTTGCTGCCCGAGCAGCTAGAGGCGCAATTGCAATTCCAACAAGATATGGTTGACGGTTTAAGTAGCCTGGCACAGCGATCTACACTTAAAAAGTAACCCTGCACGGAAGACCCACTTACTTGAGCAAAGCAGCAGTCGCTGCCCGCAATCGATCGCTGTACTTGCCTTCCAGCAAGGCCATCTCAGTACCGTAAGTTGCGCGCTGATCGGGCGTCAAATCCTTCCATGCCTGATGTATTGGAATGTGCGCTAAAGCGGCGGCCATTTCCGTAAATATGGCAGTGTCCTTCATATACTTGGGGTCTAAGGCGGCAGTCTCTGCCAATACCGCAACCCGAAGCGCAAATTCACTGGCCGCAAGCTGACCACTCAAATAGCAGCGCGCCAGAATATCAATTCCATTCTGGGCCTCCGCCTGTTCGGCAGTAGATTCTTGTTGTGCTTGTTGCAAGGCCGCTCGCTCGACCTGTGTCTGCATTCGCAAACGCCAAAGCAAACGCCCCGCAACGACCACCAAGCCCGCAATAATAAGCAGAGCTGGAATCAGCCATACCATATAATCTGTCATTCAATACCCCTGTATTCAAACGCGATTGGAACGTCACTCATAGAACTGCTGTGAGCCAGTCCAATTATACTCGCGGCGAGAATCGCTAATTAACACATTAGAGAGTCAGTCATTAATATCGTGAGCGAAAGTCGTTGGGATGTCGCCGGAGCCAAGATTAAGAGTTTACACGGAGTAAATACGGATTCCGAATAAGGCCAGTGCCACAAAGCCCTGAGGGTGGTAATTAATCAGCGTCACCCTATGAGCAAAGCCCGCACTGCCTTATAATTGCGTCCCCGAAAAGTGGAGCTAATCCGTGGCAACTCCCAGCGCTATTATCTGGTCAAACAATCAACTGCAATTACTGGATCAGCGTATTTTGCCAGTCCAATGCGAATACCTCCATTACGACGACCCCTATATAGTCGCTGACGCCATCCGCGCGATGGTAGTACGTGGCGCACCGGCAATTGGCATTACTGCCGCCTACGGCATGGTCTTAGCAGCGCAGCAACTTAAGTCATCCCCCGCCAGTGCGGCCGCTTGGCACTTAGCTCTGGGGCCTGCGCGTGAAGCGCTAGCTAACTCACGCCCCACTGCCGTTAATTTATTTTGGGCACTGGAGCGCTGCGACCGCGTAGTAGAAGAGCAAGGGAATGGCGGCCAAGTATTGCAAGCGCTCACCGATTTGGCGGTACACATTCACGCCGAAGACATCCAAATCAATCAACGCATTGGTGATTTTGGCGCCAGCCTAATCCCCCCCGACAGTATTGTTTACACCCACTGCAACGCCGGTGCACTGGCAACCGGTGGTTATGGTACTGCGCTAGGGGTGATTCGCTCAGCCCATCGCGACGGCAAAATTCGCGGCGTGTTTGCCGGCGAAACGCGCCCCTGGCTGCAAGGCGCCCGCCTAACAAGCTGGGAGCTGATGCAAGATGGTATTCCCGTCACCCTCGCTATTGAAGGTGCAGCGGCCCACTTAATACGCGAACATAAACCGAGCTGGATCATCGTTGGCGCCGACCGCATTGCCGCCAACGGCGACGCCGCTAATAAAATTGGCACCTATAATCTTGCTATTATTGCCAAACATCACGGCGCCAAAGTCATGGTCGCGGCGCCAACGAGCACCTTTGACGCCCTCATAGACGGGCCTCAAATACCAATAGAACAGCGCCCCGCCGAAGAAATAACCCATAGCTTTGGCAAGCGCGTGGCGCCAGAAAATATGGTCACTAGTAATCCTGCTTTCGATGTCACACCCGCGCAATTGATAGACGCTATCGTCACCGAGCACGGTATTATTCATCAACCTGATCGCATCAAGGTGCTAGCGCATCTTGCCGAAGGCAAAAGAAATAACAGGTGAAAACATGATTGATAGTAAATACTTTTATCAACAGGCTGTCGCACTAGCCGCTGCCGGCGAAGATCTTTATCAACGCGCTTGGGTGCCGGCCACGAGTGGCAATTTCTCTGCCCGCCTCGATGCGACGTCAGCTATTGTTACCGCCTCGGGCAAGCACAAAGGTCGCCTGAGCCCCACAGATTTTATCGCCGTAGACTTGCAAGCCCAGCCCATTAGCGATGGCAAACCCTCGGCCGAAACTGAGCTACACACGCGCCTTTATGCGCGTTTTGCAGATATTGGCGCGGTACTACACTGTCATTCACCCTCGGTGACTGTCATCTCTAAAGCCCTGAAAAACGCGAGAGCAATCACGCTCAGCGACTATGAGTTGCTAAAGGCCTTCGACGGTATTGATACCCACGACACCAGCATTGATATTCCGATTTTTGATAATACCCAAAACATAAGCGCTCTAGCCGATCAAGTAGATGCCTATTTGGCAGAACAGCCACACTGCCCCGGCTATTTAATACGCGGCCACGGTGTGTATTGCTGGGGTAAAGATTTGGAGAGTACTATGCGCAATCTCGAAGCCTTAGATTGCCTGTTGCACTGCGAGCTAGAGCTAATGCGTCTTAGCCATTAAGAACGGCAAGGAGTTCCAATGAGTCAATTAACTATTTTTTCTGATACTGACAACAGCCAAGCACTACTTAACACTCATGACGCCAAGGAGATTTGCGAGCAGCTGAACTCCGTCGGCGTTCGCTTTGAACAGTGGCAAACTAGAGATGACATTGCCGCCGGCGATAGCCAGGAAGCCGTACTACAGGCTTACGATGGCGACGTTAAACGCCTCATTGCCGAGCAGGGTTACCAGTGTGTCGACGTGATTAGTATTGCCAACGACCATCCTCAGAAAGACGCATTGCGACTAAAGTTTTTAGATGAGCACACTCACAGCGAAGACGAAGTGCGCTTTTTTGTGCAAGGCCAAGGATTATTTGCACTGCACATTGGCGACAAGGTGTTTGAAATAATCTGTAAAAAGGGCGATCTACTAAGCGTGCCGGCTAACACCAGTCACTGGTTTGATTTAGGCCCGCAACCTGATCTAGTCGCGATTCGTTTTTTTAACAATCCCGAGGGCTGGGTTGCCAACTATACCGCTAACGATATCGCCAACCGCTACTCGCGGCTCGACGCTTGAATCCGGCCAAAAGGAATATTTCGTGATCAAAGCTATTGTTACCGATATAGAGGGCACAACGAGCTCCATTCAATTTGTGCATGAGGTATTGTTTCCCTACGCCGCAAAAATACTTCCCGACTTTATTCGCCAACATCGCGGCGACAGGGCGGTTGAAGTCGCCTTAACTGACGTCGCGGACCAAGCGGGTCTCGATAACAAAGACACCGAAAAATTAATCGCGCAGCTGCTGCAATGGATCGCGGAAGATAAAAAAGTAACGGCATTAAAAACGCTGCAAGGTCTGGTGTGGGATCACGGCTATCGCCATGGCGACTATCAAGCGCATATCTACCCAGACGCCCTCAGCAAGCTTATTGCGTGGCACCAGCAAGGCATTGATCTCTACGTGTATTCATCTGGTTCTATTCACGCCCAAAAACTATTTTTCGGCTTTAATGAAGGTGGCGATTTACAATATTTATTTAAGGACTACTTTGACACCACAACGGGCCCTAAACGCGAGGCAGAGTCTTATCGCTTAATCCAAGAAGCCATTGGCATTGCCGCCAAGGAAATTTTGTTTCTATCAGATATTGTGGAAGAACTTAATGCTGCCGCTGACGCCGGTATGCATACCGCGTGGGTTCAGCGCGCTCCGGCAGTAATTAGCACCCACGCTCAACACCAGAGCGTTAATAGCTTCGCGGATATTCAACTACCAGATTAAGTTAATCCGGTATTCACACCAGCTACTGTTACTCTGCGCGAATCAGTCTCGACATCGATTCAATACTACAGTGCTTAGCCACGCCATCCTCAGGCACAACGAGCTCATCGAATTTGCTAAGGGAATTTGTGCGGGTTTTAAACAACAGAATCTCTGAGCCCCGCAAGGCGGCACAGGGGCCTTGCAAGCTAATAAGATAGTGCTCAGCACGGCCATTGCTAAACATAAGGTGTCTACTATCCAAATACGTCCAATCCGTGATCTGGTAAGAGTGTATTTGATCGACGTTTTGACCGGGACGATAGCCGTATTCCGCCAAACGTTCGTCTAAGCCCTTGGCGTCGTCTATGACCGCAGTGCAGGCCAGCAGAGAGAAACCCAACAATATCAGCACATTGAGCTTTATTATTGTTCTATTCATATCCACCTCTGGGGAATGAGAGCGGCATAAACGTCGCGTTTATATCAGACATTTCTGCCGTCATAAGGTTCGTGCTCGCCAACACCATCAATAAGGTCTATTTTTGCCCCGTGATACGGGTGGCGCGGAACAGATCCTTGCGAAAACTCTTGCTGCCCTCACGAAAACGGACATGAATAAAACGCGCATCAACATCGGCAACAATACCTCGTCCATACTTACTATGCGCCAACACCTCACCGCTAACAAATTCGCTGTGTAATTCCCTTGTGGCTAGGTCCTCAAGCGGCGAGTCGATAAGCTGCAAAACCTTCTCGACTAACAACGCTGAGAAATACACCTGCTTATCAGAAAATTTCACCGTTATACCATGCTCATCAAGCGCTACAATGCGTCCATCACCGTGCAGATCATGACGTACCGCAACACCAAATTCGAATATATCGACCCAGGGGAAGGCACTCGAAAATTCTCCGTCTAGCGCCAATGCCGTTAGGTAGCTCCTTGCCGTGCTCGTTAGCGCAAGGCCGGCATCGGCCCTGCTGCTCCCCGTGCCGTCTTCTAGCACGGCCCCCAGCTCAACCGCCAAGGGAATATTCATCTCGCGTAAAAATGGGCTGGGCAATATATTCAGCTCAGGCCTGAGGCCACCCTCCCAACCCTTATGGCAATCGAGGCTAGGGGTAAATAAATATAAGGCATCTATCGCGCGGGTCATGGCGACGTACATTAGCCGTCGCTCAGATTCCTGCTGCTCCTCATCAGCTCGTCGCCGTCTACCGGCTTGATATGGCATGTAATGCGCACTCAAACCCGGCAAAATAACCACAGGCCATTCAAGCCCCTTGCTGCGATGCATAGTGGTGATGGTCACGGCATCAGTCACCGACGCGCCTTGTTTAGGATCCGCGTCAGCAACGCGAAGGCCCTCAATCATAGCCACAACGGCAGCTGGACTCTGATCGCCTTGCATTGCAACAAAGCCTACAAACGCGCCGATAGTCGCGGCTCTATTTTCGCCATCCTCACTACTCAGCGCATTGTCGCGAATAGCCTTAAGTAAATCTAAATCTGCTAGAAATGTCTCTAAACCAAGGCCCGCAGACACCGATTTTTCGATACCGTCGAGTGCGACTGCAAGCCGCTGCAAACGCTGCTCCTGATAGATAGACAAGCCGTCATCAGACAGCTTTAAAGCGGTAAATCCATGACCGTCACTAAGGACTCTTTGCGCATAGCGACGCAACACTTCATGCTTGATTTTTAACTCACAAAATCGCAGAAGATCAAAAACTTGCTGCTGACAATCCGCCGGACTCTGCTCGTTAAAACGTCCTGACATAATCCGCAACAACACCAGCAAGACTTTAATCTCTTGGCGCTCCAGCACGCGACTGCCACCCGTAATTCGGTTTGGTATACCGCGCTGTAAAAGTACCAATTCAACCGGCGCCGCCTGAGCCCAAGTTCTACATAAAAACACCATGTCTCGGAAAGGCCTGCCACTGGCGTGTTCAGCCAAACACAGATCGGCCAATGAAAAGCCGTCAGCCGTTTGCAGGCGAAGCTCAAGTTTGGTGGCCGGCGCGTTGTCAGCACTAATGCATAGCACTGGCTCCCTGCGCTGGTTATGCGCGATCAGATGCGCAGCCGCCAGCGACAGACGATGCCCATAACGAAAAGTCCGCGACATTTGATAGCTACTATGGGGATAGTTTTCACCAAAATGAGTGAGCATATAGTCTGGGCGCGCGCCGCGAAATTCATAGATACACTGATCAGTGTCACCCACAACTTGTAAATGTGCGCGCTCACCCGCCAAGGTTTTTAGCAGAAAAAACTGAATATCATTAATATCTTGGAATTCATCAACAACAAATAGCTCTACCCGGTTGGCTAGAAATTGCGCCAAGTCGGGATTGGCTGCAATAGCGCAACAGGGGTCGTACAGGTAATCTGAAAATGTCACTCGGGCAGCGGCCTTACGCCATTGTTCAAAACGCGCAAACGCTTCTATAAATAGTTCATACTGATCAGGATAGCCACCAGCATAGAAACTGGATTCCGGTGTTTGCAAGCTAGACTTAGCCAAATCAACAAAACCCACAAAAGCATCTAACCACTGTTGTTGCTCGTCGCGAATAGCGGCCCGCTGCGACGATGTCCCCGCTGAAGCTTGCAGCGCGCGCAGCATCTCTATTCCAATCTGAGTATCACCAAGAGGAGTAGGATCAAAAGGCGGTAAATATCCTTCCTTTGCCAAAGAAATGGCTAGATTACGGCCCATTGCATGAAACGTGCGCACCGGCGGCAGCCCGAATGCCCCACCAACAGCAAGTTGTAACTTGCGGCTAAAATCTTCCTGGGCCGCCTTGTTAAACATCACAACCCGCACTAGACGCGGGTCCATGCCAGATCGCAAACGCTCTAGCACATAGCGCACCATCGTTGTGGTTTTGCCTGCACCCGCGACCGCAGTCACACGAGCATGACCGCGAATGTGACGAGTCACTAATAACTGTTCTTCCGTCAGCATGGCGAGCAATATGAGTAGGTCATGACAAAAGTAATTTGATTTCTTCCAAGACAATAGGCGGAGAAGGATAACAAGGTTTAGTGAATTTTTCCGAATTACCCAGCGCTAACAATATCGAGCTCTTTGAATAGCTATGAGCCACCGGAAATCAAGTCCAGTGTGAACGATGCGCGCCCAGTTTGACTTATTTTCAGTACCGATTTTCACTAATAATATCTGCTTTTAGCTCATTCTAAGGTATTGAACATGGCATACAGCCGCTAAGACATGCAAAATACGGGCGACTTTACTGCCCTGCACCGTGGTCTAAACGCCTGCAGCGCTGTGCACGCAAATCTAAATACCCCTACATAAGGATAATAAAAGATGAATTTCCAAGAAATCACCGTTGAAATTCGCGAATCGGTCGGCATCCTCACACTTAATGCACCGACCACACTCAATGCACTGACACCCCTCATGGTGAAAGAGGTCAGTAACGCGATTGATTACCTCGCTGAAAATGCCCGTGCCATGATCATTACCGGCGCAGGACGTGGCTTTTGCTCAGGTGCATCCCTCAGCCCCAGCAACCCGCTGACACCCATAGAATCTGATCGCAGCCAGCGTGATATCGGTTTAATTCTAGAAAAATACTTAAATCCCATTATGATCAAACTAAAAAACCTGCCGATACCTTGGATTACCGCTGTTCGCGGCAGCGCTGCAGGTTTTGGCGCCTCTCTCGCCCTCGCCGGAGACATGATCATCGCCAGTGAGAACGCCACGTTCATACAAATCTTTTCCAAAATCGGTCTTATCCCAGATGGCGGCGCAACCCACCTCCTCAGCCGGACCATTGGCCGAGCTCGCACCATGGAGTTAATGTTAACGGGAGACCGTCTCAGCGCCGAAAAAGCGCTGGACTGGGCACTCATTAACCGCGTTGTCGCAGATGAAGCATTGGAAGACGAAGCCTTTAAAATGGCCGTCACCCTCGCCAACGGGCCAACCACTGCCCTGAGCCTAATTCGTAAAGCCGTTTGGGCAGCCGTAGATTCCAACTGGGAGTCCACATTACAGACAGAACGTGAGCTGCAAAAAATTGCCGGCCAAACCGCCGATTTTGATGAAGGTGTTGCGGCATTTGTTGAAAAACGAGCGGCTAAATTTACCGGCCAGTAAAAGCTGCAGTGGCGTGGCGCCATGCGCTCGTCGCTAAGCAATCTCAGGCAGCAAAGACCCCAGATAGATTCGCACAGGATATTCTGAGCAGATTTACTGCCTGCAGCCTATGCAATTACAAGGGAAATCGCCGACAATAGCGCTCCCGTTTCCATTGCCTGATTAGACAACTGCTGTGGCGCGGTCTGGGAATCAATCATGTTTTGGACGCCACAAACTGGACAGCGGGATAATACTGCGCTGAGGGTATTTGTTGTTCATACAGCAACGTCCATGAACGTACTCTTAGAAGTACACAAGAAATAAGACATAATCCATAAGTCTTGCGACAGCCCGCAAGATAATATGAAGCTGAACATAGGATTCTTGGAATATAGCTATGAGTGAACATTGTATTATCATCGGCGCCAGCCACGCTGCGGCCCAATTGGCCGGCAGTCTTCGCCAAGAGGGTTGGGAGGGCCGAATATCCATTGTCGGCGACGAGCCCTATCTGCCTTACCATCGCCCGCCTTTATCAAAGGCATTTTTTGTCGGCGAAAAATCAGAAGATGAGCTGCTCATTCGCTCGGCTGAGTTCTATGACAAAAACAATATTGACCTGCTATTGGGCTCGGCGGTTACCCACATTGATCGCGACGCAAAAAAAATCACCCTCAAAGACGGCGCTGAAATTAGCTACACCAAGCTCGCTCTCACCACCGGTGCCCGGGTCCGCAAGATCCCATTTACCGGCAGCGAGCTTGCTGGCGTCTTCTATATGCGCGATCTTAACGACGTAAAGCAAACCCATAAGTTTACTGGTCCGGGCAAGTCGGCGGTCATTATTGGTGGCGGCTATATTGGTCTTGAGACCGCGGCGTCGCTGCGCAAAATCGGTATGAATGTCACCGTTATTGAAGCGATGGAGCGTGTGCTCCAACGCGTCACCGCACCAGAAGTATCAGCTTTTTATAGCCGCATACACCGGGAAGAAGGCGTCGATATTCGCACCCAAGCCGGTGTCGAGGCCATTGTTGGTGATCAACATGTTGAGGGCGTGCGCCTTGCCGATGGCAGCACCATCCCCGCCGATCTGGTCATCATTGGCGTGGGCGTTATCCCAAACATCGAGCTAGCCGAAGCAGCGGGACTCAACATAGACAACGGTATTGTGGTCGACGAATTTGCCACCACCAATGACCCCGACATTGTGGCTGCCGGCGATTGCAGCAATCACTACAATCCCATCTACATGCGTAAGCTGCGCTTAGAATCCGTACAAAATGCCACTGATCAAGCAAAGATCGCGGCGAAAAGTCTCTGTGGTAAACCTCAAGCTTATTCAGCTCTACCGTGGTTTTGGTCAGACCAGTACGATCTAAAGCTCCAAATCGCGGGACTCTCGCAGGGTTTTGACCAAGTTATTATCCGCGGCAACAGTGAAGAGGGGCGCAGCTTTGCAGCATTCTATTTCAGTGAAGGTCGTTTTATCGCGGTCGATGCGATTAACCGCCCGAAAGAATTCATGATGAGTAAGCGCGCGCTCAGCAGCGGCCAGACGGCTGATCCGCTGAAGCTCGCTGACGAGTCGATTGAGATGAAAGACGTATTCAACTAATTCAAAGTATGAGAACACAGACGATGCCATTAATTTTCTACACATCACATGACGGTAACATTCAAGAAGTTCACGCCGAAGTGGGCGGCAGTGTTATGCAAGCAGCAGTTGATAATGGTATCGACGGCATTCTTGGCGAATGCGGCGGCAGCTGCAGCTGCGCAACCTGCCATTGCTATGTTGATCCCGCATGGGTGGCTAAAACCGGCGAAGCCGATAGCACTGAGAACGAAATGCTCGAGTGCGTATTAGAACCGCAAGAAACTAGCCGTTTAAGCTGTCAAATTATTATTACTGATGACATGGACGGCATGGTTATCACCATGCCAAAGGCGCAATACTAGGTTTCACACCATTGCATAGGGCTTAATAAAGCCCTATGCAAAAGTCACGTCCTGTTATCCGCCGCCAATGATCGCTTGAACTAAGCGAGCCGCCAACTCGGGTTAAAATAGGCTTTTTCAAGCGGATTCGACCACCGCACTGGACTGATTCCGGGCACTCGGCAGACAATATATGCCAGCCTTTGGCAATCCTCCCGCGCACAGTTTATAATCTGCGCAGATTTATCCACCCCAAACGCAATCTGAAATGGAAGCCCACAATGAGCTACAACCAAATTCCAGCTGGCAAAGATTTGCCTAATGACATCTACGTTGCTATCGAAATTCCTGCGAATAGCAGCCCGATCAAATACGAAATCGAGAAAGAATTCGATGCGCTGATGGTCGATCGCTTCATGGCAACTCCGATGTTTTATCCAGCTAACTACGGCTACATTCCCAATACCCTGTCTGAAGACGGCGATGCACTAGATGTGCTTGTAGTTACCCCCTACCCCGTCGTGCCAGGCTCAGTTATTCGCGCGCGCCCAATCGGCATCCTCAATATGAGTGATGAAGCTGGTAAAGACGCTAAATTAGTCGCCGTTCCACACGACAAATTGAGCGTACTTTATCAAGACGTGAAAGAACCTTCTGATCTGCCCGCCCTGCTGATTCAGCAAATCGAGCATTTCTTTGAAAACTACAAAGATCTGGAAAAAGGCAAATGGGTTAAGATTGATGGCTGGGCTGGCAGCGAAGAAGCCAAAGCAGAAATCATGAAAGCTGCTGCAGCTTACAAAGGCTAGGGTCGACGACGGAGCCGCGCTGTCGGCTCCGTAGCACCATGCCTAGCAACACCCAGCAAGGCCATCGAGAATCTAAAACCTTTCATCATAGTTAAATCCAGACATAAAAAAACGGCGCCTAACAATAGACCCCGCTCTCGTTACCATCACCCTGCCAGTATCGACCGACAGCAGTATTAAAACACTACGATACGTTTGGCATCGCTTTTAATAAGCGTTGATAAAGCTTGGTATTTTTGCGAATCGTTTTGTGCTTCGCATAAGCTTCTACTGCCCGGTTCCAGGCGTCATCACTACCATGAGCATTAAGAGAGAAACTGGTACAAACAGTTTTATTTTCCACCTTTGAAGCCACCCCCACCTGAAAAATAGGCGTTAAGTTGCCACTTTTTTCTGTCTTAAGTAGGTAGCTAATTCCGCGCACAGTACCATCGCTTTTAAAACAACGGTCCTCTTTGGTTTCATCTAAATACCGATTCTGCTGCGCCTCCAATACTACATCGCGCGCTAGCGCTTCCTTCTCAATATCCTTCTTTTTCTTACCTTCAAGACGGCTACCGCCGGTTTTCAGCGAGAAATACTCCTGATACAACTTACCCGCCACGGTACGACGCACCCTATAGCCATAGAAAGCTTTGTTATCCAGTAGTTTAACGCTCACATTAACCTCGCTTTTCCTGTTTCGTCACTATAACCCGAAATATAACATATGTAATTTAATAAATCTGACACCATTATATAGCTGCGCTAGGTGTCTTCGTTGACGTATTGATCCATGTTCAAAGCTGGTAGCTCTGCCGATAATGCGCCTACTTGTTTCGCCGGCACCCCAGCAACCGTGGAATGTGCCGCTACATCGTTCAAAACCACACTACCCGCCGCAATTTTTGCACCATCAGCGACCACAATCGGTCCCAATACCTTTGCTCCGGCGCTGATCAAAACGCCATCACAGATACGCGGATGACGGGGTCCTGGACCACTACCACAGCCGCCTAAGGTCACCGAATGCAACATTGACACATTATTACCAACAACCGCGGTTTCCCCAATGACTAGGCCCGTTGCGTGATCCACCATAATTCCACAACCAAGTACGGCAGCGGGATGAATATCTACGTCAAAGACACTGGCTATTCTGTTCTGCAAGAATAGCGCCAAAGACTCACGCCCCTGCAACCATAACCAATGGGCAATACGATATGCCTGTATCGCTTGAAAGCCCTTAAAATATAAAAACGGCATACCGTAGTGATCACAGGCTGGATCACGCTCAAAATGAGCACAGATATCCATAGCCGCCGCGTCGACGATGCTAGGATCACTGGCAAACGCTTCATTAAACACATCTCTAATCAACATTGCCGGTACTGAATCACAATCCAGCTTAGCTGCAATGTGAAAACTCAATGCATCGGCGAAGTTTGCATGATTCAAAATGCTAGCGTGATAGAAACTCGCCAAAACCGGCTCATTGCGGCCGTATTCCCGGGCCTCAGTGGTCATTGCAGACCACATTTCATTTACGCTTAAACTCATAGTAACTCCCGACCGCGTAAGGCATCAGCATAGGACGCTGGGTAACAACTCGCTGGCACCGCAATATAGCGTCTATAAATATGGGGTAACTCTCTCAAAATTGCGTCTTTTAAACACAGGTCTTCCCGCCGCTGCAAGGCCTGATGAAGAAGCTCAGCGTGCAATGCCAAATCACAGAACGCCGCCAAAGGTGCATAGCTTAAATGCCAGCGCTCTGGCGCAATGCCACCGCGATCAATATTATACGGCCTGAAAAAGCCATTACCCCTTCCCGCCGCAAACTCACCATCAAGCCATTTATGAAATGGCCCAAACACGCCCTCATCTGCCACTTCCGCTGGCGTTAATTGCACTTGGTAGTCACTAGCTACCGCCGCCGCGTCATACACGTCAATATCCGTGCCCCAGTGATGCCGCGATGCTCCAGGCAGCGCCGACCAACGCAGAATAGCTGCCATTAGCTCAAGCTCAGACAAAGAGGCCCAATCCAAGACCAATCCCGTATCGTCTAACAGCAGCCGCTCACCCGCCGCCTTGGCATTCCAAATAGCCAGTTGACGTTCAAAACTGCGAAAACCACTCGCAATCCGTAGTTCAAAACCTGAGCTAGCCGCAGCAGCTTTAAGCGATGTTAAAGGCGCAACAATATCCTGGTGGACCAGAATACCGTCAAGCATAATCATCGCGGATTCATCGAGTCCTAGCAGGAGTTCAGTGCTGATGTCGTGACTATTCAGATTTAACATATTTTAGGTAGAAATTATCCCGGCAGTTGAGTTGTGGCTAGCCAAAGCATCATACTACCGGCAATTGATGTGTGTTGAAATTCCGGAGAACAACGACGTGGAAAACGCCCCGCTAGGAAAAAAGAAAATCGCTCTCGCTCTCGGCAGTGGATCGGCAAGGGGCATGGCTCATATTGGCGTTATTCAGCGTCTAGAGGAACTGGGCATTAAACCCGATATTATCTGTGGCACCTCTATCGGCTCGGTTATCGCGGGATGCTACCTCACCGGCAAGCTAGAGCACTTCACTGACTGGATTCAGTCCCTCAGCACTGCACAAGTACTGCATTATATGAGTGTCAGCCTGACGGCCACTGGCGGTGTTGCCCAGGCCACTAGGCTCATAGAGTTCTTTGTAAAAGAATACGGTGACCCCAATATAGAAAATTTGAACACCCCTTTTGCCGCCGTCGCCACCGATCTAATACGCGGTCGCGAAGTTTGGTTACAGCGTGGCCCGCTGTGGGATGCGGTGCGCGCATCCATGGCTGTTCCGGGTATTTTGACGCCTGTAGCATTCGGCGATTCCTGGCTGGTAGACGGCGGCTTGGTTAATCCGGTCCCGGTCTCGGTATGCCGCGCCTTGGGTGCCGACATTATTATCGGCGTCGACCTCAATAGCGATTTAATTGGCCGTCAAAGGGTGATGACCGACGCCAAGGTGCCCGCAAACGAAGAGACCATCGAAGAAGAGGAATCTGAAGAGGAAGCATTAATAATAGCGGCAGATGCCGAAGATGACCCATCCCTAGGTGCAGCCTTCGGTCGTCTTGCGGCCTCAATCAAAGACGCGGCCAACAATTTCCGTAGTTCAGACGCGACGAAAAAACCAGAGCCGCCCAACACCATGAGCGTGATGATGAGCGCCATTAATATAATGCAGGATCGAATTACCCGCAGTCGCCTCGCCGGCGAGCCCGCTGATATTATGTTGTGGCCGCGACTTGGGCATATTGGCTTACTGGAATTCAGCAGTGCTGCAGAGGCCATTGTAGAAGGCCGCGACGCGGTTGATAGAATGTTACCCGCCATTCGCCATGCGTTTAACAGTGAAGGTGACGATCGCTTCCTAGAGTCCACTGACTAGCGCAGCACAACAAACAAATTCAAACAGTTTATATTTCATTATGCATATACTTTGTCGACTTGAAGATATAGCCGAACCTGGCTCTAAAGGGTTTAAATTTAAAGACAAATCCCTATTCGCCGTGCGCCAGCGAGGGCAGGTTTTTGTCTATCAAAATAGCTGCCCTCACCTCGGCATCGAACTAAATTGGCAGGACGATCAATTTCTCGACTTCGACAACTCACTTATTCAGTGTGCGACCCACGGCGCCTTGTTCATTATTGAATCGGGGGAATGTATTGCGGGGCCATGCCACGGCAAAACACTTGAATTCGTGGCCAGTAAAATCGAAAACGACTGCGTGATCCTCATAGATAACTTTACGTAACGTAGGTGGTAAGCTAAGTCACTCAGCGGAGCTAGCTCACAAAATCACGGGAAGCGGGTCTGCCAGAAAAATTTCAGACTCATTAATGACGGCCTTATAGGCAAGCACCTCAAGCCCATGCTCCGCCGCTAATTTAAGTGTTTGCGCATACACCGGATCAATTTCCGCAGCAGGTCGCACAACATCAATCCCCTCATGCAGGACCGCAAACAACAGGACTACTCTAGCGCCTTGTCGCCGCAAATCAAGCAAGTCTTCAATATGACGCACAGCTCTGGTACTGACCGCATCGGGAAAAGCGCCAATGCCCTCACCGCAATGCAAGGTCACCGACTTCACCTCAATATAGCAGTCGGGTAAGGCCGTCTTGGGAGAAGATAAAAAGAAATCTATGCGACTACCAGACGCCAAGGTCTTTTCACGGTGAATATTGGTGTAAGCAGCTAATGGCGCTATTCTGGACGCCGCCAAAGCCTCAGCCACCAAGCCATTCGCGCGGGCTGAATGAATGCATATCATCGCCCCAGAATCACTTTCAACAAGCTCCCACGTGTAAGCATACTTGCGCTTAGGATTGTGGCTATCTAGTAAGTACACACGACTGTCCGCCACCGCACACCCCGTCATGGCTCCGGTGTTGGGGCAGTGCACCGTTAATTCCTCGCCACTGTCCAAAACCACATCGGCTAAAAAACGCTTATAGCGTTTTAATAAGTGCCCTTGCACTAATCTTTCAGGCCACTTCACGCCATACTCCGTCACAACTCAAAAAAAGGGGGGTTAACCGCAATCATACCTTATGCCCCACCAAGCCACGATTTTCCACGCCAGAACAGTGCCTCATTCCCGCCGCCAATGCGTCAATCTGTACCATCTCGAACATAGCAATGTTAATGTGAGTGCTTCAAGAACCTAATCGATAACATCTGCAAGGCGTTAATTACCGTAGGATTTTTATGTGTAATTTACGAGCAACACCCTAGTATAAAAACAACAACGTGCTGTAAAAGAGTATTCATTGTGATTAAGAAATTTTTACTAGGCCTCGGCCTACTTATACTTATTATGGTATTGGTAATCTGTATAGGGCTAATACAACCTCACTTATTGCGAGGATTAATCGGCAGCAGCGCCCAACGTTTTGCCGGGCTTGAAGTGGAGATTTACGACATTCAATCCCACCTCAAACCATTGCGCTTTGAAATCAGCGGCTTGCGTATTAATAATCCCGAATGGCCACGACCTGAACTACTGGCCTTAGCCGACATCACTATTGCTCTCACCCAAAGCCCCTTTAGTCATCTCGCTTTTTGGGAACTTAGCGCCAAGAAATTAGATATCAACCTAGAGCAAAATAAAGCCGGTGAACTTAATTGGATAAGCAGTAAATTAAAACCTGAGGTCGACACTCCGATTCCTGAGGAGATCAGCAGTGGCCCGAAACTCCCCGGGGATTTCAATTTCAATCGCATCGTTATCAAGGACGTCACCCTAAACTGGAGAGATAAAAAAGATAATCGAAGCCATGTTTACCTGCCGGAAGTTACTGCAGAGCGAATTGAAGCCGGCAACGGCCATTTCTATATTGGCCTAGACTACTTAGAACAACATATTGAGTTAAATAGCGCGATTACCCTATTCGACCCCTTACAGGGGATACTCGGCTACGATTTATCACTACACCATCAAGACCTTGATATTAAGAGCAAGGGTAAGTTATTTCTCAACCCAAATTTAAGTGGCAGCACCCTATCAATTGATATCGATTTGCGCAGCGCCGATGCACTTGCCACATTAGTAAATACTGAAATCCCTGTACTACCAAAAACAAAATTCTCAAGCAATATCGCGATTACGCCAAATTACGAACTACGCGATATCGTCCTTCAGCTAAACGGTAATATCATTGAGGGCAACGTTAACGTTAATGCAGAAAGCTCTGCTGTTGACGCAAGCTTACGCTCCGCGATGCTGGATATAGATAGCTTATTGCCGTCCCCGCCAGCCCAGACTGAGGAGAATACTAATACTGCCAAAAACACCTTGTCACCAAACTCCTCGTCACCCAGCCCGGCGGCGCAAAGTAATACCCCAGTAAAAGAAGCGGAAATCGATTGGGCATGGCTGGACGAAACCGATGTAAAACTCAAACTTAATATTGAAAAACTCAAGGCCGTGGGTTGGCAACTGACCAAGCTAAATTCCGACATCACACTAAAGCAGTCCATCGATGTCAAAGTGAGCGCCAGCCAAATTTCAGAATTGGCGAGCAAACGCGACATAGATGATTTTTCAGCCGACATTCGCCTACAGCCCCTATCAAAAAAGACCTCTGGCCCCGACGTGCAGCTGTCCCTAAAAACCAAACAACAAGGCATCGCCGCCACCGTCACTGGCAAACTTAATCTTAATGGCCTGCCAGGAACTGAGCTGCAAGTAAACGCGGATGCCGAGGCCAGCAAAGCGGTTTGGACCCTCGCCCAACTTCCCTGGCAGGAGGCCGGCAAGCTATCAATAGCAGCCACTGTTAAAACCAGCGACGACAGCTACGCCCTTAAAGGTAGCGGTCGGCTAGGTCAGCAAAGTAGCGACCTCGATCTCAGTTTTACACCGGCCATAAGGCCTGAAGAGATACCCGCACTGAGCGGCAGCGTCGCCTTGCGTAAAATTGACCTCGCCTTTCTCTCGGCGCCGGTCAGTGCCGATAATAATAATACTGAAACCAAATCGCCGGCTAAATCGTCAAAGACAAAAATGATTAGTAACGATCCCTTAGCGCTAGAGGCTTTAAAGTCCATCAATGCCAAGCTGCAAATAGAGCTTGAAGATATCGACACCGGCTATAACTTTATTAAAACGGCGAAATTAAAGCCCACTTTGCAAAATGGCTTGCTGCACCTCAAAGATACCACTGTCAACTTTGATGGCGGCGAAGCCAAAGTTGCGCTGACACTCGATGCGAGTAAAACCATCCCCGAGCTTGATATTCGGTTCAGTGTCGATGCCGACGACTACGGCAAGCTGGGCCTAAATAAAGCGGCTGGCATCGACAAGGGCAAGGGTCGCATTCGTCTAGACGCCGACAGTAAAGGCATTAGCCCACATCAATTAGCCGCCAATATGAACGGCAAATTAGATATAAAAATTACTGACTTGCTAGCTCAAGGCAATGCCCTAAATCTTATCGGCTCTGACGTTCTTAGCGAAACCATCGACAAGCTCAACCCCTTTTCCGAAGCGAAAACGAGCACCGAGATAGAATGCGTTGCGGTGCATTTTAAAGGTAGTAAGGGTAAGTTTTTTAGCGACGATGGGATTGCCTTAGAAACTAAGCAAACCAAAATCATCGGCACCGGCAATATTGATATCGGCAAGGAAGAGTTATTACTCGGGGTTTCCCCTATCGCCCGCACAGGAGTTGGTATTAATGTTGGTGCGGCGGCAGGTTTAGTTAGACTGGGTGGCACCTTTAGTAAGCCCAAGATTGTCGCCGACCCTGCCGGCATGTTCACCTCGAGTTTGTCGACCGGCGCCGCCATTTACACCGGCGGGCTGTCGCTGCTCGCACAGGGCCTGATCAAGCGGGCGATCTACGCAGGTAGTGCCTGCGACGGTGATATCGATGACATCCCAACGGTGGAAGAACTGCCGGATGAAATTTTGAACCCCCGTGGACCAGAGGGCACGTTGCCACAAGGCGATCAAAATACCGCTACATCAATACAGTCAGCGATGCCTTGACGGCGACTACTTGTGCAGACAGACCAGCTTAAAGCCGTCGTGTTCAAGTAGCACTTCGCTAGCACTAAACAAACCCAGGGCTTTGCGCTCAAGGGGGATAAACTGATTAACGACAAATAGCGCTCGGCCCTGCCGCGCTAATAAACGATGGGCTGCGGCTAAGAAACGATCAGTCAAGGAACCCGCCACCGCGAAACCCTGATGAAATGGCGGATTACATAGCACCATATCGACGGGACCCTGCAAACCGGCGGCGCAATCTGCCAATACCAACTCAGACCTTAATCCGTGGACACTACAGTTTTTTTCGGCGGCTAATATCGCACTGGCATTATTATCCGTTAACAGCCATTGTGCGTCTGGCAAGCACTGCGCTGCCATCACCGAGATAAAGCCATAACCGCAGCCAAGGTCGGCAACCCGGGCAGGCGGGCTATCAAATTTACTTAAAAAGTCCGGCAAATATTCTATAAGCAAGGTGCTACCGCGATCCTGCTTTTGCCAGCCAAATACCCCTGGTTTACTGAATAACTGTGGGACTAGCGCAATTTCCCGAATCAAGGTGTATTGGCTGTCATCTAGCAGTGAGCTTGGCGCCTGCTGTTTGATAATTGTCGCCACATACGCAGCTCCGTCATGCTTTTTAATATCCGCACTGCAGCCCATCAACGCCGCCGTTTTCTTTGCATAGTTATGCAGGCCATCATTTTTGTGGCCGCTGAGTAGCAAGCTACCGCCCACCGGTAAACGCACTAAAGCCTGATTAATAATGTAATGCACTAAGGCCTTTTCTTTGGATACGCGATAGCACACTGTTTGTGGCTGAGCCATATCCATAGGAATATCAAAGTCACCCAGCTGCGTTGTATATCCGCCCTCTCGCAATTGATCGGCGATATCACAGCGATTGGTAAAACATTGCCAATCGCTCTGTGCTGGTGGCAGGGCAAAACCAGCAATATGTTCATCAGCAAACCACCAAACCGGAGAGGGTAGCGGAGAAAATTGCCGATAAAGCGCCGCTAGTGCGGTATCCGCAGTACGTCCCTCACTGCCCATCGAACCTTCTCCAGTTTTAGATTTCGACTTAGCTTTAGGCTTCGATTTAGACATGGTCATTTCTTTCCTGTGGCGCAGCGCCTGTCAATAAACAGAACCCGCCTACTTAGTCTCAGTGTGGTAAACACTAGCAATTTCTTCCGCGCTTAAGGCGCGGTATTCACCTTCCAGCAGTTCGGCATCCAAGTGAATCTCCCCAATTGCCTCTCGGTGTAAACGGACAACCGCATTGCCCTCTGCGCCAAACATACGTTTCACCTGATGGTAGCGGCCCTCACAAATTTTCAATCTTGCGATACGCTCATCCAAAATCGTCAGCTGCGCTGGCAGGGTCCGCGCTTTGTCATCTTTTAAAAACACACCCTGCGCAAACTGCGTTACGGTGTGCTCTGGAATAGGGTCGGCAGTTTCTACGTAATAGGTTTTCCAACACTTGCGCTGGGGTGAGGTTATTGCATGCGACCAGTTGCCGTCATCGCTTAGTAGCACCAGCCCCGTTGTATCTATGTCTAGCCTTCCGGCTGCGTGTAAATGCTCTGGATTATCTTCATCCAATAAATCCAGCACGGTGGAATGACGACGATCGCGCGCGGCGCAGACAACGTCTTGGGGCTTGTTGAGCATTAAATATCGCGGACCAAGAGGACGTAACAGACTCCCCATAAGAGTGACACCGGCCTCGGCCGGTATCAGCTGCCCCGGATCGCGGACCGAACTACCATCAACGCGAACATCACCGGATTTAATCAGTTTTTTGGCATCACTGCGGGAATAATCAGTCACGCTGGCCAGATAGCGGTCCAAGCGTATTGGCTTGTTAGAAGTCTTCACAAATCCTAGCGCCCTTAAATAATGCCGGTATTGTCGGGTAACTACTCTGACGCTTCAAGCAGGCAATAAAAAAAGGGCCCTAAAGGCCCTTTTATTTCACGTCTTGCTTGGGTCAGATTTACTGAGCGTCCGCACCGGCTTCAACGTTTGCATTAATTTTAATATTAGTCAGGCTGCGCAAGGCCGCTTTTTTCTCTTCCATACTTGCTTTGGCTTCGGCTTTGGCTTCGGCGCGCTTCTGCTCCCGAGCTTCGGCATCGGCTTTAGCCTGCGCATCACGCTCTTCTTTGGCTGCTTTTCGCTCAGCTTTTTCAGCTTCTGCTTTGGCTTTCATTTCTTCGCGCTTAGCTTTCGCTTCGGCTTTCTGCTCTTCAGCATTGGCCTTCATCTCGTCACGCTTAGCTTCAGCATTGGCTTTCGCTTCGGCTGCTTTAGCATCGATATTGGTGTCAACACTGATATTGGCTTCTGCTTTGGCTTCTGATTTAGAGTCATCACTACCGAGACCAATACGGCTTAAAAAGCTGCCTTCAGCTGCCATTACACTGCCACTCAAACCCACTAATGTAGCTGCGATTACAATATTTTTCATTTTCATGGTGATATCTTCCCCGTTTGTTTTGTCACACTTGTTATGTGGTGTTCATTGTAGAGAAGCATTCCGGTGTGACAAGTAATCAATCGCGTAATTTTCACCGCAACTTTTTTATAAGATTACGGTCCTGTTCAGCCCCGAGTCAGCCTCTATCAAGCCAGAGATTAAATTAATGCTCTCTTGTCGCCCGGAAGCGTACCTCAGGATGACGCTCTTCGGTCAGCGCTAAATTAACCCGAGTCGGTGCCAGATAGGTTAAATGTCCACCGCCATCAATCGCGAGATTATCCGCACATTTACGCTTAAACTCCTCAAATTTCTTAGGATCATCACACTCAACCCAACGAGCGGTGTACACATTAATGGGCTCATATAGAGCCTCTACCTTGTACTCATCTTTGAGGCGGTAACTCACCACCTCAAACTGTAAATTACCCACGGCGCCCACGATCAGATCGCTATTGCGCTGCGGCATAAACACCTGGGTAGAACCCTCTTCGGAAAGCTGCTGCAAGCCTTTTTGTAATGCCTTACCTTTTAAGGGATCACTCAGACGAATGCGCCGAAACAGCTCTGGAGCAAAATGCGGGATGCCAGTGAATTTGAAGTTCTCACCTGAAGAGAAGGTATCGCCAATCTGGATGGTGCCGTGATTGTGCAGACCAATAATATCCCCAGACACCGCTTCTTCCACCAGCTCCCGATCACCGGCCAGAAAGCTCACCGCATCCACTATCTTGACGTCCTTACCCAGCCGCACATGACGCATTTTCATGCCCTTGGTATAGGTGCCTGAGCAAATACGCATAAAAGCGATACGATCCCGATGCCTTGGGTCCATATTCGCCTGAATTTTAAATACAAAGCCTGAAAACTCGGTTTCCTTGGCGCTTACTTCACGATTGTCGGTAGCACGATCCAGCGGCTCTGGTGACCATTCAACAAAGCCATCAAGCATTTCCTTAACACCGAAATTAGACAGGGCAGTACCAAAAAACACCGGAGTCTGCTTACCTGCTAAATACGCGTCGCGGTCGAAGAAATGGCTGGCACCACGAACTAACTCAATTTCTTCTAAGAAGTTATCGTATTCATCATCAAGTAATTTGCGCGCTTCGTCATTATCCAAACCCTTGATTTGGATGTCTTCGGCGATCACTGAACCTTTACCCTTGGTAAACACATGAATGGTATCGGTATAAAGATTATAAACACCCCTAAAATCTGAACCCATACCAATCGGCCAGTTGATGGGCGCGGCGGCAATACCTAATACGCTTTCCACTTCATCCAATAACTCAATCGGGTCACGGATATCCCGGTCCATCTTGTTCACAAAACCCAAGATAGGGGTGTCGCGAAGGCGGCAGACATTCATCAGTTTAATCGTGCGATCTTCCACGCCTTTGGCGCCATCGATAATCATCAGCGCCGAATCCACCGCCGTCAGGGTGCGGTAAGTATCCTCAGAAAAATCCTCATGACCAGGCGTATCGAGCAAATTAACGATTCGATCGCGGTAAGGAAACTGCATAACAGAGGAAGTAACAGAAATTCCCCGCTCCTTTTCCAGTGTCATCCAGTCAGACGTAGCAGCGCGGTCATTCTTCTTGCCCTTAACTGTACCCGCCACCTGAATCAACTGCCCGAGCAGAATCAACTTTTCAGTGATAGTGGTTTTACCGGCATCGGGGTGAGAAATAATCGCAAAGGTGCGGCGCTTGGCGATTTCCTGCTGTAAAGACGATTTCGACATCTGAATGGGTCTTCTGGCTTAAATAATGGGCGCGATCTAAAGACTGTCGCGGCGGAGGCGCGATTCTACGTTATTTACGCTGTTTTTTCACGAATCATACTCAGTAATAACTAGCACTCACCCAGAAAACTCAGACAGACCAAAATCATCGCCACAACGCCCCTCATCCAGGTACTCCGCCCTATTCACACACCACAACTCTGGCGCCAAAGCCACTAATCCAGTAAGATGCACGCCCGCTGTCACTCTGGCAACGAGCATCACGCCGCGACATGCGACATTTTTGAGATGATAGATTCTATGAGTTTTACCTCCCTGGGCTTATCCGCCCAAATTTTGGCGGCTGTTGCCGAGCAAGGTTACGACACCCCTTCCCCCATTCAAGCACAGGCCATTCCAGCAGTATTAGAAGGCCGTGACGTTATGGCCGCAGCGCAAACCGGCACCGGCAAAACAGCGGGATTCACGCTGCCTATTTTGGAATTACTATCCCGAGGCGAGCGCGCTCAGGCGAATCAAGCTCGTGTTTTAATTTTAACGCCAACCCGCGAACTTGCCGCGCAAGTGGGCGAGAGCGTAGCAACATACGGCAAACATTTGCCGCTGCGCTCAGCGGTGGTATTTGGCGGCGTTAAAATCAACCCGCAAATGATTAAATTACGCCGTGGCGTAGACGTGTTAGTTGCCACCCCCGGTCGGCTATTAGACTTGTACAATCAAAACGCCGTCAAATTTAAGCAGCTGGAAATTTTAGTATTGGACGAAGCCGATCGCATGCTAGACATGGGCTTTATTCACGACATTCGTAAAATTCTGGCGGTATTGCCAAAGCAGCGTCAAAACCTGATGTTTTCCGCCACCTTCTCTGGTGATATTCGCGAACTCGCGAAAGGCTTGGTAAACAACCCGGTGGAAATTTCTATTAACCCAGAAATCACAACCGCCAAAAGCGTTACTCAGTCAATTTATCCGGTTGATAAAAGTCAGAAACCAGCCTTATTAACGCATCTGATTAACAGCAATAACTGGCAACAGGTTCTTATATTCTCGAAAACGAAGCATGGAGCCAACCGCCTAGCTGCGCACTTAGAAAAAGCAGGCATCGGCGCCGCAGCGATTCACGGCAATAAAAGCCAGGGCGCGCGCACCAAGGCCTTAGCCGACTTTAAAAGCGGTGCAGTGCGCGCCTTAGTCGCAACCGATATCGCCGCCCGCGGTTTAGATATTGACCAACTTCCACAGGTGGTCAATTTTGATTTACCGAATGTTCCAGAAGACTATGTACACCGTATTGGTCGTACCGGTCGCGCTGGTGCAGTCGGCAGCGCGGTATCCTTGGTTTGCTCGGATGACTTTAAACTATTAGCCGACATCGAGCGTCTAATTCAAGAAGTGCTGCCAAGGGAAACACTGGCTGGCTTTGAGCCAACTCACGCTCTGCCAGAGTCACGTTTAAATCAACGCCCAGCACGGAAGCCTAGACCCAAAAGCCACACTGAACACCGCGATGGTCAGCGCCCCGCCGCCCGCCGTAGCGGACGCCCAAGTGGCAATGGCAACAGCAACGGTAATCGCGCTCGCTCTTCGGCACCAAAAGTCTAATTTAACTAGGCTCCGCAAAGACAAAGGGCGCGTCCCAATCACTGACGCGCCCCTACTCATTCACACTAACTACATGTCGCTTCTTAAGCCCGACTGTTTACCACCCCTGCCGGCTCGCGCTCGAATAAGCCGCTATTTTCTGAATACAGACTGCTAACTCGCCGAGCTTTAAGCGTGTCGACATCTGCTCTTTGTTGAGCCTCGCTTTGCTGACCGTCGCGCAATGAATTCGACTCACTTTCCAAGCTTTGCTGCACAGCTCCCACGCTAGTAGTGCTCACCGTGTTTTGAGAAGTCTGACTCGATTCAGCAAGCAACTCTTGACGCGCCTGAGCTCCAATTCGAGCCGCCTCAGCCGCAACTTGACGGTCTTGACTACTCGGCTCCGCCGGCGCCAAGGCTGCCTGGCGGACAATTTCCATCTTCTCAATGGTAGCTTGAGGGGTCGCGGCTCTAGCCAAATCGATGCTGACCTCTCCATTCACTGCATAATTATTGCCATCAGGGCCGCGCTTAAACTCGTAACTGGGCGAGCCACTGTAACGCCCACCCGCTACTGAGTGAGCAAGCTCGTGATTACGCACCTCGCGGTCGCGGGCGGCTAGATCGCGCACCTCAGCTTGAATGTCCTGCTCTTGCTCGCGGCTCTGCGCGGCGCTGGATGATTTTTCTGCGCTCTCCGCCCGACTTTCTTGCTCATTCGGCGAACCATCACCTACCGTAGCGGATAAACCAAGCTGTTTAGCGGCCTCGCTTTGACCTTCAGCGGACCGACCCCGGCCACCCGTATCCACGGCGTATATCATGCCTTCTGGCGACAATATTGCTTCTGCAAGTAATACCGGTTTTGCCGACAATATTGCCATTTTGGCGGGAGATACCCCCTGCTCGGCGAAAATTGATTCAGCGGTTTTAGAGGGTCTTAGTAGATTTAGGGGAGCTTCTTCAAACTCAGGCGCAGTGACAGGCCTAGGCAGAGCGGTGTTGATGGGCTTTGTATTAGCTACATTTGCGCCCGCCGAGGAAGAAGCCAATTCCACCGGCGTCACTGGCCGTAAACTGGGCCGAGATATAGGATTAATCGACGAGCCGGCTACCGGATTCATCGCCACGCCTCAAACTGGTTAAACTTTGATCTAATTCTAGTCTTATTTATGAAAATTACCAGCGCAAAAAAGCCGAGGCAGGCCCAATAAAGCCCCCTAAAAAATCATTTAAAGACCTTACCGCGCTCAGCCAATCGCATTTATTGCGCTCGGCCTTCACGCCGCCGCTCTGCTATCCTCTTTCGCACCGGTCTGCGCAAGTAATACATCGACAGCCCGCTCAGCATCAATGCCAGCGGGCTAAAACCCACCAATGCCCATATCATCCGACTGCCTAAACCGGCAACATCGCCGAAATGAAGGCGTCGAAAGCTATGGGTGATCTGATCCCCAAGCTCAGCATCCTGAATGTCCCGCGCCGTAATCAGGACACCAGTTTGAGCGTGGTAGCTCAAGGAAACAGAAAATTCACTGAAGAAAGGGTTTTGCCGGTCACGGCCACCTAGCACATTAATGGCATAGCCGGGTTTGGCGGGAAGAGCAATAAAACTCACCTCAAAGCCAGGAAAGCGTTTACGACTTTCCGCCACCAAGGCGTCCACAGACAGACTTGAATTGTACAGCCGCTGATCTACGATATATGGCGCGGCAAGAGGCTGAGCGACGCTGTAGATCAGCTGATTGATATTCCAGTAAGCCCCCGTTACCCCCAGCACTAGAAGCACCGGCGAGACCAGTACACCGACCAATTTGTGCATATCGCCCAGATAGATAATCGGTCGCGCCTGAAAACGAAGGGTGAATAAGACTTTCCAAAACTTGCGATGCAGAATTAAGCCGGTGATTGCTTGCAAGCACATCAACACTGCAAGCAAGGCAGCAATAAATAGACCCACCTTACCTAGCAATAACTGGTAATGGAGTTCACGCAGCGCATCAGTTAAGTAATATCGCGGCGGCTGCGGCGGTGACAATATTTTAGCGGTATAGGGATCGACAAACAGCGAAGACCAATCGCTGCCGCCATGGGCCATCACATAAACCAAATCAGATCGATTTGGCTTCGCAAAAATTCGCCAGCCAGTGACTTCGTAGCCGGGGTAATGACTATTAAATGACTGTAGCAGTGTATCGAAGGGCAAGCGCGTCGCGGTCGCTTCACCAACAAGAACGCGCTCGGGCATCAATATCGAATCTAATTCATGCTTAAACACCAGCGCACTGCCACTAACGCAAATCAGCAACAGTGGCAGGCAGATAAGAAATGCCAATACTCGGTGGATATTAAACAGTATTCTATTCATACCTGCTTAACAGTACGGCATCCGTATACGCAGCTTAACCGCGAATACGGCGCACTCTAAAATTGCGACCTTTGAGTTGCCCTTCACTTAATTTACGCAGCGCATCGGCCACCACATCATTGCGCACCGCCACATAGGCGGTATTGTCAAAGACATGAATTTTCCCAACATCAGTACCTTCAATACCATCTGCGCCGGTAAGGGCACCAACGATATCACCGGGGCGTACCTTTTGCTTTTTACCACCATCAATCTGTAGGCAGGCCATCGGCGGCTTAAAGGTAGGTTTATCTAGATGATTAATATTGGGCAGCGCCTCAGGAACTACCTTGCTGCCACGCATCTCTTCAATACGAGCAATTTTGGCACTTTCGCGCTCGGTATAGAGACTGCAGGCAATCCCTTTTCCGCCCGCTCGCCCGGTACGGCCTATGCGGTGAATATGCACTTCAGCATCGCGAGCAATATGGTAATTAATCACCGCATCCAAGGCATCTATATCCAAACCGCGTGCGGCCACATCAGTGGCAACTAGCACCGACACACTTTTATTGGCGAAACGCACCAAGGTTTGGTCACGCATTTTTTGATCTAGATCGCCGTGTAAGGCCGACACGCTGAATCCGGCTTCGCGCAAATCGTCACACACCTGCTGGGTTTCATGACGGGTATTACAGAATATCACCGTTGAATCAGGGCGGTAACGAAGTAATAGTAATTTAACGGCAACAATGCGCTGGGTATTATCTGCGACTTTAAAAAAGTGCTGGGCAATACTCTCATTATCATGGGTAGACTCTACTTTCACGAGTAAGGGACGCTGCATGATCCGCATCGCCACATCCTGAATCTCGTCGGGATAAGTCGCGCTAAAAAGTAAAGTCTGACGCTCTTTGGGAATATAGCCAATAATAGTATCGAGTGAATCTTGGAAACCCATTTCCAACATACGATCAGCTTCGTCCAATATCAGAGTATTGACGTTTTCTAACTTAAGCGTGCCTTTGCGAACATGCTCTTCAATTCTTCCTGGCGTGCCAACAACGATATGAGCGCCGTGCTCCAACGAGCCAATTTGCGGACCAAAGGGCATGCCACCACAGAGGGTAAGCACTTTAATATTGTGGATGGTACGCGCTAGCTTGCGTAACTCCTTGGCAACTTGGTCGGCCAGTTCACGGGTCGGGCACAAGACCAATGACTGCACATAAAAACGTTTAACATCGAGCTTTTGCAGCTGCGTCAAACCGAATACAGCGGTTTTCCCGGAGCCGGTTTTCCCCTGCGCAATCACGTCTTTGCCATGCAAGGTGTGCGGCAAGGCCTTGGCTTGAATCGGGGTCATTTCGGTATAGCCCAATGAATTCAAGTTATCTAATAAAGCGGGATTTAAGGGAAGGGTAGAAAATTCTAGCTGACTCACGGTGTTTTTCCTGTAATACCGCCAGAATAAACACGCGGCGGTGGCGCAATGTACGCAAATAAAAATAGTGCTTCTGAAAAGAAAAAAGGGCAAGACCCATAGGTCCTGCCCCTTTAGCATTCAATCCACAAGGGTTTGAAGCTGGCTGGAACCCGAAGGCCCAGCCCATAGCAAATTACAGTGCTACGATGTTCTCTGCTTGAGGACCTTTTTGTCCTTGAGTAACAGTGAACTGTACGCGCTGGCCTTCAACCAAAGTTTTGAAGCCTGAACCAGAGATTGCGCTGAAGTGAGCGAAAACGTCTGGGCCAGATTCTTGCTCGATGAAGCCAAAGCCTTTAGATTCGTTGAACCATTTTACTGTGCCAGTAGTAGTAGACATAATTTTATTCCTGATATATTCAAAGGTAATTTTGATCTGAAATCAGACCGATTAGGCTGGAAGTGATTCTATTACTTATGAAGTACAGGACGAAAACTACAGACAGGACTTCGAAATGGTGTACATAAATATAGGTCGAACTTTCTAGCTGGGAGTGAGTATATAGACATTTCCGTGCTTGTCTACCCTTTATCACAAGCAAATCCCTGTGTAATACCCTTATAAAAGCAGGGTTTACACAGAAATCAAGAAATGAGTATCAACACTGCAGGCGACATTCCGCCAAGGACTCCTCATCCAGATAAGTAATGCTAGAAGTATTAAAATTCAAGTCGACGAAGAGATGGCAGTAATAATCGCCATGCCGCCATGCCATTGAGACGCTGGAATCATTGGAGTAGCCCAGCTCAAAATGACCATCAAATGCGGGGTAATTACTTCTAAAGCGCATCAGAGCAAGCAATCGCTGCACCACCGGCTGCTCAACTGCCTCATCCACTTCGTTCATTGTATAGAAATGACGGTTAATATCCCGTAGCTCACCCGTCTCCTCCATCAATTCATTGTCATTGCAGCCCGCCAACAGGCCAACGTAGTAAACCTGCGGAATACCTGGCGAGAAAAACTGGATCGCACGCGCTGCCAAATAGGCATCATCGTTGCGCATCAAGGCATCGTAAAAGGTACACGTCAGCTGGTAGATAGCGCCAACACTGTGAATATTAGCCGCCGAGCGCCGCAGTATGGGGTCGGCACTGCGACTGGAAATATTATCGATCAAGGCGCGGATCTTTTCTTCCGGCAACACCCCTTCCACATCCGGAATACAAATGCCGTCGTGGGTATCAAGCACCGTGACCATATTGCGCGGACACATTCGCAGCCAGTTCTTTAGGTAAACGCTATTGGCATCAAGTAGCGAAAACAGCAACAGCGGCGGCAAGGCAAAACCATAGGGATGCATATTACGGCGGCTGATAGCGTACTGATAACTGCTGTGATCATGCACCTCTGGCAAGACCTCCGCGCCGTGCAACTGGGCAACACTATTGATCCAATCGAGGTTGCGGTAGACATCCGGTTCAACCAAAAAACAACTCGTGCCAATACGCTTGGTCGTATATCCAAAGGCATCAAGGCGGAATAACTTCACCCCGCGCTGGGCGAGAAAACCGATATAATTCTCCATCAGCTGAAAGGTCTGATCAGATTCATAATTTAAATCAATCTGATGCTCGGTAAAGGTACACCAAACTCGGCCGGTGCTGCCGTCGGCAAAGTCCACCCGCCGAAACGGCTCCTTCTCCTTGCGGATATGAATTTTTGCTAGATCATCAGGACTGATCTCACCAAACTTATCGACATGCACAAAGAGATCGGCATATTCAGAATCGTAGCCCTTGGCAACGAAGTCCTTAAACTCCTCAGATTCGTCAGAAATATGATTGACGGTGACATCGCAACAGAGGTCATATTTTACCGAAATTCGCTCTATATCGTCCCAATCACCGTATTCCGGATCGACTTCTTTGTGGGTCAATGGCGAAAATCCCGCATCAGCATTGGACGGAAAAAAAGGCAGTATATGCACGCCACCTATCGCTTCCGAAAAATGCTTCTCAATGACAGTGTGTAAATCTTTAAGATTATTACCAAGACGATTGGGATAACAAATTAACTGCACAGCATTGCGCAAGGCCATACGACGGCTCCGGTCTATCAGGGATACATAACCATAACCATTGACCAGCAAGCATGCAAACTAACAGCGGCATTCCATGGCCAGAATGTCGGTATTTTCAGGACCAGATCACAATATCTGGAGAAAGAGCCCTACTTCATTGTGCTTAGCAGGAAAAGCAATAACTAAATTAACACACAGTCATTTCTTCACAGGCGGAGGAAATTAAACCCAGAAAAACGTATCTAGATACATTAATGGCAGTCTTGATTATCGAAAAAATAAATCGGAAATCACAGCAATAAAAAATCATTTATCGATGTCATTCCCGACGCTAAAAAATTGCCATTAAATCATCAAGCCAGCCTAGGCTTTAAATTTATATTTAATAGGTAATGAGCTTAAGCCACTCACAAAATGACTTGGAATATAGGCAGGCTCGCCATTCAATTCAATGCTTTCCAGCTGGGGCAGCAGCAAACGCAAAAATGTCTCCACTTCCATTCTTGCCAAATGCATACCCAAACAGTTATGACGGCCTTGGCCGAATGCCAGATGCTTACTTGCCTTGCGCGACACGTCAAAAACCTCTGGCTGCGGGATGGCGTCACCATCCCGATTGGCCGCTTCAAAAAACATGGCAACGGTATCGCCTTTTTTAAGACTCACACCACGTAGCTCGGTATCCGCAAGCACGGTTCTCGCAAAGTGCTTCACCGGTGTCACCCAGCGAACACACTCATCGGCAGCGGCTGGATAAAGGCTAGGATCATCAAGTAAAGCTTTACGCTGCGCCGGGTTTTGAATAAGGGCCTGCAAGCCGCCAGCGATCGTTGCACTAGTGGTATCGTGACCCGCAGTAGCTAGCAACACAAAATACGAGGTCAGGGTAAACGGATCGATCAATTCACCGTCGAGTCTTGCATTGGCTAGCACGCTGGCAATATCGTCTCTTGGCGCGGCGCGGCGATCATCTGCTAGCACCGTAAAATACTCCGCCATTGCCTGCACGCACTCCATAAACACGGTCATGGAATCTTTTTCGGCGCTAGCAAAACCCTCTGGAGCAAAGAGGCGCTGGGTTAAATCTAGTATATGGGCCTCATCGCTCTCGGGAATACCGATCAGCTGCAGCACAACCCGCAAGGGATACCAAAAAGCAATGTCACTGGCAAAATCGCACTCACCATCCATATCTTTCATTCGCTCGATAAAGCTTTCTGCCAGCTCGGCAACATGACCGCGCATTTTGGCAATATTGGCCGGCATAAACCAATCACGGGTAATTTTACGCAGGGCTAAATGACGCTCACCATCCATGTGAACCAGGGTTTTCACCCCCATGATTTCACCGAAGCGCTCTTGATTTAATTTTTCTAAGGCCTCTAAAATTAAGACCGCTCTGGGCTCTGCGCTAAATAGCTCAGGATTCGATTCGATATAGCGAATATCTTCGTAACGGGTTATCGCCCAATACGGACGAATATCCTCAGGCTCGATCAAACAGATCGGCCGATGCTCACGCAATTCCGCTAATTTAGCGCTAATGTCCGCAGGACGCGTGTAAGACATTGCATCGCTAAGTATTGAGTCACTGAGACCGCCCATAATCATTTCCTTTAATAACGAATAGCTTGAATACTAAACCCCAGTTAGCACTGCGGTTTTTCTAAGTTTTATTTATAAGGTTTTAAGATATTCTTTAATAGCACGTCGCTCGGTGTCATTCAGCACACTGGTAAATTCATGACCACCGTTACCTTGGCTGTAGAGTTTAGTGTTATAGATTTTTCGCTCTTCAATCTGCTGATCGCTCACAATCGGCACATTCAATAAATTCCATGCCAGACCACCGTTACCCCAAAGCACCGATAATGCATCTTGTAAAACTGGGCCGCTAGAATCGAGTGGATTGCAGTCCACACCGGGGGTAGCGGCACCAATTAATGGTAATGCCAAACCCGAGCCGCATTCCAGCTCGTCATAACGCCACCCTATTTTTTCAGCGTCGTATCCAGTTTTAAGACTGTAATCAAAGCCCATTACCACCTGCCCCGCTAAGTCTGTCGGCGCATCCTTCGAAAGCCGACGCCAAATGGTGGGCCGCACGGCCGGATTTAGGACACCGTCGATATTCGGCACCGAGCCATTATGGAAATATGGCGCCGTAGCCCATACCCCATAAAGCGGCGGCGCTAAATAGCCCAGTTCGCGATCACCGCGCAAAGACTCATCAGCCCAGTTACCACATAGCGATACGCCGTCATCGTTATATGGCCCCTCCGAATAGGCAAACCAATTGTTTTTCGAATATTCCGCCACCCGTGGGGAGTTGCCATTCAGGCGCGCCGGATCCGTATCAATAATATTAATGGGTGTGATATACGCCGCCACCCCATCTAACAATGGCGAATCTAAGTAAGTGGGATCATTAACATAGCGCGGTGAGTACGCACCATGGCAGCTTGCACACGATCCATTGCCGCCTTCCGGACGCGGTGTGGGATTATTCAAACTCGGCGCCCATAAATTTTTAGCATGAAATAGCACCGCGCCAGCTTCCGCCAAGGATCTATCTACACTGCCTAACACCGATTCTGGCCACGGCGGTGACTTAAGCGAGCTAATCCACGCATCGCTATCTTGCTGATTATCCAATATCCATTGTTTGGCACCTTCAATATCATTGAAGAAATCAGGAAAGTGAAACGACAGCTCAATGCGTTTGGCATCGACGACCTGACCACCGTCATAGAATTTCGCGCTGCGACTGCCCACATTCCACCACACAGGCGGATCTTCGGTGCCGGTAGAAGGCTCAGCCTGAATAGTGAGATAAGACGGAATGGTGTCGTAATCAGCAAGCGTCAGCGTGCCGAAAAGTTGAAAGTTAGTGATATTACCTGTGCCGCGCACCTTATTCTGAGAGATGATCGCCAGCGCCGCCTGCTGCGGCGCCAAACGCGCCAGTTCAGAAAACATCACGGTAATATCGCTGAGACTATTATTGCCATACATTGCCCCCAGCCCCTCAGCTTCATCAGCCGTTCCCACCGCCCCGCCATGACAAATACTGCAAGTGACATTGAGTTGTCCGGTCCAGCTTCCGTTGGCCTCGCGGAGCTGGGTCACTCCCATTGGCAGCTGACCGCTGCCGCCATCACTTAGATTTGGATCTTCGCCAGGCAAGGGATAGGGGTTGCGAACAACTGACAGCGGCATACCCCAGCGCTGGGCGACTAATTCATCGTACTGAAGCGGGCGCTCACTCAGGCCCCAAATCGATTTCCACATCTCTGCATAGGCATCAGCGGGAAACGAAAATCCTGACTCACTAGCGTCACCGGAAAAGAAACTAGCAGCGCCAGGTCGCCCCTCGGCGGCAACCAAGGCCAGACCATGCTCTGCACGCTGACGAAGCTCACCACAATTGGCCGGCTGATTATCTTCTTGGCAAGTTTGCCACCATGCATTCATCAACACGGCCTTATTTTCGTTAACACCCGGCACCACCATTTCACGGGGATCGGCAGGCACAGCTGTGTTATCAGGTTTATCGGCACAGTAATCATGCCAATAATGGCCGCCGCGCCGACTCACTAGCAGTGACAACGACTCCGTATCAGTGTCCGAGCCAGTATCACCGCTAGTGTCGTCACCACCGGGATTAAGTACCTGCGGTGATGGGTTACTCGATGAACCGCCGCATGCCGCCAGCAGCAACAGGGAATATGCCGCCAAAACCAATAGACTTTTCTGCATTTGAACGCTGCCTCATCTTACTTTTTTATTTTTATCTTTGTGCTTGGAGCAATATCGTACACTTGTATGATTTTGTTATTTGTACATTTGTATGATATTTGAGTCAAGTGATATGATGCCGCCATGACTGAAATTACCGCCATCACTTCTGCCCCATCAGCTGCTAGACCCCCGCAACAAGCGCGCGGCCGCCAGCGATTTGAGCGCATTCTCGAAGCCGCTGAGGCGCAGTTAATTCAGGGGGGCTTAAGCAGTTTCTCGATTCCAGAACTAGCATCGTCACTGAATTGTACGCGAACCAGTATTTACCATTTTTTCCCCAGCCCCTATGCCATTCTCAATGAACTCACGCGGCGACACTTAATCACACTGGAAGAGGAAGTTGAAAAACTAAGTTATGCCATAGAAGGCAAACCATGGCAGCAAGTTATTAGTGAGGTCGCAGACATTGTCGCCAACTATTACAACCACCATCAAGCTGCTGGCATACTAATACTTGGCAGCGTGGCAAGTCATGAAAGTCATCAGGCTTTGCACCTGACCATTTCTCATATCGGCCGCCACGTCGACACCTTAATGCGCGCCATCGGTGTGACCTTGGCGGATGAAAATCCTGACGCCAAAGCGCTTGTTGTCGAGTTGGGTACCGCCTGCTTGCGGCTGTCATATTTTCTGCATGGCGAAATCACACCAGCCTATCGGCGCGAATGCGCCGCAGCCATGATCGCGTATTTAGAACGTATTATTGCCGGGCAAAAAAGTTAGTCACAGTAAAGCGCCACCATCAACATTGACAGCCAATTTCAGCGACCAAGATAAAAGATAAAAGATAAAAGATAAAAGATAAAAGATAAAAGATAAAAGATAAAACACCTTAAGCGGCCCAAATTAGCTAAGCCACTTTAGATGCTAGGTCACTTGACGGCAACGCACTATCGCCACTTCGGCAGGCATCCACAGCGTTCATAAACTCGTCGCTCCACACCTTAATATCATAGTGCTGAACCACATCGTAGGCTTCACGCATGCGGCTACGCGCCTCTTCCCGCTCTAGGGTTAACGCCAAATAGCAGGTTCTAACCATCTCATTGCGGTCATGTGGATTAGCCAAGATCGGGCCGCGCAATTCAGCAGCCGCACCGGCAAATTCAGACAATACCAATACGCCCGAGCCATCCGTCATACCCTGGGTGGCAATATATTCCTTGGCCACCAAGTTAAGCCCGTCGCGCAGCGGTGTAATCCACATCACATCTGCCATGCTGTAATAAGCCACTAATTCGGCAAAGGGCAAACTGCGGAAGAAAAACTGCAGCGGCGTCCAGCCAACTTTTGCAAATCGGCCGTTAATCCGCCCCACCGCCTGCTCAATCTGAGTTTGTAAATCGCGATAAATCGCCATTTCACTAGCAGCCGGCACACACACCATCATCAAAGTAACTTTGTCGTGCAAATCCGGGTATTCATCCAGCAAGCGTTCGTAGGCCTCAAGCTGTTCTAATATGCCTTTTGTATAGTCCAGTCTGCCCACCGATAAAATCATCCGGGTGCCATGCAACTCAAGCCTAAGCTCATCCATGCGCCGCTGAATTTTCTCGTCCTTGAGTGCGCTCTCTACCCGTTTCAAGTCCAATCCAACCGGGTGTGCCCCCAAGCGGATAAGGCGATCATTGACCTTTATCTCGGTAGTCATTTCATCCAGGCCTACCGCGCAGCCATAGGTAAAGAAACGCGGAGCACAGTTCATTTTCGTCGTCACTTCTAGGGGCGTGACACCCCTTGCCACATCGACAAAATTTTCGGACTGGCGCGGAATATGGAAGCCGATATAGTCACATTGTAATAGGCTGCCAATAATATCTCGGCGCCAGGGAATAACATTGAAAACATCCGCTGAGGGAAAGTATGTGTGATGGAAAAAGGCGATAACAACATCGGGACGCAACTCGCGCAAATAGGCCGGCACCATCCACAAATTGTAATCATGTATCCAAACCGTTGCGCCTTCAGCGGCCTCTGCCGCCGCCGCTTCCGCGAAGCGTCGATTCACATCAAGAAACACCTGCCAATGATCTTCGCGGAAGGTCGCTCGTTCCCAAAAAGTATGCAGTGTTGGCCAGAATGCCTCTTTGGAAAATTTCTTGTAAAAAATATCGACATCCCTTTTGCTCAAGGCAACCCGCGACGCCACCAAGTTAGGATACTGCGCGGTATCGACCTCGGTATGGGTTTCAAACTTGCCGTCCTCAGGTTCGTGAATTGACCACGCCACCCATGAACCCGCACGCCCATCCGCAAAAAAGCTCATCAAGGTAGGGATAATACCGTTTGGTGAGGTGGGCTTGCGACGAACCGTGACGCCATCCTCACGAAATTCTTCATAGGGAAGCCGGTGATATACAATCACCAGGTCAGACTTTCCCGGCACCGCTACATCGCGCTGCTCTGCCTCCATACCCGCTGTGCCCAAAAAACCAAAATACTCGAAGGCTTGCAGAATACCACCGCATCCCGGATGGTCAGCGTGATACACCCGCGCCTGATTTTCAGTCTCTTTCAATAAGCCGGCTTCGGACTCACCCACACAAACACCAATAAAACCGTGCTCGTACATTGACAGGTCATTTAAGGTATCGCCAGCAACCAATACATTTTCGTCGCCAATATCAAGCAGCTCTACCAAGCCTCGCAAGGTAGAGCCCTTGTTGACCCCCTTGGGTAAAATATCCAGATACAAGCCTGCCGAATACAGGAGCTCGCAATCCAAGTCACGAACCACTTCTTCGAGTTCACTAGTAACGGCATCCGCGCCACAAAAGAAGGAAAAGCGCCGTTCTTGTGGAACATCCTGACGCTGTAAATTGGGGATATGGGCAACGGCTTGCTCAACCACATGTTCACCGGGCCAGCGTTTATCAATATCGCCCTGCAGTGGTTGGATAGCTTGTTGCGTGTGCCCATCAACAACGGTGCAACCTACATCGCAAATAATATAATCGGGTTCTGGAATAGTCGGATCGGAAAGCAGCGGCAATACGGACTCAAGTCCACGACCGGTTACAAAGGCCAGCTTGATTTCGGGGTGCGCTGCAATCAACTGATAAAGCTTGTGGCGTTGCTCGTTATCGCCAGCGAGAAATGTACCGTCTAAATCTGTTGCTAAAAGCATTAGTAATACCTGCGTTTAATCGCAGAGCCCAGCTCCCACCAGACTCCGGGTGCTGTTATAAAAAGTTCATAACACCAACATACTACACAGCCAAACCACACAATGATTTAAATAGTTCAGCTGTGTAAAGTTTCACAGCGATACATGCAGGGATTGTGCCGACTACAAATCAGCATTCCATAACAAGCTCGCTAAAAGCGCCACCATTGGCGCCCATAGCCATGTTTAAAAAAAAAGAAATTTTATCAAAAAATTTAAATCCCACTACTGCTCAGTCGTTAGCACATCAGTAAATTAAAAAAGCGCACCAAAATTGACCGCCCGACAAATTTCATAAAAATAGTCAAAAGTAAGTTTGCCCCAACACAAAAGCTGTGCGACAGTAAAAACGTAATGACTGATTTCTGGCTAGATACAATGGCCGCCGCGCAGACCCTACGCCGCGACCTACACGCCCACCCCGAGCCTGGCTGGCACGAGGTCCGTACCGCTGAAACCGTGCGTAACACCCTCAACCAACTAGCTATACCATGGCGCAAATGCGCGGGAACTGGCACCATAGCCACCTTGGCGACAGCCACACCTCAAGCTGGCGCTAAACACATCGCTCTCAGGGGTGACATCGACGCCCTTCCTATTATTGAACAAACCGGTAAGGCGTGGTCATCTACCCATACTGGCTGCATGCACGCCTGTGGCCACGATGGACATACCGCCACATTATTAGCCACCGCGCGGTGGTTAAAACACAATGAACAAAGCCTAAGCCACCCTGTCACATTGTTATTCCAACCAGCAGAAGAAGGCGGACATGGCGCGCGGGAAATGATAAATGAGGGCGCATTAGACGGTATCGACGAAATATACGGCTGGCACAACTGGCCAGCGATCCCCTTCGGCAAGCTGGTCTGTCCTGACGATATTGTTATGTGTGGCAACGGCACCTTTTCTATTACCGTTACTGGCAAAGGTGGGCATGCCAGTCAACCTGAACTCTGCCGCGATCCAGTGCTTGCCGCCAGTGCTATCACCCTTGCTCTACAACAGATCGTGAGTCGCCGCTTGGCGCCGCAACAAGCCGCGGTGATCAGCGTAACCTCATTTATGGCTGATAGCGGACCCACCATTATTCCGCAACAAGCGGTATTGGGCGGCAGTATAAGAGTGCCGGATCAGAACACACGGGATCAAATTAACGCTCTCATCACCGAGGTAAGCCAGCAAACCGCGCGTAGCTATGGCGTGGAATGCAGCGTGGAAATTACGCCTCGCTATCACGCGACTATCAATCACCCCGCTCAAGCCGGCCACGTTCGGCAGTTATGGCAAGAAAGCTATGGTGCCGACGCGATCGATCAAAACGTCCGGACTCCAATTATGGCGTCTGAAGATTTTAGTTATTATCTGCGGGAAATTCCCGGCGCGTTTGCGCTGATCGGCGCAGATGATGGCGACGAGCACCATCAAGTGCCCTGTCACAGCCCCCACTATGATTTTAACGACAAACTAATTCCCTTGGTGAGCAATTTATTTTCTCGCCTATGTGGTGTGACGACGCCCGAAAAACCTGCAAAACAAACCATTTTAAAATAGTAAACCGTCGACACGTCGACGAACTTTATTTACACGAAGGAGTTCGCATGAGTATTTTTGAAGAACGTGAATCAGGTATCCGCGCCTATTGCCGGGTTTACCCAGTGGTCTTCGACAAAGCCACCAACGCCCGTCAAACCGATGAGAATGGCAAACAGTACATCGATTTTTTTGCCGGTGCTGGGGTTTTAAATTTCGGACATAACAACCCACGCATGAAAAAGGCCATGATCGACTATCTAGAATCGGATGGCGTTACCCATAGCCTCGATATGCACACCACCGCCAAGCGCGACTTTATGGAGCGCTTTGTAAAGACGATTCTTGAGCCACGCAATATGCCCCATAAAATGCAATTTATGGGACCGACTGGCACCAATGCGGTCGAAGCTGCCCTTAAAATTGCGCGGCGCGCCACCAAAAGACAAGAGATAGCAGCCTTCACCCACGGTTTTCACGGTATGACACTGGGCTCGCTAGCCTGCACCGCTAATTCGTATTTTCGCGGCGCCGCGGGCGTGCCCCTTAATCATGTCTCACATCATAAATTTGGATGTCTTGAATCCCTCGAACAACTGGCGGCACACTACGCTGATCCGTCTAGCGGCATTGCTCCCCCCGCCGCGTTTTTAGTAGAAACGATACAAGCGGAAGGCGGCGTGAACGTCGCCAGTAAAGAGTGGCTACACGCCTTGGCCAAACTCGCTGAAGACGTATGCGCCCTGCTTATTGTTGATGACATTCAAGTAGGCTGTGGCCGTACCGGTAGCTATTTTAGCTTCGATGGCATGGGTCTCGATCCCGACATCATTTGTCTCGCCAAAGGCGTTGGCGGCATGGGTACACCCATGGCGCTCAATCTCGTTAAGCCCGCCATTGATAACTATTGGTCACCCGGCGAACACACCGGTACTTTCCGAGGCCAATCACTGTCGTTTGTCGCCGGCAGTGAAGCATTGGGGTATTTCGAGGACAATGAACTAATGACCGAAGTGGCAGAAAAAGCCGAGGTCATGGCGAAAGCACTGGCGCCGCTGGAAAAGAACTTTAAGGCGATTGCGGTGCGCGGCAAGGGTATGATTCTCGGCTTAGATGTAGGCAGCGGCGAGCAAGCCAAAGCAATTGTAGATAGCTGCTTTGCTGCCGGTCTACTCATTGCCAGCTGCGGTACCGGTGGTCGAGTTATTAAATTGATTCCTCCATTAACTATTCCCGATGAAGACCTTCAAGAAGGCTTAGACATTCTGGTACGGCATACCACCAAAGTGATGGAGGCCATCTCATGATTCAGCGCGACGACATGACCTTCCCCTTTGAAGAATACGAGCGTCGTTTATCCGGATTGCGGCAGCGTATTGCCGACCGAAGGTTAGACGCGGTGGTGATTTCTGATCCAGAAAACATCATGTATCTAACCGACTACCAAACCACCGGCTATTCATTCTTCCAAGCTTTAGTTGTGCCGCTGGAAGATGAACCCTTTATGATTACAAGGGCATTGGAAGAGTCGAATATTATTGCCCGCACATGGGTGGAGCGCACACGGCCCTACCCAGATACCGGCGACGCTATTCAAATGTTGGTAGATGCTTTACGAGAGTTCGGTTTGGCCAAAAAGCGTATTGGCTATGAGCGCAATAGCTACTTCTTCCCTGCCTACCAACAGGACCGCGTGCACACCACGCTCACGGAAGCAAAATTACTCGACTGTTTTGGTATTGTTGAACAGGGACGTATTTGTAAATCGCCAGCAGAAATTGAAATTATGCGAAAAGCAGCCTTTGCCACCGAAGCAGGTATGCGGGCCGGAATAGATGCCTGCCAGCCGGGTGTCACTGAAAACGAAATAGGTGCTGCCATCAGCGCGGCCATGTTCCGCGCCGGCGGCGAACCCCCTGCGGTTATGCCTTATGTGACCTCAGGCCCGCGCTCCATGATCGGTCACGCCACTTGGGAAGGCCGTACCGTGTTACCCGGCGAGCACGTATTCTTAGAGGTTGGCGGCTGCTATCGCCGCTATCACACCGCCATGATGCGCACCGTGATACTCGGTGAGCTCAGTGATTCTATGCATCACGCCCAAGAGAAAATGAATCACGCCCTGCACGCTGTTCATGAAAAATTCCAGCCGGGAATGACGGTCTCTGATGCCGATAATCTAGTGCGCAATATTATTACTGATAACGACTGTGGCGCGCGGCTCATAACCCGCTCAGGTTACTCTATCGGTATCGCCTTTCCACCCAGCTGGGACGAAGGCTATATCGTCAGTCTTAAACAGGGCGAATCCGCTGTGCTACAACCAGGCATGACCTTCCATATTATTCCGTGGATGTGGGGTGTAGACGGCGATAAGACTTGTGGAATATCAGATTCCATTTATATCACCGACACCGGCTGTGAATCATTTTTCACTATGGACAGAGATTTCACCGTAAAGCCTGAAGCCGGAAAACCAGCAATGCTAAAGATTGACGAAGCACGAAAAAACAAAAAGGAAAAGTCTGACAGTATTAAAAGTTCAGACGATGTAAAAACAGAAAACGGCGAGTAAACCACACATTTATTCATGGCAATAAAAGCCTGAATCAAGATCACAACGAGGTAGCTATGCTGATAGCGAAGAATCCGTGTACCGGTAAAATCATTGCCGAGTACCCCACCCTCAATAACACCCAACTTCACGAGCGGATTGGCGACGCCTTCCGCGCGGCAGACCAATGGCAAGCGCTAAGCTACCAAGAGCGAGGACAAACACTGACAGCCGTCGCCGCCGAGCTACGCAAACAAAAAGACAGGCTGGCAGAATTAATGGCCCTTGAAATGGGCAAGCCCTTCAAAGAAGGTATCGCTGAAGTTGAAAAGGCTGCTGGCTGCGCAGAGTATTATGCAGAACACGCCGCCGAGCACTTGGCCCCGCAAACTCTGCCCTCAGACGCCAGCATCAGCTACGTTTGCCACCCGCCACTGGGTACCTTACTTGGCATTCTGCCTTGGAATGCGCCGCTGTGGCTGGCCTTTCGCTACTTGGCGCCCGCATTAATGGCCGGTAATACCTGCGTAATGAAGCACGACCCCAACGTGCCAGCCTGCGCCATTGCCATCGCTAAAGTGTTTGCCGACGCCGGTGCGCCAGAAAATATTGTGGTCAATCTACCCATAGATAACGACACCATAGAAACCGCCATCCGCGACCCTCGCATCGCCGCGGTATCCTTCACAGGCTCTGGCAACGCAGGCCGTAAAGTTGCCGCCGTAGCTGGTTCAGAAATAAAACCCACGGTATTGGAGTTAGGCGGCTCAGACCCCTGCATCGTACTTGCAGATGCAAACTTAGAAGCCGCAGCCGACATTGCCACCCTGTCCCGAATGATTAATGCCGGGCAGTCCTGTATTGCCGCAAAACGTATTATTGTCGAAGACTCGGTATACGATGTCTTTGTTGAAAAACTCCAAAGTCGCATGGCCAAGTTCAAATCCGGTGACCCACTACTGGCAGACACCGACGTTGGTCCTATCGCCCGCGAGGATCTGCGGCAAAACCTGCATCGCCAGGTCACAGAAACCATTAACGCCGGTGCCAAATGCCTATTGGGCGGTGAGCTAAGCGATGGCCCCGGTTTCTTTTATCCACCGACCCTGCTCATTGATGTCACCGAAGGCATGTGCGCGTTTAAAGAAGAAACCTTCGGTCCGATTATGGTGGTGATACGGGCGGCCGATGTGGAAGAAGCGGTGCAGCTCGCCAATGAAACGCCCTACGGCCTAGGTGCCGCCGTCTGGACCAGCAATGCGGAGCTAGCCACCAATATCGCCAATCGTCTTGAAGCCGGCCAAGTCGCTATCAACGGCATCGTCAAAACTGACTCACGCTTACCCAGCGGCGGTATAAAAGGCTCTGGCTATGGCCGCGAACTCGGGCCACATGGCATTCGGGAATTTGTGAATAGCAAGCAGATTTGGGTGAAGTGACCGGCATAAGCTAGCACTGAGATTAATCAGTGCTAGCTCTGCGCTACGTCATTTATTATGACTTCAGCGCACTCTATTAAATTAAAAAATTTTAGACATAACTTACACCAAGACTTGCCGGGTGTTTGCTATGTAGTGATGAACCTGATCCTCAATTTTAGAGTCAATCATGGTTTCTGGACGACGATCATTTGGGCAGGGCATGCGCGGGGTGGTACCAAACAATCTGCAAATCAAGGGACGTTCCCCATAGACAGTGCAACCCTTTGGACCCAAGTGTACGCAGCTAAAGTCATTTAAAGCGGCATCATGTTCGGCGTCGGTTTTCTCTGGCAACCGCGACATTTCTTCCGAAGAGGTCGTTACCGGACCGCAGCAATCGTGGCAACCCGGCACACACTCGAAGGACGGAATTTGCTCGCGTAAGCGCGCGATAATATCTCGATTATTGTAAACACTATCCACCTTTTGTACTGCTCCCTGCCCCATTATTGCTCTACGCCGGTCGCTAGTTTATCAGCTTTAGCACGATCACATTGCGACGCCTTTTAATATCAATACCTACCCAGGTAAGCGATCGCCTTTTGCATCCGACGGGACAGACTCATTCACTGTGGCACGCAGCCGAGCTAGCTTACTAAATGGTAATCCTTAAGAATTGATTACAAGGCTGCGCAATGAAATACTCTGCAACCTATAAAGATAACAGTAACAAGCCAAATAGAGAGCAGCGCCATGGAATTACCTGAGCCCGTCAACATCACTACTCTGCCTGAAACCCCGCTGGAATCAGGTCACCTTAATCACAATGACTTCCCATGGGTCGATCAGGGCTGGGGTATTGAAGTCAAAGTCTTACAGGTCTGCAACGTCACCGGCAGCTGGATTATTATGAACCGTTTTGCGCCTGGCACGCAGCTGCCAACCCATCGGCATAGCGGTGTCGTAAAAGCCTATACCCTGCAGGGAAAATGGGGTTACCTGGAAAGTAATTTCACCGCCACAGCGGGCTCAATTATTATGGAACCGGCCAACACCGCACATACGCTGAAGGTAGCTGATGACGCAGGCGAGCCAACTGTTGTCTTCTTCACTATTGAAGGCAGCTTGGTGAATTACACCGAAGACGGCACCATTTGGGGCATTTCCGATGGCCATACTCAATTGGCAGAGTATATCCGTTTGGGTAAAGAGCAAGGCCACAACATTTCGGCCGAGAGCATTCTTTAAATACTCGTCACCTTTATCCACAGCCTAGTTGAAACCCTATTATGAATGCCAAGACCCTAGAAAATTTGGACATATACGACCCCGATAACTATGTTGACGCCGTGCCCTTGGCAGACTTTAAAACATTGCGTGATGAGGCGCCGGTTTACTGGCACTCGCATCCCGATGGCGGTGGCTATTGGGTGATAAGCCGGCATCAAGATGTGATGAAGGTGTCCCGTGATAATAAGACCTTCTCCGCAGAGCGTGGCTTTGTGCTGGTAGATGATCTGCCCCCAGAGATTCTAGAACAGGTTAAAGGCCAGCTACTCGGTATGGACCCACCAAATCACGGGCCCCTTCGGCGCTCGGTGATCACCCGCTTCACCTCAAAAATGTTGGCCGAGTTAGAGCCTAAAGTGCGTGACATCACTCGCACTATTTTACTGGCAGCACTGGAAAAGCCCGAATGTAATTTTGTCTACGATGTCGCGGGAGAACTACCAACGTCGGTTATTGGCTCGATGATGGGCGTACCGCAAGATATGTGGCACCAGTTGCGTGAGTGGTCAGATATGCAAACGTCTGCCAGTGACCCAGATATTGGCGGCACCCCAGAAGAGGTGCAAGCGGCATCAATAGAAATGGGAACCTATGGCTATATGTTAGCTGCAGAACGCAAAGATAAGGGCGGTGATGATCTGATCTCCCTATTGGTGAATGTGGAGGTGGATGGCCACCAGGTTTCCGAAATGGAGTTTGCTTCACTCTTTGTGCAGATCACCGTAGCCGGCAATGAAACAACCCGCGCCTTAATCTCCGGCGGCATGTACGAACTGATACAGCGTCCAGAGCTCTATCGCGAATTGGAAGCAAAGCACCTAGAGAACCCGGAGTTAATGAAAAGCGCCATCGAAGAAATGCTGCGCTGGACCTGCCCCCTGCATTACTTCCGCCGCACTGCCACCTGCGATACCGAAATTGGCGGGCAGCAGATCAAAGAAAATGACAAAGTCGTTATGCTATATAGCTCTGCTAACTTTGACGATACCGTTTTTGAGAACCCAGAAGTCTTCGATATTCATCGCTCACACAACCCGCATATGGCTTTTGGTCACGGCATTCATTTATGCCTAGGGGCCAATCTAGCTCGTATGGAAACACGCATTTTCTTTGAAGAATTCTTTAAACTATTTTCAGGGATTGAACTAAGCGGAAAAGCCGTGCGGATTCGCTCCAATATGGCGAATGGCTTTAAAGAAATGCCCGTAAAGCTATATCCTCGTTAGCGAGTAATGCTGCAATAGCTGAGAAGGTGTGAACATTCATGTTCGCGCCTGTCAGTCCTTCCGCATTCAACTGAGCTTAAGAATTAAATCGCCATACAGAACAGTGATCGAGTCTTAGGCTTCAAGCGTCGACAACAGTCAGGCAACTCTTGAACGTTTGCATCAACTGCATAACACTCTCCACTGACATATCAAGTGGATTAAATTTCGATCCGCCAGCATATAATTTTATTAAAGACTCGGTCATAGAAGATTCTTTTACATAGGCCATATCCCAATTGGAATAGGCACGTTTTGCTATTTGCCTGTAATCAATTAGGACAATGTCACTATGGCGAGAGTCGCTAATAATTTTGTTATATACAGAGTTAACAGCGCTAGGTGAACCCTCAAGACACTGCAGATAATATTCACTACCAAAGTACAATAGCCCACTAACATCAACTAATTCATTGTTTCGGCGCGCTTGAATGAGTAACTGCTCGACGTCCACCGTGACCCCGCTATCATCCTCTGCAGAAATGACCCGCTTACTGCAATAAATAAGTTGATACAAAGACATGCTGTAGGCCTACGCTAGTGAGGGAAATCCTGATTACAACCTATAATTTATCCATAAGTGTAACGCTGTGACTATATGTGATTATACGACTTGATTAGCGCTCAACATTTTAGTTTGTCAGCGCCTTAAATGGGGCATAAGCAGTATGTTTAAAGGTTTGTATCGGTAAGGATATAGTTACGAGAAGCCAGTGAGCGCTAAACTCAGGCTAGCGTTCAATTGCGCGGGACATGGAAGCCATCAGCAACGGTTGCTCGCGGTGCGCCCTCCACACAGCTACCATAGACTTTTTTGAGTGACATCACTGCCATGCGCACACTAATCATTCTCCCCCTTATTCTGCTACTCCTGACAGCGTGCAGTAGTGCTAGTTTTGTCTACAAGCGCGCTGATTGGTTTATCAATTGGGCGGTAGATGACTATATTTCCTTTGATCGCGAGCAACAAACTCTATTCGACGCGGCCCTGGAGGATTGGCTTGACTGGCATTGCAGCGCAGAACTACCCCGCTACGGCGAGTATTTGCAAGATTTATCCGCCGTACTTTCTAAGGACGAGCTGCGTATAAGCGACACCTCCTTGCTGGGCTTTTCTGAGCGCGCAAGCGAAGCTTGGACCGCCTCACTTTCACGCGCACTGATCAAGACACCAAAAATACTTGAAAGTCTTAGCGATGAGCAAGTAGCGCAATTTCTAGAAGAGCTCGATAGCAGGAATAAGCATTTCCAGAAAGAGTATGTTGCACTGAATGCCACAGAGCTCGAAAAGCTGCGCGTGGAGCGTGTCCGCGACGCCATGAAACGCTGGGCTGGCAGCATCGACGATGGGCAGCAACAGCTAGCCCTAGAGTGGGCGCGCAGCAGCGATAATATCTACGGTTTGATCTTTACTCGGCGCTTACACTGGCGAGATCGGCTGCAGGAGATATTTTCAAAACGGCCCTACGATAATTTTAAAGTCGATTTAAGCGAGCTGTTTTTACGCCCGGAATTATTGTTGACTGAGGACGAGCGCGGTCGGCTTGCGGCCAGCCAGCAATCTGCGCGAGGACTTCTACAAGCCCTAGACCGCTCTTTGAGCAAGCGTCAGCGCGAGCATTTACTCGTTGAGCTCGGTGAAATCACAGACGATATTACACGCTTAAGTACCCGCGACTGTGGGTCCGCACAGTAAGTAGGCCCCACTGAGCAATAGCCATGCTAGCAGCCCCAAAAACTGCCGTTACAGTTGCGTGTCCACGGTTAATCCCCCGCTTCAGGCAAGCTACGATTCTAATCATTGCGCGTTCGGAGCGCGAGACAAAGTAAGACGTTCAATCACTATTGATTCACAAGCCAAAGCGGTGGTTTCTTTGCCTGGGCGAAATGTTAGTATCACCCTCACCTCCTTAAGCGATACCAGCAATGAATATACAAATTAACGGCACCGTTGCACCGGGCTATGAGTCGGTCAAGCAGCTATACCAACACAATATGAACACCCTAACTGAGCGCAACACCCAGCTATGTATCTATGTCGGCGAGGAGTGTGTGGTTGACCTGTGGGCGTCTGCCATAGACGATGCAACATTCTCTGCAGACTCGCTCGTCAATATCTGGAGCAGTGGAAAAAGCCTAGAGCCTATCCTGCTCGGCATGTTGATTGATCGCGGCTTGCTAGACCTGAATAAGCCTATAAGCGACTACTGGCCCGAATTCAGTGCTCATGGCAAGGGTGATCTTACAGTCGCAGATTTGATGCGCCATGAAGCAGGTCTGCCTGTGTTTGATCAAACCATCAAACCGGACGAGCTACAGACCAGCGCCATCAAGCAAAATGCCATCGGCGCCATTATCGAGCGCCAAACGCCTAGGTTTCGTGAAGGTAGTAATAATCAGCGTGAATACCACGCCTTAACACGTGGCTGGGTCGCCAATGAAGTATTCCGGCGAGTGGAACCTAGTGGCCGCACAATGGGCGAATTCCTACGTCAGGAAATCAGCACTCCCTTTGACGCCGATGTCTATATAGGCCTGCAAGAAACCGAACTGCAGCGCGTTAGCAATGTAAAAGTACTCAGCTTCAAATACCAGTTCTTACAAGGTCTTATCCCACGGATTTTTGGCCGTAAAATGGAACTCAATCTACTGCAAATTATTACTAGAATTTTCCACATATTTTCAAGCCTGAGAAACTCTACTGCCCGAGGTGCACCGGAAGCCATTACTGGCATGAACAATCTACACACTATTAATTCACCCTTGGTATCAAGCGGCGAAACACCGTCAGCAGGCGCTAAGGGCTCAGCCCGCGGTTTAGCAAAACTGGCAGCAGTCATGGCCAACGGTGGCAGCCTCAAGGGGCAGCAACTTATGGGCGACTCGGCCCATGCAGCACTGCACGCAGCAGCTATCGGCCGCAATATGCTGGCAATGAATGTCGCCTTTACCCAGGGCGGTCTGGCAGAGTTTGCACAACAAGGTCCGAAGGCTAGCGCATTCGACAACGGCTTAAACTATGGCCGCGAAGGCTTTTATGGCTGGATGGGGCTAGGCGGATCTATCTTTCAATGGCACCCGCAGCACCGAATCGGCTTTGGCTATGTACCCACGTCACTGAACATCCTCGACTTAGTTAATGAGCGCGGCAAAGCCTATCAAATCGAAGTTGTGCGCTGCATCGAAAACCTGAGCTGAGCATTGGCAAGTAGGGGAATACTATTGAATTCCTCCTTATTTACCAAGCGCGATACCAAGGCTGCTCTGCGTGTACTTCTAAAAGCCATCAGGCGCAATGTTCATTGCCTCCTGACTAGCAAGCGAGGTAAAAATAGACCACGTATTGGCCATTTCGCGTACCGCGACCCAAGAACGTTTTTGGTCCAACTTGGCGAACCTCATCGCCTGCACCCAAAATTGGATAAGTGATTATAGTGCTGGGCTTTCCGTCTAATCCAAGACCATGTGATAGCGACCCGCGTAGCAGCGAAAAGCCGAAAGGCGTAACCCTGTTGTAAATGAAGGATGACTCAAGGTCGATATTCTTTCCTTGCCAGATCATCTGTAGCAGCGCATTTACAACTTGGCCGACCCGAGTACCCGAGAGAACTAAAGATCCGCCGCTGTAAACGCCAGAAACCATTTCCGCTGCGGGCGCAGATTGAAAGCAATTTTTAAGCTCATTAGCGCTCATTAACTTGAGTCCGCGAACATCAAGATTCAATCCATTAGCCATCTTCAAAGCTCCGCTCTAGGCGCGCTAGCACCCCCACCCCGATTTCCGGCAAATACCAAATGATGATTTGCACCGCAGCGATGGTGTTGGCATGGGCCGCGCGATTTTGTCACAAATATAAATTAAACCCTTGGAACCCAAAGGTCAGTTTTTGACTTACACAGATGAGGCGTAAAAGCTGTTCGGCGGGCGTCGATGCGCGCGCCAAATTTTTTGTATTGGACCTTTCTTCAACCTAGCAACACGCTGCCTTCTAGCCAATGAAAGCTTTCATTGGCTGCCGTTTAGCCTCTACTTTTGAGTAGAGGCTCGAATGGTAGCTTAGGGCTCAAGCAGATGGCTGATCTGCGTAAACCTCTTTACTCCACTGGCGCATAAGCTCTATATCATCGTGTTCAAAAGTAAGGGCATACCTAGGAGACAAGTATTCCATCATTCTGAATGCCATCAGACGAAACAATCCAGGCTTGAACCACTTGTAATAAAACAAGCCGAAGCGATCCTTTAGGGTAGGTTTGTATCCGAAGCCTTCAGCCATAATATCCATGGCGTCGGTAAGCATAGAAAAGACATATCTCGCACGAAACGTGGTTTTCAGGCGATGCCAGTAATTATTGTGTGCGAAGTAGCGATACTGGTCGTGGCTTACGGCGCCATGCTCGGCTTCTTCCAAGAAATGCCAATGGAAAACTCGAGCTGCCTGCTCATGCATATCATGACGCATCTCTGGACACTGAAACCAGATTTTCGCGAAGGAATAAAGCGAGTGCTCGCCTGCCGCCACAACGCCCAGCATACCTACAGAGTCTAAACCATCGGTCATCTTGCCTAGCACTTTGCCAAAATTTTCTTGGACAGCCTTAATATTGTAGCCTTGGGATTCCAAACGCTTATTTAGCTTATTATGCACAGAAGAATGTAGCGCCTCTTGGGCAACCATATCCCGAACATCTTTCAATAGCTTGTCATCGTCTTTTATCGTTTCAAGCGTAGGTAATAGCGCTTTAATGAAAAAACTTTCTATCGGCGTAGCGCCTGCCGACATGGCCGCCCACAAATAGCTGATAAGCGGATTCCCACCTTTTACAAAATCTGCGGGAACCTCAGAAAAATCCCAGCGCAGATCCCTTCGAATCGGAATATCGAAGGGAGTTTGGGATAGGCTAGGCTTGCTTTGCGGGTCAGCATGTTGCATTGGTCTGAGCTCCATAACTATTGTTAATTATTTGATGATATAGATGTTGCCACTACGTAGCCTTCATAAGAATGGTCACATCGAACAAATACTTGGCCATAGAGCCCGCTTGAATATGACCCTTAAATCGAAACACCAAACAACCAGATAAGCTGCGCAAACCCGACTAAACCGCCAAGAACACCACCCAACAATACAATTAACATCTGGTCCTGCTCAAAAGCAGGTAATAAAAGTTGCTGGAATTCCTTGGGTTTCAAGGCAGACATCCGCCTAGCGATCAGATCGACTATCGGCAGCGCTAATTTACGATTTGCCTCGGGGTTGTCTATCGTTTCCATAATCCGATCAGCGGTATATTCCACCGACGTTTTTTTCAGCTTTTCAAAGCCGTCCGTCGTTACCGCCATTTGCGCGGCGATTTTACCCAACATATTTTTATCCAAGGCCTTTCTAACATGGCGATGGACAATTCTGTGCACTTCCATACTCTTTGGCCCCAACCATAAATAATCCATAAAGGCTTTGGGACTCATAAAACTACTGGTAAAAATTTCGGCAAATTCCTGACTAACCACAGGCTGTCTTCGTAAATACAAGCCTTGCAGCTTGAATGGGCCAACCATGACAGGGTCAGCGGGATGCGCAATCATCTTGAGTGCAATCCAATTAGTACCGGCGCCAACAAATACACCGAAAACAGGTAATACCCAAGTATAAGGATAGAAATACCAAATCAAGGCCTGCACACAACCCAAGGGGAAACCAAACATCAAGCCAGAACGAATCACAAAGCGCAGCTCACTACCGGCGCAGCGAAGAAACAATTCATTGAGTAATTCAGGCTTATCCCGTACCTGGTTTTCAGCAAGCTGCGCAAAGTCGACAAGCTGATCGGCGCGATCCGCAAATTCTGCCAGTATGGCCTGCGCGACCCCAGGCAGCTTGTCCTGGACCCGAGCAAAAACCATTTTCTTCACCCTTTCTGGCGTGTACTGCCATGCTTGGACATTCTGTTCCACTAATACATCTTCAATCCAATCATCAATATATGGCGAAATTAACTGTTGTATATTTTCGATGGCGTCACCATCGTCAAGGGCCATCACGACCTCCTTGGGGGAACATATTTTTGCGATAGAGATATTCACCAAATTCCGCGTGAGACGAATACGCAGACGTGGAATAATCCCTTGCCAGCCAAAATAACGACCAACCCCAACAAAATTAACAGGGTAAAACATCATTTTTATGCCAAGCAAATTGGTTAACCAACCCACACCGGCTGTCATGGGGGCAATGACTAAATAGGGGATTAACTCATTCCAAGACATAAGCATCTCCGGATGCGTCGGGCCGGCATTCACAAAGCACCGCCAAAAAGGTAAGAGATTTAATAGGACGCACTAAAGAGGGAAATCTAGAGATACGCCCCTTAAATGAGAAGTTGTAAACCTTGTAAGGCGTGCTAATTAGTTTTCTTTGCAATACTCTTCGATAAGAGCATGCAGCCTGCAGCACTAGCTATTTCAGCCAAAGCAGCAAGCATGTGGAGATAGGACAGGTCTTCCTCAACAAGAGCACTCACCAAGCGGATACCGCCAACCGAAGTAAATATCACCGCCAACAAAAATAGCGAGAATATAATATTCTCTCGCTTAATAAGCTGAATACCCAAAAACAACCCTAAACCCAACTGAATACCACCGTAGGTCGCGCGAACATCGATTAATGCATCGCCATCGATAGTGAACTGCCCGGTAAGTGATAAAATCTCCATCGGAAAAAGTAAGTATGCAAGACCAATAAGTATCAACATTGCAGCAACTACCGCCACGACAATGCGCCCTACCTTATGTAAACTCATGAGCGCTCTCCATCGCGTTCTGGAACAAACTTAACTTGGTGTTTTTTTTATACTTTTTGCACTAACCAAAGCTTTTACTTGCTTGAAAACATCACCCGGCAACTCATGGGACAGTGAAGTTATCAACAGCAATAAAACCACGACATCTTGCGGTGTAAGTAAACAAGCTTCACTAGATTACTTTCTACCGCAGTCACATCCTTTTATGGTGTATAGCTCTGACCCAGCACCGGCTTGGTTTACTCTCGAATATCTCGCACAAGTATCCACTCGTTTGAGTGAGCCTGAGCTACAATGGCCAAATATCGAAGTAACTTCAACGACAATGCAAGCGTTAAAAGCCGCCTTATAGTCGAATATGTCATACTTCCTCTGGCTAAACACGACCAGATGACTTTTCGCGGAAGATCCCCTACAGACTGTAGATGCAATATTTTCAGCCATAATAGAGGCCTATATTATCTAGAAGAATGGCTATTATGGACAAATCCTTGGTCAAACATGCCCCCCATCGCGGGGGGAGGCTATCGTCACCTAAATCTGTCAGACTCGATTAACTAAGTTATTAAAATAACAACATCAACATCGCTGGAACTGACATGACGCCAATATACAACGCTAAATCTAAAAAAAGCATCGGACTCACTATTGCTCTAACACAAAGTTTCCTCATGCTATCTAACGCGAGCTATGCGCAGACAGATGAAACAAAAAGATCTCAGTCGATGCGGCTCGAGGAAGTCGTTGTTACTGCTCAGAAGCGATCTGAAAATGTTCGCGATGTTCCAATGTCCTTAGCCGTCATGAGTGGCGACGATATGCGCGACGCAGGTATTAAAAGCTTTAACGATATGGCGCGCTTCATGCCTAATATTTCCTTGAATGACAGCTCCAGCTCTCTCTATGTGAGGGGGATCGGCTCGCCAGAGCTGAATCCAGTCGGTGAGCAAGCAATTGCATTTATTCTTGATGGTGTCTATTTGCCACGTGGCGATTATCTCAAACCCGGCTTTATGGATTTAGAGCGCATTGAAGTCCTCAAAGGGCCACAGGGGACACTTTTCGGTCGGAACGCATCAGGTGGTGTTATTAATATTACCAACGGCCAACCTTCGGACGAATGGATAGGCTCGGTCACCCTAACAGGTGGTGAGCGCAATATTCAGGAAGGTGAAGTAATGATCTCCGGCCCACTCTCGGATGACTTCTCTTTTCGCTTTGCAGCCAAACGTCGCACTGAGGATGGCAGCACCTACAGTGTTACCGACAATGAAACACTGGGTGATCGCGATCTTGAGCAAACACGGCTAATACTGCGCTACAACCCAGAATCAAACTTCGATATTACCCTCGGAGCGACGAAGTTTGGCTACCGCATTGAAACGTGGCTTGGCAATGAGTATCACGAATACCCTACTGACCTAGGATTAGTGGTTGGTACCCTCGACCCCAAACTAGAAACAACTCTTGATCGTAGAACCAGTGCACCCAATGATAGCCAATTTGATGGTAACGGCTATATGATTCCGCTAACCATAAATATTGATGTCGGTGACAGCACCATTACGTCAATAACCTCAATCGCGGAACTGGAAGACAATCAGGGTGGTGACATAGACAACACCGCCGCTGATATAGCAGCATTGCCGATACACATGAAAAACAGTCAATTCAGTCAGGAGCTGCGCTTCACTTCAGCACCGGGCGACTTCGAGTATATTGCAGGACTTTATTACTTCACAGCCCAGCAAGATACCGAACTTAGCTTGCCTCTTTATTTAGGTGCTAACACAGTATTCACATACCTTGGGGATACTCTACTAGGCGACTCCCTCCCCATTGTCGGGGATATTTTAGGGCTAATATCTCCACTTGTTCCTACAGGGAGCTCCGGAGATGAAGTCGACTCGCTGGTTGAATTAAATGATATCTCCACGACGTCTGCCGCTATATTTGGCCAAGCCAAATGGCAAATGTTAGACGAATTAGCTCTAATAGTAGGTGCTCGATATTCTCGCGACGTGAAAGACGGCTTCTACGGCGCCTATTCCACTGGACCCGCACCAATCTTTCCACTATTAACGGGTGTTGATTTTGAAGTGGAAGCCAAGGTTGTTGACAAAGACTTCTCACCCAAGGTCTCACTTAGCTGGGAACCATTTGATGAAGCGACCTTTTACGCCACCTATGCACAAGGCTTTCGCGCAGGTAGTTTCAATAACGGCGCAACCTTCCCAGACAAAGTGCTATTCGACGCCGAGTCTTCAGATACCTATGAACTGGGTGTAAAAACCGAATTACTGGGTGGCGCAGCAAGACTGAATGTCGGCTTGTTCCAAACTATCTATCAAGACTACCAAATCAGTACTTTTATAGGCTTGGGCTACATAACCTCGAACGCTGAAGAAGTAGAATCTAGAGGCGTCGAGGCCGATGGTACCCTCATGCTTCTACCCGGGCTGATCCTGAATGGTAACGTCGGCTATAACGACGCAAAATTCATTAAACACACCAATGGTGGCTGCCCTACAAAATCTGTATCACAAGATCCCGGTGCTTTGCTTGGCAGCGCCACCAACAGCAATGAGGTTTGCGACCTCAGTGGTCGCGACCTACATCGCGCGCCTAAATGGAACGGTAGTATCCGTCTCGACTATGTGTTCGAACCATTTAACTGGGGTGTCGATCTATTCGCTGGTGTTGACGCAACCTTTAAGGGCGACGAGTTATTCGACTCTGACCTCGATCCACTAGACAGCCAGGAAGCGCATTGGTTGTACAACGCCCGTATTGGCATAAAAAGTCAGCTAGACACATGGCGCGTTGAAGTTCACGGTAAGAATCTAAGCGACGAGCTGATTAAATTGTGGAGTGGTGATGCCATCCTAGCCTCGGGCGGGCACTTTGCCAGCACCAACAATCCGCGCTACTTCTTTGCCACGGTATCTTACCGCTACTAGGCCTTTGCTAAGGCAAATAGCCGACATCATCGCAAAATGGTGTCGGCTATTTGCCCGTTTGACCTGCACTACCTCAACCTCCCAGCGCTTCTTAGAAGCAACTCCATTACAACGGCAAAGACTCAACAGCCCAAGATATGTAATCCAAATTATCTTATTCGCTTATCGTAGAACTTTCTGCCACCGAGACGCCAAGGTAGTCGCCAATCCTTATGAGAAATAAAAAATATCGAATCGCAATCGTAGGTGGCTCCATCGCTGGTTGCAGTGCGGCGATTGCACTCGCCAAAAACGGCCACGATGTTCAAATTTTTGAGCGCTCCTCTAGTAAATTACAGGATCGCGGCGCCGGGATCGTGATACCCACACCGTTATTCGAGTCTCTCAAGGAACAGCAATGGCTAGACCAAGACACCCCACATACCCCGCTAAGTGGTATGAGCTATAGAGTAAAAGACGCTAGCAATGCCGAAGAAGGCCGTTCGATATGGCACCGCCCACTCGACGCAGTTTCGATGCGATGGGGCCACCTTTTTGCACAACTAAGGAAACGGGTATTTGAGCAAGACTACATCAATGGTATTGACGTCCTGGACATCAAACAAAATGACGATCAGAGCCAAGTACTCACATTAAGCGACGGCTCTACCTATCTCGCAGACCTTGTGATCGCAGCAGACGGCATCCACTCTCGGACCCGCGATCTAGTCAATGGCCCAACAAAGATTAACTATTCGGGGTATGTGCTATGGCGCGGGCTACTAGACCAAACATCAGCGCCCGCGTGGCAAATACCCACACCGCAAAACGATGTTCTCTGGCACCCATACAACGGCGGAATGGCTGGCTGTTATGTCATTCCTGCGAGCGAACACTCGGCCTCAACGCAAAAACATACCTTAAACTGGGGAATCTACGACAAGGTCGATATCGATCTTCTTAGCAAACTATTACCTGACGCGAAAAGCCCTGAAGCAAGCTCGGCACACTCACTAAATGATTCTGCCAAAAAGCATCTGCGCAACTTACTGAATAATATTCCCGCCTTAAGCGCAAACCTGTTTCGCCAAACATCTGCCCCTTTTGTTCAAGCAATTGTAGATCTCGATGCAAAGAAATTAGTAACTAGCAACATTGTACTTATCGGTGACGCAGCAGCGGTACTTCGGCCACACGCAGCCTCAGGCGCGGTAAAAGCCATCGACAATGCCCTGAGCCTTGCGCAGGCATTGCAAAGCACATCATCGTCAATCTCAGACAATTTACAAAGCTGGCAGCTGCAGGAATCACCCAAGCTTCGGCAACAGGTCACCCTTTCTAGAACCCTCGGCGACGGACTAGTCACATCCGCACCGATATGGAACGATATGTCTGAAACCGAGATGAACCAATGGTGGCAATCGATGCTAGAGGGTAAAAACTGGTATATGAAGTAGCTCTAGCGAATCGGAGCTTGTCCAAGCATATCTATAATAAAAAAGCGGGCATCTTTCAATATCGACTTATCGATAAGGTCAATCGTGACGCACACCAAGCAATGTAATGACAGGATCGTGGGTGAATTTAGCTAAGGGCACCCTTTACCTGACATAAACAGTATGTCCATTTACGGCAAAGTCTACTCAAGCCGCAGATACATCAACTCTCATCTAAGCGCTCCCAGCAACGATGCCTACTATTTGGAATGAAAAACATATCATTTCCTGGACCGTACGCAATGCGGTGAGAGTGCGTCATAATAAACAAGTACTTGGTCTTATTGACAGTTCTAGCCCGTGATGCCTAAATGGTAGAATAATTTCTGCCCTCATAAAATCAACAAACAAAGGCTTTGCAATGTCAGGCTCACTCTCAACGTTCTGGGTATATCTGCAGGAGATATTGGAAAACGCGATACCTCCCGAAAGCCCGGTCCGCGGCGAGCTAAATGAACTAGTCCAAAGCTTTGCCAAAAATCCATTCGCCGATCAGCACGAGCAAGCACGTCGTCTTTTCGAAATTATGGCTGAGCTGCCCCTAGGACATGAGCTAGCGTTTCTAGCCGGTTCGCAAATTCCGCTAACTGCCTACGCGCCGCTCGCAATACCCATGAAGTTTGCACCAACGCTTGGCGACAGCCTGCATTTTCTTGCACGTTATGTGAAGCTTCAGGCACCGTTGATCACTTTCGATTTCACTCAAGATGAACATTTCGGCTATTTCGCGTTGGATTTCAGATTGCCGACATCTGAAACAGCGGAAATATTTCTCACCGCCGCTGTATTTTCTGCACTTTCCGCTGAGCTCTCATTAGTCACTGGCGGCAGCCATAATTTCCACAGTATAAAACTTCGAAATTGCACAGATACCTATCTAGCAATGTACAAAAAGTTCTTTGCCATTTGCCCTGACATCAATTTAAGTGAAAATACAGGTGTGATTCCCAAGAAAGTGTTAGAGACGCCAAATCCCTTTGCTGACCGAGCCTCGTTTAAACGCTATGGCGTAGAGTATGAACAACAATTAAAAGACAGCAGAATTACCGGTCAGCTTTCCGAAAAAATCAGCGGAATACTAACTTCCCAGATCTCTCAGCCCCCAAATATGCACGATCTTGCCTTACAACTAAATCTTTCTGATCGTCAGTTGCGATTCGCGCTGACCAAAGAAGGTACCAGCTATCGCGAATTATTAATGCGTTGTCGAGTTGAGTATTCCCGCACCCAGCTAAGAAACCCAAGAATGAATATATCTCAGCTTGCCCGGAAGCTCGGATATAACGACATCACCGCCTTCAATCATGGATTTAAACGGTGGACAGGAAAGAGTCCAACCGAATTCCAAAGAGAGCTGTTATCCAAGTAATTTGCTGCCGTCATGTTTAGCAACAGCGATGGTTATACATTTGTGAACGGCGATCTGCCTAGCAAATATATTTGTCAGAATGACCAAGACAATGTCGAATATAGACATTCCGCTCCATCCTTCCCACCTCTATCCTAGAAATAATAAAAAGTTCGTACTATTGCAACGGACCATGAAAATAGGAAATAGTTATGAGTAACAGCGGTATTCCTTTAGACGACCTAAACCAGACACAAACGATCTCACAGACACCGTTCGATATACCGGTACGCCGGGATTTGGAGTGGGACTTCTCCCAAGTAGAACGCCAATTTGTAGAAGGCGATATATTCCTAAGTTACCTGTATGCCGCATTCTCATGCGGAGCCACTCCCATAGAAAGTTTTTTCATAAAATCACTTAAACCCACACTAGACAGCATTGTTGGGGATGACAAATTAAAACGTGATGTTGATGCGATGATTAAACAGGAGGCATTACACTCCTCTACTCACCGAAAATTCAATAATCGTTTAAAAGAGCTTGGCTACGATATTGATGGCGCAACCCAATACTTCGACAATAAGTTAAAGGAAATGGTTGCTGGATTTACACCAATCGACCAGCTGGGTTTCGTTTCCGCTGCAGAGCACGGGCTTTACTCCTTCGCAATGATTCTACTGAATGACCGCGCAATGCAAGCGCAAATTCATCCTCAAGCAAGGCGTCTGTTTGTTTGGCATTTTATGGAAGAGGCCGAGCACGGTGCAGTTAGTCACGACCAATATCGCTACTTTATGGGTAATGCCTACAGCCACCGCATGAAGACAGCACTGCGCGCATCACAACACGTATTCAATCTCGTCGACGGCGCATTAGACATATTTGCGGAGGGATTTGGGCACTCCCGCTCCGTCAAGAACCGCATAGCTCTGCTAAAGTACCAATGGGCGACCCCTGGCATATACCGGCAGATGGCTGTGCGGATGGCAGAGTACATGTCGCCTAGCTATAAACTAACATTCGGGCATGAGAACACTAGCCTAATTCAGAAATATGAAAAGGAAATATACGCGCCGCAAAATCTGGTTGTTTAAAAAATAAAAAGTTAACTTGCGCTAAGGTTTTCAATAAACCTTAACGCAACTGTCTTGCATAGCAATAATAAAAGAGAGTATGTCTATGAAAATTCAGGAAGGTTACAAATACTCGAGTAAGCCTCGTGGCTTCTTTAGAGCGGTACTCGCCACATGGCGGGTTCTTAAAGATCCTGACGATTTGGAGGCGAATGTAGATGAAGCTGCAATTGTCGAAATCTATTTTAATCGCTCAAAGTTCGGTAAGAAAATCGCTCGCTGGGATCTACTAGCCGAAGAACTTCTAGAAGACCACCCTGAAGTCGCAGAGGCCATGAAAAGCAGACGCAGGCTGAAACGTATCGATCAACAGCACTTAGCAAGCATGCCTGTTGGCAGTTTTGGTCATACTTTCGCAAGTTTATCTCTTGAGCGCGGTATCGATCCAAATATTGTCGAACCAATACCAGGAAATACTGATGGCGACTGGTTAATGGCTCACCTGTACGAAACGCATGACTTTTGGCATGTTTTAACCGGGCACTATTTCAATATGAACGGTGAATACGGGGTCTCCGGATTCTACATGGCGCAAATGCCCAAGTTTTCATTCTTTGCGTTTTTTCTGTCTATTTTGACCCTGCAACACGTTTGGAAAAAACGTGACAGCTTGGGTGACATTGTTCGCGCCTTCTGTAAGGGCTACGATATTGGTAGCAAGGCAAAATGTGTCGTCGGCTTAGACTGGGAAAATATATATCATCGAAATCTGGATGAATTACGCGAAGAACTCGGTATCTCAGAAGCGGGCACACTGCCAAGCACGCTCTCTCTTGCCGCGTAAATCCAAATATGATCCATCTACTAGCTAGCAGATGGATCATATTAAAAATTCATGAAAAGCTATTCAGTTTAGCTAGCCCCAGAATTTGATTAAATTTGATGGGAATCACTACGAAAAAATAGTATTCCCACACTAGAAGACAATAAGCACCTCAAAATAGCTAGTTTACCGCTCGCTCTCTGCCTTCCCAATATTTTTTACGCAGCTCGGTTTTAAGCACTTTCCCTGCCGAACTACGTGGCAGATCGTCTATAAATTCAACGACCTTCGGGGCCTTAACACCACCTAGTTCCCGCTTACATAATGCGATTAAAATTTCCTCATCGCATTCATGCCCGGCTTTTAATTGAACAATGGCGTTAACTGCCTCACCCCATTTGTCATCGGGAACACCGATAACAGCGCAATCCTGAACCGCAGAATGAGAATTTAAGATCTGCTCAACTTCATTAGGGAATACATTAAAGCCACCAGTGATGATCATGTCTTTTTTACGGTCGACAATGGTAATAAAACCCTCATCATCCATCACCCCGACATCGCCGGTATGATGCCAGCCAAACTGCCTAACCTCTGCAGTGGCTTCGGGATTTTTATAGTAGCCCGGCGAGACCAAATCCCCTTGGATACAAATTTCGCCTGCATGTCCGCGCTTAAGCTCCTTCCCGTCTTCGTCAAGAATCGCTACACGATTATTGACGCAGGGTCGGCCAATCGACGCAAGCCGACGCTCATTAATATTCCCGTCTTTATCTATATAATCCCAAGGAGCTTTGGCGGTAATTGCCGCCGGCGCTTCTGACTGACCGAAGGCTTCCGTCATAACAGGCCCAAAAACAGCGACAGCTTCCTTTAGTTTTTCTACAGACGTAGGCGCTGCACCCACCAAGAAATGCTGCAGTGAACTGTAGTCGCGATCTTTTACATCTGGCAACGCCAGCATCATGTATACAACCGTCGGCGGTAGAAAGAGATGCGACACACTGTACTTATCAATGGCATCGCAAATTAAATTCGGCGCAGCTTTGCTCATAACTACGTTCGTGCCGCCACGAGCAAAATGTAATCCGCCTATGATCCCAGCCGAATGCGTCATTGGCGCAACAACTAAATGGCAGGTCTCATCGTGATAATTAAAATGTGCGTAGAAGTTCTGATACATGGTGTATATCGAACGATGATTCAACACCACGCCTTTGGATTTCCCTGTAGTACCACCGGTAGGAAATACCGCAAAGGTCGCCTCCAAATCTGCAGGACCCATCTGGTGAGTTTCAGGGTGGCCCTCACTCCAATTTTCAAGTGTGCTGCCTACCGTCGCGTCACCATCAATACACACTGCTTCGCGTATATTTGGTACCGCGTCCATAATTTGTTGCGCTTCTTGGGCGTAATCACTGTGATAAAACAGCAGATCACCGTCAAAGCGGGTAAGAAGATCGACATTCGTAGCAACCGTATTGCGAGGATTTATCGGCAACCAAACCGCCTCAGCGCGAAACAAGCCCAATAGCGTCAAAAATGCGATGGTCGAATTTGGCGCTAATATGCCAATGTGACTGCCCTGCTGATAGCTATTACCTCGAATCGCCGCCGCTATACGATGGGTCACCGCAGAGGCCGCTGCATAGGTAATGCTGGCATCGCCGCAATCAACATCGATAAAGGCAATATTGTTTGGATAGTACTTCGCACCATTGTCAAAGTAGTCGATCATTCTCATGGTTATATCTCTTTCATCAATTTGCTAAAACTAGTACATGTCGACTTGAATTGGCAGGAACTTCTTAATAGCACCCAACATAACCTCGTGACCAACTGCCTGACATGAGGAAACAAAGCCCGTTTTACGCGGCGCTTCGCTTAGCAAATAGGACGCGAGGCCAGCCTGCACAACACCCGTTAACTGGTATGGCGCAGCGGTATGAATTACGCAGGTTTTACGCACCCCAGTACCTATACCATGAACGAAATCAGTCGTACGTTGTACCGTTCTATTTTCGCGAGGCGGCATACCGGGCTGCATACCTTCAGCGATTTCCTTCAGCGCAGCTTCCTGCTTATCAAGCGGCAGTGGCTTGATATTATCTTCGTAATGTTTCTGTAGAGCGATTAACTGTTCGTACATAGTTCGATTGGTGAATGCGGTCAGCTGACGCGCACTGTGTACACGGTAGTCATTTTCCAACCACATCGGAACACTGCCGCCACCCCAGGGATGAGCAAGCTGGGTCATCATCTTACCGGGTACAGCCATTTCAAAACCACGCCCCTTTTCCCATGGCAACATTTTATTATTTTCTAAATACAGGTGTTCTGCTTTGAACATAGCAAAAATTGTTTGCGTTGAACCGTAAGTTGGTACACCCGCTGCCAGGCAGCCCGCTTCGATGGTATCGATACTGCCATCTTCCAAAACCATATTCATCGCAATATCGAGTGGTGTGTACATATATGCAGTGCTGGGCGCCAAAATCTTACCATTGGCTTTGAAGACCTCATGGAATTTGTTACGCATATCAATCATATAAGATTGTTCACCGGTGGTATCCATATAGTGAACACCGGCATTCGCTGCCGCTTCAACAGCTACTTCGCCAAAGTATTCAAATGGACCCACGGTATTACAGAGAACTTCGCAGCCCGTTAATAACTCGGTCAATGCGGCAACACTGTGCTCGACTTCCACTATTTCATAGTCGGCGGTCTCAATACCAGGGACAGTGATTAACGCTTCTTCAATGCGCGCCCGACTACGACCCGCTGCTATGAAGGGGATTTGATATTCGCGCAAAAATTCACAAATCAATTTACCGGTGTAACCGCTAGCGCCATAAACAACGACAGGTTTCTTAGCCATGATCTTTATCCTTTATTAAATATTTGAAGTACTAATCTTATTAAACTGAAATACCTGCTTTATCCTGATACCAACAGCTTAACCACGTCACTCCCTTCAGGCCAAGGATCGTGTTTTCACCGTCCTCGATCATCGCTGCGCGGGCATCGCGCATCAGTTTCTCCATGGGATATTCTTTCGTTAAGCCATTGCCGCCAAACAGCTGCAGCGCATCACTGGCAACCTGAAACGTGGTATCTGTAACAAAGGTTTTAGACGTAACGGATGCCAACAAATGTGGGCCATGCGCTGAATAGTTGTAGCTAAAAACGCGATGAGACAGGGCCCGTGCCGCTTCAACTTTTTGCCACAAAGAAAAAATTCTAGTCTGTACAGATTGGTGGTTTATGATTGCTGTACCACCTTGCTTGCGTTCGTGGACGTATTCTAAGGCGTGCTCGAAGGCGGCTCTCGCAACGCCAGTAAAGGTGGCTGCCATTTCCATATTGGCAAAAGTCAGTGTTGCCATCATCTGACCAATCGCTTTTTCTCCGGTAGCAATAGCAAATTTTTCAGGGATACGAACATTGTCAAAAAAGATTTCGCCTTGGGGTAAAGGACGTTGACCAATTTTATCTAAAGGCTTACCTCTGGAGACACCCGGTTGATCAAGAGGAATCAGAACCCCAACCCAATTTAGCCCCTGTGTACCTTCTTTAAATGTTCCTTCACCGTAATCACAGGGAAGATAGGCCATGGCGGTCTGGGCTAATGGCCCGTATGACACCCACGCAGACGACTGCCCATTAATCACATACTCATTTCCTTCCTTTCGAACCCCAATATTACCCTTGTTCTGTTGGCCGCCAGGATGGACATTGCTCGCATCCATATCTACTACTTCACTGCCTTTATCTGGCTGTGTCGCCAACCAGCAGCCAGGAAGACTACCAAAACGCTCAATAATCTCTGGATCACCGGTAGTGTGCGCTGTAAATGCCGGTATCGCCGATGCAAGGGTCGCTATTGCCAAACCAGAGTCACCCCAGCCTAACTCTTCAAAAATAATCGGGAAAATACGGCTTTTTTCCAGATCGCTCATACTGTCGAGCGCACCTAAATCCAATATACCGCTGGCATACATTTGTGCCATATAGTCGTGTAATGGCGAGCCTTCTGCGATGACTTCCTCGGGCGACATAGCATCCAATTTCTTACCAATCGGTCGCATAACATCACGGGCAAACCTATGCACATTTTCTTGTATTGCCCTTTCTTCTTCAGAGAGATCCGCCTCAAGACCACGCAAGCCCAATACAGGCAATTCTACTTTTTCGAAAGCAAACATTGTTTTTCCTCGGTTTAGATTTCAATTTACCAAGCGAGCGTATACTGACTCGACATTATTTTTTGACCTGCTCTACGATCTATATTTGATGTTCACAAAACCTGTCTTAGATTCGATGACGACTATCTAGACTATAGATTTTGAGAGAAATATCCCCACCAGTGATGGGGGGGGTAGAGGGAATGGTTGGGGAAATTTGAGAATTAAGCGGTAAACGACGTTGGCTATACCGCGCGAGAATAGTAAGCGATCAGTGAAATAGCAGGCTATCTGGCAGTGCGCTATGCGATAAGGCCTAAACGACGCCCCTTTTGGACCGCGTTGACGCGAGAGTTCACTTCCAACTTACCGAAAATATTTTTAATATGCCATTTGACTGTTTCTTGCCCAATACTGAGGGATCGAGCAATAAGCTTGTTCGTTAAGCCTTGACCAAGTAATTCTAGAATCTCTACTTCACGCTCACTGACGTTGAGATCTATTTCCACACTGTCAACTGGCTTTGCTTCATGCGAACTGTCTTTGAGCTTACCATGGCTACTGATCTGACTATTTATTTCAGTCAGCATCTCAACATGGCTGCCAAGGACCGTCGAATTACCGTAAACCTTCAGTAAACTTGGGCTAATGTAACTGGCGTCCACAAATGCCTGGGTCAATTTGGCGGAAGCGGCAAAATCAAAACACTCTTTTAGTACATTAATAGCTTTGTCCTGATCACCATTTATGTCATAAAAGAAAGCCAACCTGACTTTACACAAAAAAGCGAGATACAAAAAACTCTTTTCAATCAACACGTTATGGAAAGAAAAGACCAAATCTATGGCGTCATTAAATTGACCAGTAGCAGCACAACTCTCAGCTTTAATTAATACCAAATAGTACTGAGCGCTGATATTAAGTCGCTTGCCGGCATCTACCTCAATTTTCTCAACTTTGCTATTGATCAACTGACGATCAATAGAAGCGCGGTTCTCAATCGCATAACGTAACTTTTGATGCATACATGCCAGCGCCAATCTCGGCCATCCGCAAAGCCTAGCTATAGATTCGGCCCTATCGAGTACTTCATTAGCCTCCACGTAGCGACCATTAAAATGCAGGGCAGAGGCGACCAAGGGAAAGGAGTGTATTAGGGAATCGACTAGACCAATCTTACTGATCGTATCCAAGCTCGGCAGCACTTCCTCCAACAAAAAACGAAAATCGCCTTGCTGATAGCGTATCTCGCAGAGAAACGCCGTTGGAAAGGATGAATAAATTGAAAACTCTCCCAGCTTCTCCACAGCGACCTTACCTGCCCTAATAAAAGCTCGGTCTGCCTCAGCAATGTCACCCGAGTGAAGTTTTACTAGGCCCTCTAAACAATTGGCGTATGCAATACCGTAGGCGGGAAGTTCATTTTCTGGCACTGCCTTCCAAGATACTTGCACATCTAAAGCTTCTGCAAATCGCCCTTTATAAAGCATACAGTAGCTAAGAATATTACAGCCAGTAATCAATAAAAGTGGCAAGGTTTTGCTCGGCGATTCGATAGTTTTAAGCCAATCTCGACAGTGTGTCATAGCAGCATCTACATCATCCCGAAATCCCGCATCCAAGCCCAAAAGTATCGGCAAGCCATCGCTAAACTCACCCAATTGTCGGCGTAATTTTGCCGAATCTGTCAATGACTCAATAAGGCGGCGTCCGTCCTCAAACCGATGCATTAAAATGTAATTAAAAGCCACCGCAAAACATAGTTTCGGCCGAGATCGGGTATCCTCATCCCCCAATAATTGAGCCCACCCTACTAGCTCCATATACTGGCCATTTAATAGTAGGTCGTAACAACTCTTTTCTAATAGGCTAGCTAATAGCTTACTTTCACCTGCATCTATGGCATGTTTTATTGCATAGCTAGGCATATTATTCTGTTCAAACCACTCTCGCGATTTACGATGCAGGCTAATTAACAAGCCCGGAGATTCCTTAGCTAGGCGCGCTTCGAGATAACTTCGGAAAAATGGATGGAGTTGAAACCACTCTCCGTCACTCGACAAGCGCTCAATAAAAAGATTTTGAGATTGCACCTGCTCTAGAAACTCATGAGGATTAGCGACCCCAGCAATATAACCACAGGCTTCAATACAAAATATATCGGGTACAGCTATAGCCATAAGAAAATTTGCAAATGGCTTAGACATACCCGCTAAAATTTCATCGCTAAGGTATTCTGAAATACCTCGGTCTTTTTGTAATAAATCACCCAGCGCAAAACCAGGCCGTTGTTTAATAGAGATACTGGCTAATTTAAGGGGAAATACCCATCCTTCAGTATCTCGATGCCAACGCTCCACTTCCGCTGGCGACAGCTCCATATCACAACAATCTTTAAAAAAATGCTGTGTATCCGTCAAGTTTAGCTGCAACTGACTAGAACCAATTTCTACATATGTACTATGCTGAACACTTCGATAGAAACTGACGTCTAAGCGCTGTCGCGAACCTATAATCAAATGAAAGTTATAAGGTGCATAGTCGAGTAGGCGTTTCAGGAAATCATGTATCTGCCGGTCCTGAATATGATGGAAGTCATCCAATATAAGATACAAATCATTGTCACTATCTGATAGCTCCTCTATCAAACTTGACAACAAATGGTCTCCCTGATCCTCCAAATACGTGTCTAGTAGTAAGTCACGCCACTCTCGCTTAAGTGCGCTAACCTGCTGTAATGAAGCCAGCACATAGGAAAGGAAACGATAAAACTGATTGTCCTGAGCATCAAAACTCACCCACGCAACAAGATATCCTAAATTGTTTAGATGCCTAAATGAGCGCGAAAGAATGTTAGTCTTACCGTAGCCCGGGGGTGCAACGACACAACACAGACGCGCTTCGCTAACTTGTTTTAACAACAGGCTTTCATTATGCCGAGATACTTGTTTACCACGTTTTTGCGGCGGCAAAGTTTTGGCGGTAATTATTTTGAAATTTTTTCTGGCGGGCATTGCGTTTGGGGTTCCAAGTTTAGCTACACTCAGGTCGTGTAGCACAGTCGAAAATCACTTAGTGACTGTTATGAATAATAGCTAATATTCTTATAATATCTTGCATTTCAGCAGATTGATGAAATGAACATCTAGTTTATCCATAGTATTGCAGCAAGACACAATTAGCCATAAAGGTGAACGACTTGAAAGCAGATATAGGATGAGACGCCCATATCTGTTCTGTATGAAGCAGATGCCAAGGATTATTTGCCCAGCAGGTCAAAATTTAGGCTATCTTAGAATAAACCCCTCACCGCCCTGCTTACATACCTAAACCCGCTTTTTGGCATCAACAAGAAACCAAATAAACAATCCAGAGAAGACGATATCACCCGATGCCAATGCTGCAAATTCAAGACTAGCAGTACCGACAAATGCACTATAATAGACGATTGCTACCACAGCGATTTTACCTATCAAGCCTAATTTCACGAGCTGTAAGTTACCGTAAGGATTTTTTGAAACCCAGAAGTAGGCCAAGCCAAATAAGGCTATCGCAGAGACCGCTATTAATTCAAAAGGGCCACCAGCGGGTATAGGTCTGACGCCGAGTTGCCCCGCAATGCCAAACGGTGCAAAGAGTATCAAGCATGCAATCCCGTTAAAAATTGCGCTTATCTGAAATAATAGTCGTGCTTGTGATTCTGACATTTCTTTTTATCTCACAGTGTAAATAAAGAACCGTGTTCTATAAACGGACCCGGCTTTCTATGTAATTAGCACATTATCACCCTAGGGCCGAATGCCCCCAAAGCGTATCTTTAAGTAGATAAACGCAGTGTTACGTGTTTCATAATCCATCACACCTATCTCTACATTATTATTTTAAGTTTAAGCTACAAAAACAATAGACACACGATATCGACATATAGCGGATTGTAGGCACACCACATAAATATGCCGATGTATCAGTAAACTAAGCGCTTAGAGCTCAGAATAGGCCAAGGGCTATATTACATAAGCAACCAAAGAGCACCTTCGCGCTATCATTTTTTCGCAAGGATATGTATTGCAACGGCAGCTTCTTCAATACCCTGCAGTCCGCCACCATTTTCCTGAATGGCAAGACGTGCACCTGCTACCTGACGCCCCCCTGCCTCACCGCGCAACTGACTAACAAGCTCAAACAACTGACCGATCCCGGTCGCACCGAGTGGGTGCCCCTTTGACTCCAGTCCGCCCGATGTATTAATGGGGATACGTCCACCGAGGGTAAACTCGCCGCGTTCGGCCGCCGGCCCGCCACCACCAAATGCTACAAAGCCGAGATTTTCCGACTGGATAATTTCACCCATCGCAGATGCGTCGTGCACTTCTGCCACATCCATGTCCTCCGGGCCAACACCTGCTTGCTCGTAGGCCTGCTTGGCAGCCAGGTGGCCGACGTTTTTATCATACTCATCAAGACTGCGATTACTGAAGCTCCGCATTACACTGGCGGCGACGCGAATACAGCGGGACCGATCCGCACCAATCCGCTTTAAGCCTTCTTCGGTACAGAGAATCGCGGCGGCCGAGCCATCACTCAGTGGTGCGCACATCGGCAGAGTGATCGGATAGGTGATCGGGGGGGCCGCCAGCACCTCTTCGATGGTAAAGGGTTTGCGAAATTGGGAGTAAGGGTTGTGCACCGAATGCTGGTGATTCTTGGCACAAACGGCTGCGATCTGACGCTGGGTAGTGCCAAAGGTTTTCATATGCTGGCGGCACAGTCCTGCGTAAATCGACATAAAACGACTATAGGGCCGATCTGATTCACTGCCTGGTGGGATTTCCACCCCCTCACCCATACGCGCCAGGCTGGCAAAGTTTTCCTCGGCTCGAGACACATCCCAGCCTGCCTCAAAAATTTGCATGGCTTTGGCCTTGTCCGGAATATTCATTTTCTCAGCGCCTAAAGCCAAAGCCACGTCACAGTTGCCCGCGCGCAAACTCTGTATAGCCAGATGGACCGCCGAGCTACCCGAGGCACAGGCATTTTCGATATTGAATACTGGAATACTTTCAATACCGATCTTACTAAACACTACCTGACCTGGGATAGAGATTTGCCCCTGTAATGGCCCGTTAGTCATACCCGCATAGTATGCAACGCCAATATCCTCAATACGGCAGTTAGCATCTTTAATCGCGCCTTGTAGTGCTTCATTCGCAAGGTCTTCAAGACTGCGTTCCGGATGACGACCAAAGACCGTCATCGCGATGCCCGCAATAAATATATCACTCATGGTTTATTCCTTTAGGTATGATTAAAATCAATCACGGCGAAAGCAAAGCGATCACGCGAGGGTAGTGATTGGGCAATAGCCGCGATAACCAGAATAATGTGCTCGACAAGTGACCAGTGAGGATACGACGTTTGCCACGACGGATACCGTTTAGAATGTCCCTTGCACAACTTTCAGGAGAGGTTCGCAACATGGCGTCGGCCGCACCGGAAAAAACTTGCTCTTCTTGACCTGCGTTACGAGTTCGCCTGCCTGCTTTTTCGATATTGGTTTTGATACCACCAGGGTGAACACAAACCGCGCGAATACCACTTCCCGCTAGCTCCTGCCATAGACATTCGGTCAAACCGCGCACCCCAAATTTCGAGATATTGTAGGCGCCCTGCGCAGGAAAACTGACCAAGCCAAACACGCTACTGATATTGACCAGACAGCCTTCGTCTTGACGGCGCATTAAAGGCAGAAAGGCTTTGCAGCCGTAGATAACACCCCAGAGGTTAATGCCTAACTGCCACTCAATTTCATCAATGTCGAGGTGCTCAATAGTGCCCACCACGGTGGCGCCCGCATTATTAAACACAAAATGCGCCGCGCCAAAGTCCCGCTCAACATCTGCAGCGTGTGCATAAACAGCATCCTTAGACGAGACATCCACCACATAGCTGCGGTGTTCACAGCTAGCGGGCAGAACGGCACAGGTTTCTGCCAGAGCCTCCTCACTGATATCCGACAATGCCAAGCGCGCACCGTCTGCAGCTAATTGCTGCGCCAGTGCGCGACCAATACCTGAACCGGCACCGGTTATCACTGCGACTTTTCCAGAAAATAACGACATAAATACCTCTTATTTTTAGTCTTAAGTAGCTATGAGTTCTAAATACGGCGATCAGCGTCGGACCAATACAACTCCCGCAAATCTTTCTTCAAGACTTTGCCGACGGGGCTGCGCGGCAGCGACTCAACAAAGTCCACGGTTTTCGGTGCTTTAACACTGCCGAGTTTTTCTTTGCACAGTGCGATCAACTCTTCGCTGCTAACCTGACCACCTTCACTCAACTCGACAACAGCTTTGATCGCTTCTCCCCAATCGGCATCAGGCACCCCGATTACCGCACAGTCCTGCACGGCCGTATGACTCCAAAGCACTTGTTCAACATCACTGGGGTAAACGTTAAAACCACCGGTGATGATCATGTCTTTCTTGCGATCAGTAATATGCAGGTAGCCCTCACTATCGATATGGCCGATATCGCCGGTGTGCAGCCAGCCATCAACAATAGTCTCTGCCGTTTTCTCGGGCGCCTTGTAATAGCCCTTCATCAACAGGTCACCGCGCACGCAGATCTCACCACTCTCACCCGCAGGAAGGATGGCATTGTTTTCATCCATGATTTCCACCCGAACCAGCGGGTTAGGCCGACCGACCGACGACAGGCGCTCATCAGTTGCCAGCCGCTGGTCAATAAAGTGCTCGTCGGGCGGAAGAAACGCAATTGACGCCGGCGCTTCAGTCTGACCATAACCACCGGTCATCACCGGACCAAAGACCTCGATGGCTTTTTTCAGTTTTTCCACCGACATCGGCGCGGCGCCGTACATAAAATAACGCAGAGAGGAAAAATCCAGATTCTCAATACCCGGCACATCCAGCAGACGGTAGATCACCGTTGGCGGCAAAAAGAATTCCGTCACCCGTTTTTTAACAATTGCTTCCAGCAGTGGGCCGCCGTCGGGCTTAGCCAACACCACCACAGCACCGCCGCGAGCGGTGCAGGGCAGAGACAGAATACCGGCCGTATGGGTCATAGGTGCGGCCGCTAGGTTTACCGGTTTTTCATCTGCGTGATAACGACAGCTGATCATGAAATGTGCGACAAAAGTCTGGACACTGCGGTGGGTATTCATCACACCTTTTGGCGCCCCGGTGGTACCGCCAGTAGGTGACAGCATCACCACATCGTCCAGGTCTACCTGCACATCGGGACGAGTAACAGGCTGAGACTGACACCAGGCCTGCAAGTAGCTTGTACCCTCAACATTGCCATCAATACAAATCCACAAATTGACCTTGCCGAGTTGATCACGCACCGAATTGATTTCTTCTAAAAACTGCTCCTGGAAGAAAATAATATCGCAGTCGAAGTTATCGAGAATCTGAGCGTTTCCCTCTACAGAGCTCCGGGCATTCACCGGCAGCCAGGTCATATTGGCGCGCCACAAGCCCAAGGTACACGCCCAGGACTCCACATCGTTACCGGCCCATACTGCGCCTTTGGTACCCGCGGAGAAGCCCGTAGCCAACAGCGCGTTGGCGATTTGGCAAGACAAATCGCCAACCTCATTAAAACTCCAGTCGCGATCACCCTGACTGTAAGCAGTACCCGTAGGATTAATCCGCCAGCCTCGATCGAAGAAATCAATAATTGCCATCGTTAAATCCCTCCCTGCTTATAGCGTTTCAACTGTAGCAGTAGCGAGACCACGCTGCTCAAGGAAACCCAGCAAGTAACGATGGCCGAAAGCTTTGCTACCGGAAGCGAAGCCGACACAATTAATGTCATTGTCCAGCAACTTCATTACACCAGCGACCTGAAGTGCGCCTGTTGAAATATAGGGAGTAACACCACGTACCGTTGCTCGAACAGCGGCCAACTGACCGCGCCCTATGGCGAAATCAACCGAGCGCTGAATGGTGGTGCGTTCACGGGGCGGCATCGCTGGTGTCGTAGAGTCCACAAGTTCTTTGATAACAGCGTCCTGTTGCTCAGCAGGAAGATCTTTGTATTCAGCCTCCCATTTTTGACCTAAGGCATGGACCATTTTCATGACCGGGTTGTCGTAAAACCCAACACCCGAAACACAGGCGCGGACCCTTGAATCATTTTCAAAATAGATTGGCAGGGATGTGCCGCCCCATGGCAGTCCAAAGACGGGCTCCATAAAATCTGGTGAGGTGAAATTAAATGACGCATCTGGCGCGTGAGGAACTAGTTCGTTTTCCCATAGGTAGCAAGCTTGGCTGCGATACATTTCAAAAATGGATGCGGTAGAGCCTACGGTAACGCCTGCGCCTACTCCTCTCGGTCCCCGTGCCAAAGTCACGGTTTCGAGCGTATCAATACCATGAGTTTCCAACGCTAGCTCAGCGGCAATTTCTACAAACGTGTACATATATGACAATGACGGTGACACCAACAGGCCGGCCTGACGGTACTTTTCGCCGAACTCATCACGCACATTGCGGATATATTCCTGCTCGCCAGTAGTATCGAGGTGGTGGCAACCCGCTTTCAATGCGGCCTCAACAGCCACAAGCCCGTATTTAATAAATGGGCCGACCGTATTACAAACGACTTTCGCGCCCTTAAATGCATTAACCAAGCTGTCTACATTGTGCTCAGCTTCAATAATTTCGTATTTCGCCGACTCAAGACGAACAACACGCTCAGCCATCATCTCTTTGATCCGCTCGGCATTGCGGCCAACGGCTGTAAAGCCAATGTTCTGGTCTATCAACCAATCCATAATTAACATGCCGGTATAACCGCTAGCGCCGTAAACCACCACTGGAAAATTTGCCATTATTATTACTCCTTATTTTGGTTTTTAAAAAATTAGTTATATGTCCAAACGTATTGATATAAGCGCGGCGTGATTCCCTCTAAGCACATGATTAATAAATAATTTTTGGCATTATCATGTCACTTAGTCTTAAGCCGCTATTATCGGAACTGGACAGCTTATATTCCTCATACAGGCATCATTATTGTTTTCACATTTATGGCATATGCCGCTATATCCTGCATAACTACACCATATGGATTTCACAGGCGAATAACTTGTTTTTGCCCGCCAACTGTTTGTTATACAATGCCAAATCTAGCTCAATAAAAAATGACACTCGCTAGATTAAGGAGACTCTCATGGGATATATGCGCGCGTGGACATTACATGGTCTACCAGAGATGGTAGATAAATTAGGGGGTAATTCACGCGCTCTACTGCAGCAATTCCAGATATCACCGCGACAATTAGAAAATGAAGACGCAACGCTACCCAGCGCCACCTTTATAAAACTACTTGAAGCTTGTGCCGACGAACTAGGCGTTCCTGATTTCGGCCTTCGCCTAGGATACGAGATAGGCCCAGGAACCTTGGGGCCCGTCGCCCTGATCGCAAAACACTGCGAAAATGGCCAGGAAGCCGTAAGTGCTATTATCAAATATCTGCACGTTTTTTTGCCCGCGATAAAACTAGGAATTCAGCCACTTAACAATAATGCCGACAGTCTGATTTACGAGCTCCAAGAAACTAGAGCAGGTCGATCTCGGCAATTTTTGGAATGGGGTATTGGGGTTGGTGCCCGCCACTTACAAATACTGACGGGAAGTCAATCTCGCCCACACTCAATTCACTTCAGCCACAGCCCCCTGCTACCAATAAATCACTATCGCCGCTTTTTTGGCTGTCCTGTTTATTTTGGGCAAGAATTTAATAGTTTAGATATGCGGCTAGACGATTTACGTAAAAAACTTGCAATGAATGATCCGAAGACAAAAGAAGTACTGGCCGATTACATCGAACAGATGACTCCCCGAGGCGACTCCACGCTAGAGGAGCAGGTCCGCGCTTCTATTCGCTCTTTACTCCCCACCGGAAGTTGCAAGCTTAAAATCATCGCGGATAAATACGCCGTTAGTCTTCGTACCATGCAACGTAAACTTGAAGAGGAAGAAATTAAGTTTAATGATTTACTTGATGATGTGAGAAAAGAGCTATTTATTATCTATTTAGAAGAAAATCATATGCAGCTATCGCAGATTGCTGCGTTACTCGGATACAAAGAACAAAGCTCACTAAGCCATGCATGCCGACGTTGGTTTGGAAAATCTCCAAGCTCCTTGTTTGCAGAAATAAGACAAAACCCGAATATTTGGAAAGACCAATAATGGTTAAATAAGCTGATGAGAATCATTAAGAAAATATACAAGCCACAACAAATAGATATATCTAGCTGTTTAGCATAAATCAGCGACGTCGTAATATTTTATAGCCGAGCTCAGCCCCCGCTATTCAAAGCCCACAAGCTCAAACTCCATGAGAATGCAAATCTCAACATTGACATTTGCCTCACTTAATATACTGTATATACATACAGCAATCTCCTGCTGACGTATTTTTAGCGGCAATATGAAAACTCACTCCCTTGACCAATTACTCGATGAGCGCAAGCTCTGGCGAGGCCAGCAACTCCGCCCTAGGGTGGCGGTCGGTGATCGCCTCTGCACTGGGTTTAGAGCCTTAGATGCGGCCCTACACATTGGTGGCTGGCCGCGCAGTGGCTCTACCGAGTTGCTGGGTGATTATGGCATTGGCGAGTTGTGGCTGCTTATGCCCGCCTTGCGTGAGCGCCTTGAAGATCGAGCCATGGCGTGGCTAAACCCGCCGTTTTTACCTTATACCCCAGCCTTGGCTGAACAGGGACTAGCTGTAAATAAGCAGTTACTGGTGAGACCCAAAACCTTGAGCGACCAGCTGTGGGCGGCCGAAGAGCTACTCCGCAGTGGCGCCTATGCCGCTGTATTGAGCTGGTTTAGCGGCGCGGATCTCAATGATCGACAGCTGCGACGTCTGCATATTGCCGCGCTGGAAGGGCAATGCTGGCATATCCATTTTCGCCCCTCCGTCTTTGCACAACAAATATCTCCCGCACCGCTACGGCTACAGTTAGCTGCCGCAAACCAAGCCCTGCAGATTAATGTGATAAAGCAGCAGGGGGGCCATGCCGGACAGCAGCTGCAATTAGCTCGGCCGCCCGCGCTGTTTTTACAGCAGAGCGCCGCCGCCAGCTGGCCGGTATATAACACTACACCGGCTCTGCCACCTCAACGCCAAGCCCTGCGTAAAATTAGTCTCTTAAGCAAAACCGGCAAGGCCGCTATATTCGCCGCCCCACAGCAAGACGATGTCACAAAGCTCTCCACCACTGCCAGCAAAGAGCAGTCGCACTAATGCTGTGGTTGTGCCTGAGGCTACCAGAGCTGCCATTAGACGCCATCAGCGAAAGCCGCTCAGCGGGTATGTTGGCACTAACAAATAACAATACCATCGAGATGGTGAATGGCGCGGCGCAACAAGCGGGGGTCGCGGCGGGCATGTCAGTCACTACCGCCATCAGTTTATGCAGCGCCCTAGAGCTTCGCCCCCGCGACCTGAAGCGCGAGCAACAGCATTTAGACAATATTGCACTCTGGGCATATCGCTTTAGCGGAGACGTCTGTCTTTGCCCGCCCAATGCGGTGTTATTGGAGCTGGGCGCCTCACTGCGCTTATTTAACAATTTGGCGCGGCTATACCGTAAATTTATTAGCGCCTTTCGCCGCCGTGGACTTACCGTAAAGCTGGGTATTGCCCCTACGCCATTGGCGGCTGAGCTACTCAGCCATCAAAACCTAAGCCCGGCAAGTTTAGTAAATGGCGCCGGCCAATTGCATCAAGACGCATTACAAAAGGCCCTGAGCGCGCTGCCCATTAGCTTATTAACACTGCCCCCCAAAACCCTGAGCACCTTACAGGAAATGGGCTTACACACCCTGGGTAATATTCAGGCCCTGCCCCGCGCCGCGCTTGAACGCCGCTTCGGTAAAGACATTGCCAAGCTGCTCGCTAAACTAGAGGGGGAACAGGCAGATATTCGGCCCAAGTTTATTCCCCCAGAAACTTTCACCGCCCAGCGTCATTTTGACGGTGGCCTACATAGCAAACAGCAATTACGCTTTCCGGTCTCGGCGCTACTCAGCGAACTGGAGCACTATCTGCGTTTGCGACAGTGTGTGAACCGCGATCTAGAGTGGCAGTTTCACTATTTAGACGGCAGCAAAGAGCCATGGTCTTTGGCACTAAGCCATCACCACTTTGACCGTCGCAGTTTGATAGAACTGGTTATGCTGCGCTTAGAGCAACTCAGCTTAAAAGGCTCGGTAGAAACACTGAGCCTACACTGCGAGCAATTTATTCATAACGAGCTGCAAAGTGAGCAATTATTCGAGACCGCCAATAACAGTCAGCAACAGCAAAAGACCGCCCAAGTATTAGATAAACTCCGCTTGAGATTAGGCCCCCACCGCTGTCATCAATTCAATTTGCAAGACGCCCACCTCCCAGAGCTGAACTGGGTTCTTCGCGATGCCCATACCGCCAGCCACAGCAAACTAAAAGCGGTGGCAGCGGCGCCATCAGCAGCAAGCGAATATAAACCGCTGCTTAGACCAAACTGGCTTTGCCACCCGCCCAAGGCGATTAGCGAAACCGGCGAGGGTTTATTCTGGCAGGGCGAATTGCATTTATTGCAAGGTCCGGAACGCTTTGATGGCCAGTGGTGGCAGCAGCGCCAAACCCGAGATTACTATATTGCCCGCCATCAAAACGGCGCGCTGTGCTGGATTTTCAAAGACTGCCTGAAGCGCCAGTGGTATTTACACGGCTTTTTTGGGTAGCGCCATGCATAGTAAAAAAGCCGAGACACCAACTGAGCCAAGCTCTTACGCCGAGCTTCACTGCCTGAGTAATTTCAGTTTCTTGCGCGGCGCCTCTCACCCCCAAGAACTCGTTAGCAAGGCCGCCGAGCTTGGCTATCAGGCTATCGCCATTACCGACGAATGTTCGCTATCAGGTATTGTGCGCGCCTATCGCGCCAGTGAAGAGCATGGGATTAAATTAATTTGCGGCGCCGAGTTTATTCTCGACGAGGGAATTCATCTGGTTTTAATTGCTCCGGTGCGGCTTGCCTATACCGAGCTGTGCTCGCTAATTAGTCGCGCCCGCCTGCACAGTAGCAAAGGCAGTTACCAGCTGAACTTAGGGGATTTACGACGTTATAGTCAGCACTGTTTCGCTATTTGGCTCAACCCCGACGACAAGGAACACTACGCGAGTGAGCTAAAGCAGTATTTTAGTGATCGACTCTGGCTGGGCATCAGCTTTCACGGTCAGCAGCAAGCCGAGCCCTATTATTTTAAGCGCTATCAACTCGCCCGCGAGCACGGCATTCGTATGGTGGCCTGTGGCAATGTGCATATGCATTGCCGCCAGCGCAAGCCCTTGCAAGATGTGCTCAGCGCCATTCGCCTTAACACCTCGGTGCAGAAACTTGGCAGCCAAGTACAGGCCAATAGCGAGCGTTATCTTAAAAAGCGGGAACTGCTACAGCGAGACTATCCCGCAGACTTACTCAGCGAGAGTGTCGCTATTGCCGAGCGCTGCACGTTTACGTTAAAAGAGCTGCGTTACCAGTACCCCAATGAAGTGGTGCCCATTAATAAAAACGCCCGTGAATTTCTTCGCGAAATCACCTTGCATGGCGCGCAACGGCGCTGGCCCAAAGGCGTACCCGAGCTGGTTAAAAGCTTGCTGGAAAAAGAACTCGCCTTAATCGCCGAGCTACAATACGAGCATTATTTTTTAACGGTTTACGATATTGTTCAGTTCGCCCGCAACCAAGGTATTCTCTGCCAGGGCAGAGGCTCAGCGGCCAATTCGGCGGTGTGCTACTGCCTGTCTATTACTGAGGTTGACCCGTCGCGGGGACAGTTATTATTTGAGCGTTTTATTTCTAGAGAGCGCGACGAGCCACCCGATATCGACGTCGATTTTGAACACGAGCGCCGCGAAGAAGTTATTCAATATATTTATAAAAAATACGGTCGCCAGCACGCCGCCCTCGCCGCCACCATTATCAGTTATCGGCGTCGCAGCGCGGTTCGCGATGTGGGTAAAGCCCTTGGCCTAGACGATTACTTGCTGCAAAAATTATCGCGCAATATGGCGTGGTGGGATGACAAAAGCACTTTTATTCAACGCTTACAAGAAACCCAGTTCGATACCGACAGCATTCCCATTCAGCAATTTATGGCTTTGCTTAATGAGATTCTGGGCTTTCCCCGTCATTTATCGCAACACGTGGGCGGCTTTGTTATTACCCGCGACCCCCTTGCTAGTTTGGTGCCCATAGAAAATGCCGCCATGCCTGAGCGGACTATTATCCAGTGGGACAAAGAAGACTTAGAAGCACTGGGAATGATGAAAATTGATGTATTAGCCCTAGGTATGCTCAGCTCGCTACGTAAGAGCCTTGGCTATATCAGCGCCGCTGGCAGTACGGTTCATCAGCTCAGTGATATTCCTGCGGAGGACCCCGCCACCTATCAAATGTTATGTATCGCCGACAGTGTGGGGGTATTTCAAATTGAATCCCGCGCCCAAATGACCATGTTGCCACGCCTGCAGCCCCGCACGTTTTATGATCTGGTTATTCAAATTGCCATTGTGCGACCCGGACCGATTCAAGGCGGCATGGTGCATCCGTTTTTACAGCGTCGGCAGGGTTTAGAAAAAGCCGAGTATGAAAATGACGCCATCGCAAGGGTATTAAAACGCACCTTGGGGGTGCCAGTATTTCAAGAACAGGTCATACAGTTGGCAATGGTCGCTGCTGGCTTCAGCGGCGGCGAGGCGGATCAATTGCGACGAGCTATGGCCAGCTGGGGCAAGAACGGCGACTTAATAAAATTCCGCGACAAACTTGTCGGCGGTATGCGCGAGCGCGGCTATAGCGAAGATTTTGCCGAGCGGCTATTTAGTCAAATGAAAGGGTTTGGTGCCTATGGTTTTCCAGAGTCCCACTCCGCCAGTTTTGCCTTACTTGCCTACGCCTCTGCGTGGCTCAAATGTCACTACCCCGCCGCGTTTTACTGTGGTCTATTGAACAGTCAGCCGATGGGATTTTATGCGCCCTCGCAACTGATACAAGACGCCCGTCGTCACGACATTGAGGTGCGCGCCATCTGTATTAATCATAGTGAGTGGGATCACCGTCTTGAAGGCGACCCCAGTGCGCCCGCACTGCGTCTGGGCCTGCGTTTAATTAAGGGCTTTACGCAGCGTATCGCGACGCAACTCTGCCGGGTGCGGCAAGATGCGCTATTCCATAGTATGGACGATTTCTGTACTCGGCTAAGCATCGCCAAACAGTACCGGCAGCAATTGGTACAGGCCGATGCCTTCCACTGTTTTAATATGCACCGCTACCAAAGCCTGTGGGAAATTAGCGCCTGGCAGCCCCCTGCGCCCTTGGGTAATTTGCGAGCGACACAGGACACCATACAACTCACACCCCCTGTCGAAACTGAAGAGGTTCTCAGTGATTATCGCCATACCGGCCTCTCTCTCCGGCGCCATCCTATGGCTTTGTTGCGCAGTCAAAAGGTCTTTAAAAATTGTGCGACGGCGCAAGATTTAAACACTATTAAGGACGGTAAATTTATTCGTATTGGCGGTTTGGTCAGCTGTCGACAACGACCGGGTACCGCCTCTGGGGTGATGTTTATGACCTTAGAAGATGAAACCGGCAACAGTAATATTATTGTCTGGCCAGCAGTGCAAGAACGCTGTCAAAAAGCGGTCTTACAAGGCCGTATTTTAATGGTTAAAGGCTGCCTGCAAAAATCAGCAAGCGGCCATGCCACACCCGTGATTCATGTGGTGGCCTTCAGTATTGAAAACTGCGACCATCTTATGAATATCAAGAATTCATCCCATGATTTCCATTAATGTCTGCGGCGTCATATGCAGCGCAGACCAGGGACATGATTTTTAAAGGTGTTTCTAAAGCTCTGCTGAGCGTTGCATTAAACGATAATAGATACGCACTGAATCCATAAAACTTTCCACCGATACCCGCTCATTAGTGCCGTGCATACCGGCCAATTCTTCGGGCCCCACTTCTAAGCCCAAAAAGCGGTAGCTCGCATCAGCAATCGCTTCAAAATGACGTGCGTCAGTTGCGCCAACCACTAAACGCGGCGCCACCGCGGTATCTGGTCGCACTTGTCGAATGATCTCGCTCAACACTTGGTATCCACCCGAACCCACAGGGGCGACCTTGGAAGGGTTATTAGCAAAGTCACTATACGGCGATACCACAACCTCGGGGTCATCAATAACCCGATTCACATAGGCGATAACCGACTCAACCGTATCCCCCGGTAAAATCCTGAAATTAACCACGGCGTTAGCGCTCAGCGGTAAGACATTGTCTTTTACACTTGCGCTCATCATGGTCGCCGCCGTCGTTGTGCGGATACCCGCATTGGCTCCCGGAATATCCGACATCATACTTTCCGCCAATGGCCCCAATAGCCAAAGGTTGGCAAACACCAGGCGCTGGATAAACGGCGCCTTTGAACCTAAAGCCTCCAAGGTGTCGCGCGTAAAACTAAGATCAGCGGGAAAGGGATTATTCTCCAAGCGGGTGATTGCCCTAGCAACAAGGCCCAAGGCGGTATGACTGGGGGGCATAGAGGCGTGGCCACCGTCGCCCTTCGCGCTTATATTTAAACTCACATAGCCCTTTTCTGCAGGGCCGATTAATGCGACACGGCCCTTAATACCGGGGATTAAGTCTTTGGTGACAAAGCCCCCCTCGTCCAATAAAAAGCCCAGCCGCACATTTCTTAGAGCCAGTGCCTTGGCGATGGCTTTGGCACCTTCGCCGCCGATTTCTTCGTCATGTCCAAAGGCGAAATAGATGGTTCGCTCAGGCACAAAACCTTCAGAGAGTAAGCGTTCAGCAGACTCCAAAATACTAATTAAACTTCCCTTATCATCAAGGGCGCCGCGCCCCCAAATAAAACCCTCACTCACCACCCCGGCAAAGGGGGGGTAACGCCAAGATGACTCACTACCTGGAATCACCGGCACAACGTCTTGGTGCGCTAAAAACATCACCGGCGATTGGCTGCCAGATCCGTCCCAGCGCAATAACAGCGAGTGCTCTGCCAGTATTTCTACCTCTAGCTCATTGAACACCCGCGGATAACGCAGGGCTAAATATTGCCTAAAATCAGCAAAGGCCTTTGCATTAACTGGCCGGCCGTCACCCTCGGAGATGGTCGGTATCTGTATAGCTGCGATCAGACTTTCAAGCGGCCTGCCCTCTTCCCAGGCTATGGGCTCGATACCCTGCACCTCGACCGCATCTACCCCAAACATTAGGCCGCGAATCAAGACAAAT